>VMDB01000118.1 GCA_008081075.1 Halieaceae bacterium
CGAAAGGGTTTACGGCACGGCGCACTACGGGTTTGCCTGGCCGCTGGCTCAGCAGTCGACGGGTCCGGCTACACCCGTGGAAGATCCTTCGGGAGATTTCCATGTTTACGCACTGGAGTGGTCGGGTAACGAATTGCGTTGGTACGTTGATGGCGTCAATTATCAAACGCTGAACCGCGATGGTTGGTACACCTATTACTACGCCGGCCGAGAAGTCGGTTATCAGGTGGGCGCGGGTGCGGCACCCTTCGATGTCGATTTCCACCTCCTCCTCAACCTCGCGGTTGGCGGAACGTTACCGGGTGAGGTCGGTGACGGGGCGATTCCTGCGGATATGGTGGTCGACTATGTCCGCGTATACCGTTGTACCGCCAACGACGCCAATGGTGCGGGGGCGGGCTGTAATTCCAATGCTGATCGCGGTTTGGAACCCGGAGAGAGCGATTCACCGTTTACTGATAGTTTTGATCTCTACGTCGATGCAGCGGGCACGCTTCCCGGCAGAGACGGTGAGGATCGTGAACTGGCGGTCAACTCTTTCTGGAACAATGATGGCGCACTGACGTTTGCAGAGGTGCCCGCAGACGACGCGAGTCGCGGTACAGTGATCGACGTACAAACGACCAACATGGGCAACATTTCTATTTACGCAGTGGATGGTGCACCGACCACGCTATTTGGCATGGGGAACAACCCCAACTATTGGGAGCTACATGCGGCCGAGCTTAAGTTCGACCTCTACGTGGACGGTGCTGCGACGGACGCGGATAGCTCGCTGTTGATCAGAATGGACAGCGGATACCCGGCTGTGGGTAGCTATGAGCTACCTGTGGCGAGTCTGCCCGCCAACGAGTGGACCTCTGTCAGCGTACCAATGAACGATCTTCTCGCTCATCGCGAAGAGGGCCTCAACCCGCTCGATACCAGCGAGATTGTGAGCTTCTTTGTACTGCAGCCCACGGGTGCCGCTCACGTGCAGGTCGACAACATTCGCTTGGCCTGTGGTCACCCTGGAGAGGGCGGGTGTGGTATTCGTGCGCCCGGTGACGATGGAGGTATCGATCTGGGCGGTACGCCGCGCTGGGCAGGGACTTGGCGCGTCAAGTCTGAAGCATCCTCGTTGCGCGTTGGCCCCGCACCGGGCGATGGTTCTTGGTGGGCAATAGATGATGCTGGCGTCGTTGCTCGCGCCTGCTACTTCGATGATGACTATGTGTTTAATCCCGATGGCACCTTCGAGAACGTGTTGGGCGATGAGACATGGCTTGAGCCGTGGCAAGGTGGTGCAGAGGAGTGTGGTGTGCCCGTATCACCACACGACGGCACGGCCGATGCGACTTGGTCCTACGACGAAGATGCCGGTACGCTGGTGATTGATGGGTTCGGTGCCTACATCGGATTGCCGAAAGCCGTTAACGCGGGCGAGCTACCGGGTGTAGCAGTGCCCACCTCCATTACGTACAACGCAACGTTTACGGATGCGGGTAACGCGACCGTGAGCATCGAGGCAGGTCCCGGCGTGTGGTGGACCTACGAGTTGATCAAGACGGTGGATGCAGGCCCCGAACCGGGTGCGGCGACACTGCCCGGCACCTGGCGCGTGGCACTTGAGGAGGGCTCTCTTGGTGTGGGTCCAGCCCCCGGGGATGGGTCTTGGTGGGCGATTGACGAGGCGGGCTTGGAAGCTCGGGCCTGTTACTTCGACGATGACTATGTGGTCGGGATGGATGGATCTTTCCGCAACGCGTTGGGCGATGAGACTTGGCTTGAGGGCTGGCAGGGCGTAGCTGCCGAGTCTTGTGGCGCGCCTGTGGCGCCCCACGACGGCTCTGCCAGTGCCACGTGGTCGTTGGATGAGGACGCGGGTACTCTGACCTTGGATGGATTTGGCGCGTACTTCGGTTTGCCCAAGGCCGTTAACGCAGGCGAATTGCCCAACGTGGCCGTACCAACGTCGGTGACCTACAACGTGACTTTCGACGGCACAGATACCCTGCTGATGAACATTGAAGCGGGTCCTGGCGTTTGGTGGAACTACAAGCTCGTAAAGGTGGCTGACCCGTCCCCGATAGAAGGCACGTGGCGAGTGGCTCCCGAGGAAGGATCGCTTGCAGTGGGGCCGGCACCCGGTGACGGTTCTTGGTGGGCCATCGATGCTGCAGGGATCGAAGCGCGGGCCTGTTATATCGATGATTTGTACGTCTTTAGTGGCGATGGATCATTTAGCAACGTGCTCGATGACGAGACGTGGCTTGAGGCGTGGCAAGGTGTAGCCGCTGATCAGTGTGGTACGCCGGTTTCGCCCCACGATGGCTCGACCGATGCTACCTGGTCCTATGATGAGGACGCGGGCACGCTGGTGATCGATGGTTTCGGCGCCTATGTCGGCTTACCCAAGGCGGTCAACGAGGGTGAGTTGCCTGGTGTGTCTGTTCCGAATTCAGTGACATACAACGTGGAATTTGAGAACACCAATACCATGAACATCACCATTGAAGCAGGTCCTGGTGTCTGGTGGCAGTACAAGTTGGTGAGAGACTGACTTAGCGTTGAGCAGAGAGGCCCACTATTAAATGTTCACGGTGGGCCGCGTTGATATCTGGCGCCATTGATGCCTCGCATCAATGGCGTTTTTTTTGGATGAAGATAGTCGCGGCGCGTTGGAGAGATTAGAACAGGGTATAAACAAAAGGCGCCAGCGCAGAGCCCTGAGTAAGAACCAGTAACGTGCCCATAAGCACCAGGATGATAATGATCGGTGCCATCCACAGCTTTTTGCGCTCTCCGAGAAAGGTCCAGAGGTCCTTGATCAGTTCCAGCATGTATGGGGATCCTTTAATACCGCTCCCACTGGTTCCTCTTGCGTATCTGCACTAACCTGAGGTGGCGGCGAGTTTAACGACGGAGCTCGACTGTCGCTTGTCCATGGCCACAGTCTGCCGAGCACAGTGTAACCCTTCGGACAGGAATAGCATTCCGCAGAATATGAATATCCTGGGCATATCCGCTTACTACCACGACAGCGCTGCCGTATTAATGCGCGATGGCGTGATCGTTGCCGCCGCTCAGGAGGAGCGATTCTCGCGCAAGAAACACGACCCTGCCTTTCCCAATTGCGCTATCGCGTATTGCCTCGAGGAGGGCGGCATTACACTGGACGCGGTTGATTTCATCTCGTTTTATGACAAGCCCCTGCTCAAATTTGAGCGCCTGCTGGAAACTTACCTGGCCTATGCCCCAAAGGGTTTCCGCTCCTTCGTGACGTCAATGCCCGTTTGGTTAAAGGAGAAGTTGTTCCTCAAAGACCTTTTACGCCGCGAAGTGGCCGATATGATGGGTACGGACAAGTCTGGTGTTCCCCCTCTCTTGTTCGGTGAGCATCACGAGTCTCATGCCGCCTCTGCTTTTTACCCGTCCCCCTTCGAAGAAGCCGCCGTGCTGTGTATGGACGGGGTCGGTGAATGGGCGACGACTTCTGTTTGGATTGGCCAAGGTAGCGCGCTCACGCCTGTTTGGCAGATTGACTTCCCCCATTCCCTCGGACTTTTGTACTCGGCGTTTACCTATTACGCCGGATTTAAGGTCAACTCAGGCGAATACAAACTGATGGGGCTGGCACCCTACGGTGAGCCAAAGTACGTTGATTTGATACTGGAGCATCTGCTGTACCTTAAAGGCGATGGCACCTTTCGCCTCGATATGCGTTATTTCAATTACGCTGACGGCCTCACCATGACCAACCGGCGTTTTGATAATCTGTTTGGTGCGCCTCCTCGCCAGCCGGAGTCGCCCATCACACAGCGAGAGATGGATATTGCCGCGTCGATACAGGTGGTCACCGAGGAGGTGGTACTGCGACTCGCTAAAACGGTGCATCGAGAACTGAAGGTCGACAATTTGTGCCTAGCCGGCGGCGTGGCGCTTAACTGCGTCGCCAATGGCCGTTTGCTTCGTGAGGGCCCGTTCAAGGACATCTGGATTCAACCGGCCTCAGGGGACGCCGGTGGCGCCCTCGGCGTGGCCTATGCCACGTGGCACCGTTACTTGGGGCGCGAGCGCCCGTGGGCAGATCAGGACAGCATGCGTGGCGCTTACCTTGGACCAGAATATAGCGCAGCAGAAATCCGTGCTTGTTTGGATGAGGCAGGAGCGCATTACCAAGAACTCGCAGATGACGAATTACCGATGCGGGTGGCGGGCGTGTTGGCTGATGAGCAGGTGGTGGGCTGGTTCCAGGGACGGATGGAATTTGGTCCGCGTGCGCTGGGCGGGCGCTCAATCCTGGGTGACCCGCGTAGCAAGAAAATGCAATCGGTGATGAATAAGAAAATAAAGTACCGGGAGTCGTTTCGGCCCTTCGCGCCATCGGTGCTGGCAGAGCGGGTTACTGACTATTTTCAATTGGATCGCCCTAGCCCGTACATGCTGCTCGTTGCCCAACTGCAAGCATCAAGGCGCGTTGCGATGACTGAAGAAGAGATGCAGTTATTCGGTATCGAAAAGCTGCATATACCGCGCTCTGACATACCGGCGATCACCCATGTCGATTACTCGGCGAGGGTGCAAACCGTTCACCGCGAGACAAATCCCCGTTACCACGCGTTGATAGAGGCGTTTGATCAACTCACGGGGTGCGCCCTGCTGGTTAACACGTCCTTTAATGTCCGGGGCGAACCCATGGTCTGTACTCCTAAGGATGCCTATCGCTGTTTTATGCGGACCGAGATGGACTATCTGGTGTTGCAAAATTTTGTGCTGGCAAAG
>VMDB01000120.1 GCA_008081075.1 Halieaceae bacterium
GGCTCTGGCTCTGGCTCTGGCTCTGGCTCTGGCTCTGGCTCTGGCTCTGGCTCTCAGATATTCAAATCTTCAAAAAGATCGGACGCCAGTTCAAAACGATCCAGAATGTCAGAATATTGTACACCGCCCTCGGCATTCAGATTGATGATTTCCGGACGCAGCACGATGAACAGTTCCCGGCGCTCCTGGTTCGCCTGCTGATAGGAAAACAGGTTGCCCAGCACCGGCACCCGGTTGATGACCGGGATGCCGGTATTCAACGACTCAATGTCGGTCTGAATCAGTCCGCCCAGCACAATATTGTCTCCGTTGCGAACCACCACCGTGGTGCTGATTTCCTGATTGTTGAACACCGGGTTGTTGTTGACGCCGGCCGAGCTGTTGTCGACCGACGAAAGCACCTGCCGGATGATAAGGTTCACCACCCCGTCCTCATTGATCTGCGGCGTGATGTAGAGCTCGATGCCGGTCGATCGGTATTGAATGTTGGTGGTGGACACCCCGCCGGTGCCAATGGACTGTCCCGCTTCAACCGGCACCTCGGCGCCGATCAGGATTTCCCCTTCCTGGTTGTTGCTCACCGTCAGCGACGGCCGCGCCAGCAGACGCACATCGTTGTTGACGGCAATGGCATCAAGAGTCGCCTCAACCCGCGCCGAGCCGTCGACAAAGCCTTTGCTGAACATCAGCCCGCCGAGGTTGGGAACAAAGTCGGTGATGGAAGCGGTGGAGATCGGGTCCGTTGCGGCGTTACTGGCAATGCGGCTCCAGTCCACACCAAAGCGGTTTTCATCGTTAAGCGTGATCTGGGCGATCACGGCGTTGACCATGACCTGCAGCGGCACCACGTCCAGCTGGCTGATGGTTGTCAGCAGCTGCCGGTAATCCCGCGCGGTGCTGCGGATCAGCAGACTGTTGGTGGATTCATCCGCCACGATCTTCACCGAGAGATTGGCCGATACCGCCGTCTCCGAGGCAACCGGCAGCCCGGCCGGGGCGGCCTCGGGTGCAGGCCGGCTTTCGCCACCAGCCGCGTTGTCTCCCGCCTCCGGAAACAGCGGCGGCTGGCTGCGCTCTTCCTCGACCGTTCCGGCCAGCGACAGGAACGGCTCATCCTCTTCTTCAAACACATCCGCCAGCGTATCCGCCAGCTCCTGCGCCACCAGATTTTTCACCCGATACATGAACAGCTGCTCGACCTGCTCCTGGCTGTCAGCGTCCAGGATCTGCACCCAGCGGGAAATCTCCTCAAACCCGCGCGTGGCGGGCGCCGTCACCAGCAGCGCATTGATGCGCTCAATGCCTTTGACCTGATAGGCAGGATCGGAGCCCTCGATGAGCTGCAGAATTTCAGTCAGCTCTTCCGCCACTTCATTGGCGTTGGCGTTGCTCAGCTGATAAAGGTGAATGCCCTGATTGGCGAAAGGGTCCGCGTCGATCAGCATCAGCAACTGATTGACCCGCTGCAGATCGTATTCGGAGCCGGACACAATCAGCATGTTGGTGTTCCCCAGCTGACTGACACCACCATTCGGCTCAAGCAGGGGCTGAATCGCCTGAATCACCGCATCGGTGGATACATAGATCAGCGGTGTCACCTGCATGATGCGCGCCGCCGTTCCATCGCCGAGCGTCTCGGGCGTGGCAATGTCGGCGGTCAGGTTGGACACCACCTGGCGCGCATTCCACAGCTCGCCGGCCTGTTCCAGAATCACCCCGGCGTCGCGGCTCAGCAGCCGGATCAGGGGCCAGATGTCATCCCGCTGCAGCGGGCGATTGGGCGAGGTTCGGATACTGATCTGGCTGTCGATGCTGGGGTCAATCACCAGGGTAATATCCAGCGCGTCGGCCAGCTCCTCCAGCACCAGACGCAGCTCGGCCTGCTCGTAATTCAGTTCCACCACATCATCGCCGTCGGCCACTTCCGGAGCGGGCACCGGCTCACGAAAGCCGTTGAAATCGTTGGCCTGACCATCGCGATTGATGGCGTCAATCAGCGCCTGCTGCTCGGCGGAGCTGGCGGTTTCCAGCACGGGGATGACCGCTGCAGGCTGACTGGCAGGGCGGGCCGGAACCGGGCTGACGGCGCTGGCGGTGGCCGGTGGATTGCGTGGTTCCAGCGTCGTGCAGGACACCAGCGCCAGTGCCAGACAGAGCCCCAGACAGGTTCTCGCTGATGCCGGTCGGGCTGGCCTGACAGGGCCCAGCGTTCGACTGAAGATAAAACAGTTCACGGGCTTCTCCAGATTCATGATCAAAACTCCACAGCATTCATGCTGAACACAGCGGACAACATGGTGATGGTGATGCCACCGACTGCGATGGCGAGAAAAATAATCAGCGCCGGCTGCAGGGCCGCCACCAGTGAGGACATCTGATTGCGCACCTGCGTGTCGAAGGTCACCGCCGACTTGAGCAGGATATCCGCAGTACGACCGGACTCCTCGCCCACCGCAACGAGCTGGTGCAGCAGAGTCGGGAACTGACCGGTTTTTTCCAGCGACAGGCCAAGGCCGGCGCCACCGCGCACATCCTCTTCGACCCGGTCCAGACTGACGCCGAGCACCGCGTTTCCGACCACTTCCCGGGAAACCCGCAGCGCGCGGATAAGTGGGATACCTGCCCCTAACAGCGCGCCAAGAGTGCGGGCAAATACCGCGCACTCGCGAAACAGAATGAGGCTGCCCAGAATAGGCAGAGACAGCAGAAAACGGTCTTTTTTCAGTTTGGTCGCCAGCTCCTGATCCAGCCGGCGCCAGGCGACCACGGCCAGCACCAGTGCGACCACAAACAGATAGCCGTAGCTTTGCAGAAAATCGCTCAGCCCCAGCAGGAAGGCCGCTGATGCCGGAATCTCGGTGCCGGCATCCTCGAACATCAGCGCAAACTGAGGCACGACAAAAACCAGCAGCAGGAATACCGAGATCACTCCGGTAATCAGCAACACCGTCGGATAGATCATGGCGGAAATGACCGCCTGCCGGGTTCGGGCCGAAGTATCGAGAAACTCAGCCAGATCAGGCAGCAGCTCATGCAGAATGCCGCCTTCCTCGCCGGCGCGCACGATGTTCACGTACATCTTACTGAACACCTGCGGATGGGACTCCATGGCCTCGGCCAGACTGCGCCCCTCTTTGACGTCCTTGAGCAGCTGCAGCACCAGCTCGCGCATGGCGGCCGATTCCGTGATGCCGTCCAGCAGACGCAGGGCCTTGTCGAGCGGGACCCGGGCTTCCACCAGGGTGCACAGACCGCTGGTGAAATCCAGGAGATCCGCGTTGGAAATCTTCTTACGGCGCAGCAACTCCGTACCGGGCCGCGTCTGGTGAATTTTTACCGGTGTCAGCTTGCGGCCTTTGAGGATGCGCACCGCCTCCCGCTCGGATTCCGCGTTGAGCTGCCCGTTCTCGACCCTGCCGGCCTGATCAAAAGCCTGATATTTGAAAAGCAGTGAACTCATAGGGCTCGCGTCACCCTCACGACTTCTTCCGGTGTGGTCAGACCGGCTTTGAGCTTGTCCAGCGCATCCTCGCGCAGCGTCCGCATGCCAGCGCTGATGGCCTCGTTGCGAATCACATTGGCATCGGCGCCCGACGCCACGTGATGGCGGATGGCATCACTCATCAACAGCAACTCGTAAAGCCCCACACGACCGCGATAGCCGGTGTGCCCGCAGGATTCGCAGCCCTGTCCCCGGTTGATTTCCGGGCACTGCTCACGGGTAATCTGCAGCACCGCCAGCTCATCCGCACTGATCGGGCCAGTGCTTGCGCAGTCGGTGCAGACCCGGCGGACCAGCCGCTGGGCCTGAATCGCCAGCAGACTGGAACTGATCAGGTACCCTTCCACGCCCATATCCTGCAGGCGGGTAACCGCACCGGCAGCGTCATTGGTGTGCAGGGTGGAAAACACCAGGTGACCGGTGAGCGCCGACTCGATGGCAATCTCGGCGGTTTCATGGTCGCGAATCTCGCCCACCATCAGCACGTCCGGATCCTGACGCACAATCGAGCGCAGCCCCGCCGCAAAGCTCAGTCCGATGCTGGCGTTGGCCTGAATCTGGGTAATGCCATCAAGCTGGTATTCCACCGGGTCTTCCACGGTGATGATCTTCTGCTTCTCGGAGTTGATCTTTTCCAGCGTCGCATACAGCGTCGTGGTCTTGCCGCTACCGGTCGGGCCGGTAATCAGAATCATGCCGTGGGGCTGGGTAATCACCCCCTGATACTGTTTGAGAATACTTTCGGGCATGCCGAGTGCGGTGAGCGCTACGGCAGTGTCGCTGCGGTCAAGAATACGCAGCACCACCGATTCGCCGTGCACGCCGGGCAGGGTGGAGACCCGCATGTCCAGCTGATTGCTGCCCAGCTGGTAATCAATGCGCCCGTCCTGCGGCAGGCGCTTTTCACCAATATCAAGCCTCGCCATCAGCTTCAGGCGAGAGGCCACGGCGGTATGAATTTTCACCGGCAGCTTTTCAATCCGGGTCATGATGCCGTCAACCCGGCAGCGCACGTTCAGAGAGTGCTCGTTAGGCTCAAAATGGATGTCGCTGGCATTCAGATCCAGCGCGCGGGCGAACAGGTGATTCACCAGCCGGATAATGGGCGCGTCTGATGCCATATCGAGCAGTGCCTCATCGTCTTCGAAGCCCGATACAAAATCCTCTTCTTCCGACCCTTCAAGCTGGGGTGACAGTTCTGCGCGCCAGTGCTTGAGAAGACGTCTGACCTCTTCGTCACCGCTCAGCTCAAAACGAACC
>VMDB01000134.1 GCA_008081075.1 Halieaceae bacterium
CTTTAGCCATTTTTCTTCAGCCATCATTGATTTCCATCAAAAAAGTTAATCTAGTAAGTCTGCCAGGGCACCAATAAGCATATTAGGCGGCTCGGGCCTCCCCCCCCCCGGTACTTTTTGAGGCCCCTAGATGTCGCGCATGGATAGTATTAGGATAACCGAGAGTGGATTCTGAGGAAAAGCGGGGCCATACGCCCTTTTGGTAACACTGGTAGTAACAATAGTGGTGCTGGATTTAGAAAATCTCTGGTTGAATCAATAGATTGCGAGGGTATTTCAATTCCCCCCGCCTCCACCACTTCTCGGTCCAACCTATTCCAAAGCAGTGCAGATGACTCCGTATCTACGGGGTTTTGCGCTTGCTATGACCATTCCTGTCCAGCCCCGCCCAGTAGAATCCTAGACAATCTGGGGCATAGCCCGAAAGCAGATTCGTCTCGACCCCGGATAAAAAGATTACCTCGACTTACAGCAGTCTATTAACCAACAATCGTCCTCTTCCGATCATTCATGCTGACTTCAAGACTCGTAAAAAATGACCAAATCATGATCTAGGCTGGAATTAAATTCGTTTCACGGATATGCGGTTGAAAGTGACCTACGAGAATTTAGCGAGAACGTTATCCGTGCGGGTCGGTATTGGTCTGATCGCGCTCGGCTTTGCGTTGATATTCGCTTGCATCGTCGGTGCACTGCAATTTTCATCCTTTGAAATAGCCGGACATTCAGGGCTCAGGTCCCTAGCCGGTGTAGCTGTGCTCGGCTGTATGATGGCCGCACTAGGATCCTTTGAGTAAGAGGAAGGTAAAATGTTAAAGCAGGCAGACCTGTTTATTCTCCTGGCGGTTGGCATTTCGTTCGCAGTGTCAGGGTTTCTGTGGTTTTCTGGCCAGAGAGAGGAGGGGCTCTTCACAGCAGTGTGGGTGCCCTCAATTCTTTGCTTCGGGATCTACTTCAAGCTTATTGTCATTGGAGCGAAACAGAAATGACCAATCAAACTCTTCTTATGGTTGCTGGATTAGTTTTCGCCCTGATGATCACGGGATTGTTCCTCACCCTACAAAGCGCGGGAAATTGGCGGGATCCAAGCCAAGACAAAGACGGTGTAGACTGATCGGGTTCGACTTCACAGACTCAATGAAATATTCGGTGTATGAGATAGGGGAAAAGCTTATCCTCCTCTTTATAGGTGTCGGGGCTTTTCTCGCTGCTATGCTTCAAATAGTCAGCACAGTGCAGACGCTCACCTTTGAAATAGAACAGCTCTTCATTTTGTTCATTTACGCTGAAGTGATAGGAATGGTGGGTGCATATATTTCGTCTTCGAGGATTCCTCTCACGCTGCCAATCATTATCGCGATTACTGCCCTTTGTAGATTAATTGTCATGCAAAGCAAAGAAACTGAAGCTCTCGTTTTGATAAGTGAGTCGGCTTCGATCTTACTTCTATCAATTGCTGCTTATGTTATGAGTCTGAAAGGTAAAATCAGCATCGAGAAACTCAAGGATAGGGAAAGCAAGTTAACGTAGAGAGGTTGTGGTAGTGGAGACTAGCAAAACTACTTAGCCCCTCAAGTTTTCTGCACACCCTTGTACCGGCAAATAATTTGTATCGAAGAGCTTATTCCACGTCTGCAAGGTCCTCAAACCGATCCAATTGCCTAACCTCCTCTGTTTGAATGATGGCCACAAAAAGCTGACGTCCATCTTCTTCTGTAATCTGCAAACAGGCTTATCGCGTTATTACAGTGCTAATCTTCTTGAAAAAGCACAAAGACCAGCCTCTTATGGATAGACAACCACCATTTCCTACAAAAAAGCTTAGACCAAGCCGATTATTGGGACTGTTATTAGTTTCTGTCCTGTTTTGCGCCCACATCACGCAAACAATCGCACAAAGCCCAGACGATGCGTCTCTCGATGACTCGACGGTGGTGTTCGAAGCAGAGTTCTTTGAACAATTTCAACCAGTCTCAGTAAACGACATGATCGACCGCATTCCGGGGATCGGGCTGGCTCTTGGCCGAGGTGGCGGTAGAGGCCGCAGAGGTCTGGGTGGTGGGGGAAATGAAATCCTTATCAATGGTCAGCGCATTACTGGTAAATCCAATGGAAGCCGCGATCAGCTCGGGAGAATCGCAGCAGATCAGGTCGACTATATAGAGATAATTCGCGGCACCTCAGAGGAGATCGATGTCAGAGGAGCATCCCAAGTCATCAACGTAGTGCTGCTGGAGGCTGCGTCGCGTTCCAGCCTTGCGGCGGAGATAAATGCCGACAGAATTCAAGATGGTACCGTAGCTCCAGGAGGTCGATTCTCATACACAGGTCAATCCGGCAACTTCAATTATCTACTCGCAGTGGAGTCTGAACCTAGATACCGCAAAACCAATACCTTCGAGTCGAGCAGAGACGCCAATGGCAATTTGTTGGAGGTTCGGGAGGAAGCGATTGTCCGTGATCAGAATGACCTTCAGGCCAGTATGAATCTTGGCTATCAGTTCAAAAACAGCCTACTCCAATTTAATGCACTGCTAGGTAGGACTAATCCACCAACCAACGTGCAGCGCACAATCGTGGATTTCAGAGGAACCGAAATTAGTTCAAGGGATGTCAGAGAGGGCAACAAGTTTACCCGAGATAACTGGGAAATCGGAGGAGATTATGAGTATGAGTTTGAATCCTCGGCAAAATACCGGGTGCTTTTCTTGGTAAATGACTCCGAGTCTGATTTTACGCGCGAGCGTTTCGACGTATTTTCTGCCGGTGAAGACAAGGAGCTTTTCCTACGCAGCCTTGGGCGCGATCGCGAACGAATTCTCCGCACTTCCTACACCTGGGACGTCTCAACAGAACACGCCCTAGAATTGGGCATAGAGGGGGCGCAAACCATACGCAATAATGGTTTGCTTTTGGGGACTAGATTCGGACAAGGCCAATCATCTGACGTAACTGGCGGACTTCCTGCTGCGCGAATCGATAACGCATTCTCTGAGATTCAAGAAAGGCGCTATGAGTACTTCGGCATACATAACTGGCAAATAAACGATCGAATGGCCCTGGAGAGTCAGCTTATATTCGAAGATTCAATAATTGAGCAGTCCGGGGATATAGACAACGCGCGTAGCTTTAATTTTTTGCGCCCTCGCGTCGACTATCGTTTCGACATCACGCCCGCAGTTCAATTTAGGGCAACCGTCGAAAAAGAAGTGTCTCAGCTCAGTTTCTCAGACTTCAGCGTATCGCAAGACAATAGCGATGATGATCAGAACATCCAAGGAGGCAATCCAGATGTGGTTCAGGAAAAATCCTGGCGATACGACCTTAATCTCGAATACCGCCTTCCCGAAGGACTGGGAGTAGTGAACACACAAATTTACTACAGGGAAGTTGAAGACGTCATAGGCCGAATCGATGTGTCTAAGTCTGAAGACAACCTTTTATCGGCGAGAGGAAACATCGGCGATGGTAGACGTTACGGTATCAACGTTCAGGCTAGCTCTAAACTGCCATATCTTGGCCTGCCCAACGCACTCGCTACTCTGAGCTTCGGATTAGGAGATTCGGACGTAATAGACCCATTTCTGAATCGTAAACGCCGACTCCAATTTTACCCCAGCCGGTGGTCAACGCGTGCAAGTTTTCGACATGATTATCAGCCCTGGAATTTTAGCTATGGGTTCAACTACGATTGGTCTGATCAGCAAGGAGAGCAACGCGTAAACTTCGACTTGTTCGACACTGAGAAGGCAATTGATGAATATAACCTGTCTTTATTCTTGGAAAAACGCTCCTCGAGCGGAGTTACCTTCCGCTTTGACGTAAGAAACGCGAATGACCGTGAGTCCTGCAGGATTCGAACACGATATGAGGGACGCATATCGAGCGGAATCGTCGAGGAGTTAGAGGACTTTTGCAGGAATGAAGGAATTCTGTACGCCTTGAAAATCAGACAAACCTTCTAATTCAATTGCTCACTATCCGACTCCAATACCCCCAATCTGATTAACCCGATTGCCCACCTCGACCCCATTTCTTTCGCATTTTGTTAGTACCGGCGTAGCAATGGACAGGTTTACGACCCACAGCGACATAAGCATAATAAGGATCTAAATTCTTTGGCTTCTACCCACGGCTACCGAAGTCTTGCTTAGTCAAAATTCTTCTCCTAGAGGGAGGCAACTTGCTGACCACGCTTGAAAACACGCCTCTCGCCATGTGGGTAGGGGAGTCTCTCTGGGCATACCCTTCTCTTCTTGCGTGTCATATCGTCGGCCTTGCCATCGTGGTCGGTCTGCTCACCACGCGGGATTTAAAGTTGCTTGGCTTTTTCCCGGGCGTCGCTTACCAGACATTTTCTGATTTGATGCCAGTTATTGTTGTCGCATTTAGCTTGAACGCAGTATCCGGTTTTTTGCTGTTCAGCTCTCAGGCCAGCTACCTGTCGACCAGTTTGCCCTTCCGTGCAAAGCTCATTTGTATAGCGGTTGGACTGGTCTGCGCGATTAGCCAGCAGACGCGTAGGAAAAAGTCGCTCACCAGTGGTGTTGAAACGCCGGCATCTGGCCACCTGACTAAGGCCACAGCTTGCATATCCCTCTTAGCATGGGTCGGCGCCATTATCGCTGGTCGCCTGATCGCCTATATCTTTTAACCTCATGCTGTCTTCTCTCGCCAATCTTGCCGACGGTAGTCCAGTGAATCTGTGGATTCAGGACACTTATTGGCTTTGGCCGGTGATGGAAA
>VMDB01000225.1 GCA_008081075.1 Halieaceae bacterium
AAATTACAGGTGCTTGAGTGGTTCGGGGTCGTCACCGCAATCGCATACTCCTTGCTGGTGGCTGCCAATGTCGGTCTTGAGTTTTTCGGCTTCGTGTTGCTCCTGATCTCGGCCGCCGCGATCGGCCTCTGGGCCTATTTGGGTGGGCACCGGGGGATTTTGTTGTTGCAGTTCTTTTACGCAGTGGCTGGCTTGATTGGTATTGTCCGCTGGTTCTGATTGACTCTGCGCGTTATCTATTTCTATGGCGTTGACTCACTGGAGGTAAACAGCGTGCCCGCACCTTCGCCCAGCTTTGTCATCTCACCCATCGTGGGCGAAGAGGCCGACTACCTTTTGGTTCGGTCAGATGAATACATGGCCTCGCTCTATCCCGCTGAGAGCAACCATCTGGTAAGTAGCGCAAGTCTCCAGTCGGGCGATGCGCTATTTCTGGGGGCTTTCGAGATTGCTGCGCGGGAGGCGCGCAGCGTCATTACCGTGAAAGGTCAGCAGCAAGAGAACAGGCACTGCATTGGTTGCGTTGCCGCGCGTTTCTACCGCGCGCAGGGATATGCAGAGATAAAGCGGCTGTATGTTAACGAGGACTATCGCGGCAAAGCGATTGCGAGACGTCTGATGGCCGCTATTGAGGCGGGGGTCGTAGCCGAGGGCATCCATTGCGCGCGACTTGAGATGGGTATTTATCAACCGGAGGCAGAAGCGCTATACCGGTCATTGGGTTATCGTGTGATTCCGCCATTCGGCGATTACCTCCTCGATCCGTTGAGTCAGTTTCTCGAGAAAAAGCTCATAAAAAATGGAGGTGGATTCATTGTTGATTGAGGTTAGGTGTGGCGCTTTCTTTCTGAAAACGACGCGTCTATACTCAGTTGAGTGTTTAACCCCAGCCGGCTGTTGGTGAGGAATGCATCGGGGGATGCGGACCGAGAGAGCTGGCACGGTACAAAGAGACCGAGTGAGGGAACCCCCGGCATACGACAGCAGTTCGTTCGGGGCACAAAATTTTAATAATAATGAGGAGGGCCGATGAAGCGCTTCTATTACATCAGTGACGATCTGGACGATTTGGAACGGATCGAGCACCAACTAGAGGCTGGCGGCATCGCCCGGCCGCAAATCTATTTGCTCAGCAACGACGATGTAGGTCTCGAGAATCGAGACGTGAATCGCGTTGCAAGTTTCCTCAAGACTGATGTGATTCACGCTGGCGAAATAGGTGCGGTACTGGGTCTGGCGGTTGCATCTGTGATACTGGCGGTGTCCCACTTTTCGGGGATAGCGGCGCAGGTGGGCTGGGCTCCCTTTATATTCCTCGCCATTATTGGTTTTGGTTTCGCTACCTGGGAAGCCGGCTTCATTGGTATGCAGATGCCCAACGTTCACTTTACGCGCTTCGAAAAAGCGCTTGAGCAGGGCAGGCACGTGCTGTTTGTCGAGACGAACCGCGAAGACAAGAAAAAGCTCAAAGAAGTCATCAAACAATATCCTGGGCTGGAGCGCGCGGGTACCGAGGTAACGCATACCGGTGCTCTTATGTTGCTGCTCAAGTACTGGGAACGATTTAGGAGTTGGGCGCTGGTTTTTCAGGGCCGACCCAAAGGACAACAATAACGCGGCTGCAAAGTACAGCCACCAAAATAGGGAGTCTCGAGGCATCCACACAAAACTAGCGAACGATAAGTTTCGCGTGTTGGATGATCGAGTACTGGGGGGGCATTGGTGCCCACATTTAGCACTGGGTGCGAGATTTAGACTATGTTTGCTGCAATTATTTTGCTCGTCTTGGTTTTGGGGACGGTGGTATTCCACTACCTGAGTCCCTGGTACTTCACTCCAATAGCGTCTAACTGGGCCAAAATGGACGATACGGTCACGCTGACCTTTATCGTCACTGGTCTTGGATTTGTGTTGGTTAACGTATTTATTGCCTACTGCATTATCAAGTTCCGGCATAAAGAAGGGCGCCGCGCAGAGTACGAGCCGGAAAGTGTCAAGTTGGAAACGTGGTTGACTGGCTTAACCACGGTGGGTGTGGCGGCCTTGCTCGCTCCCGGTCTTGTCATTTGGGGGGAGGTCGTGACCCCGCCGGATGACGCGGTAGAAATTGAGGTGCTGGCCAGGCAGTGGAACTGGTCCTACCGGCTGCCTGGTGAGGATGGTCAGTTGGGTGCCGTTGCCGTCAGTCATACCAGTGCAGACAACCCGCTGGGTATCGACCCGTCTGATCCTTTAGGTCAGGACGACGTCATTGTTTATGACCCGGTTCTGCATTTGCAGGTCGATAAGCCGGTCACTTTTCTGTTGCGCTCAACGGATGTGTTGCACAACTTTACGGTCCCTCAATTTCGCGTGAAGATGGACTTTGTGCCGGGTCAGGTTTCCTATATCTGGGCTGAGCCTGAGGTCGAGGGCAGCTATGATCTATTGTGCGAGGAACTGTGTGGCGTTGGTCATTACGCCATGCGCGGTCGGGTCGTCGTCGATAGCGCCGAAGAATACGCTGCCTGGATTGCTGACCAGCCGACATTTGCTGATACGCAGGCCGGTCTGAATACGGATCTGGTGGCAGGGCAGGCCTCTTACGCGGTTTGTAGCTCCTGTCACGGCGCTAATGCCGAGGGCAACAAGGCGATGCACGCACCACGGTTGGCCGGCATGGATACCGAGTACATGAAGCGTCAGTTGCGGCACTTCAAGCGAGGCGTTCGCGGTGCTCATGAGGGCGACACCTGGGGCCGCACAATGGCGCCGATGGCGATGATGTTGGCCGACGGGTCGGCGATCAATAACGTGGTCGCATACATCGATACTTTGTCGGGCCAAGGCGACTTCGATGGTGATGCCAGCTATAACCTGAGTGCGGCGGTTGAGCGCTATGCGCCAAGTGCCTCGGGCGATCCCAACAAGTCGGCCGCTTTGTATCAGTCCACGTGTGCCATGTGCCACGGTGAGGCTGGAGAAGGCGTCTGGACGGTTAATGCGCCAAGATTAACGGGGCTCGAGGATTGGTACCTGGCGTCGCAGATCAAGAACTTTAGGGACGGTATTCGTGGGCGCCATTCAGACGATCTCTACGGGCTTCAGATGGGGCTGGTCTCTAACACGATGACCGATGATCAGGCGATAGAAGATATGGTTGCTTACATCACGACCTTGGAATCCACCACAGAAGAGCCGGTACAGCTGGCGCAGCAGAGATAGTCGAGAGAATACTATGGAACATATAGCACACGACGAGACTAGTTTTGTTCGGCCCGCCGAAGTCGGTGAGATGGAGCTCTACCATCCTAAGACGTGGTTGGGGAAATACGTTTTTTCTCAGGATGCGAAGACCATTGCGATCCAGTACGCCGGTACGGCTATCGCCATCGGTATGGTAGCACTGGTGTTGTCCTGGTTGATGCGGCTGCAGCTGGCATGGCCCAATACCTTTGCCTTTATTGACCCGGCCTACTACCTGCAAGCGGTGACCATGCACGGCATGATTATGGTGGTGTACCTGCTGACGGCGTTATTTTTGGGTGGATTTGGTAATTACCTGATACCGCTTATGGTCGGTGCCAGAGACATGGTGTTTCCCTGGCTCAACATGATCAGTTTTTGGGTGTATTTCACGGCGGTCTTATTGCTCGCGGCCAGCTTTTTCGTTGGTGGGGGATCGACCGGCGCCGGTTGGACGCTGTATCCGCCGCAAGCGATCCTCCCGGGCACGCCCGGCTCAGAGGCAGGTATCCTGCTAATGCTGGCCTCGCTGGCCGTGTTCATCATTGGCTTCACCATGGGCGGCCTTAATTACGTGGTGACCATTTTGCAAGCCAGAACCCGGGGCATGACCCTGATGCGCATGCCATTGACGGTCTGGGGAATATTTGTGGCGACGGTGTTGGCCCTGTTCGCGTTCCCGGCGCTGTTCGTGAGCGCCATCATGATGTCGCTGGACATTCTGTTGGGAACCAGCTTCTTTATGCCGGCCATTATGACTATGGGCAGCGAGTCGGAGCATGTCGGGGGTAACCCGCTGTTGTTCCAGCACTTGTTTTGGTTCTTTGGGCATCCTGAGGTGTACATCGTTGCGCTGCCCGCATTTGGCATCGTCTCCGATCTGATCAGCGTACATGCCCGCAAAAACATCTTTGGCTACCGAATGATGGTGTGGGCGATCGTCATCATTGGCGCACTCAGTTTCGTTGTGTGGGCGCACCACATGTATGTGAGCGGCATGAACCCTTACTTCGGGTTCTTCTTTGCGACCACAACGCTGATTATTGCTGTGCCCACCGCATTAAAAGTTTACAACTGGGTGCTGACCCTCTGGCAGGGGAATATCCATCTCACGGTGCCTATGCTGTTTTCGATTGCCTTCCTGCTCTTCTTTATCAATGGAGGTATGACCGGGCTGTTTCTTGGCAACGCGACGGTCAGCATGCCGCTGTCTGACACCTTGTTTGTGGTTGCGCACTTCCACATGGTCATGGCGGTGGCGCCGGTAATGGTGGTGTGTGGTGCGATCTATCACTGGTACCCCAAAATTACGGGACGCTGGTATCACGAGGGCATGGCGCGATTCCACTTCTGGGTAACTTTTGTCGGATCCTATCTGGTGTTCCTGCCCATGCACTATCTGGGCATCATGGGTGTACCTCGCC
>VMDB01000007.1 GCA_008081075.1 Halieaceae bacterium
ATGTCATTGACCGACCCGGTAGACTTCTCTGCGTCGGATGGCATTGGGGTAGACATAATTTTAGTGCTATTGGTGCCCTCTCAAGCCACCCAGGATCACCTTAACTTGCTAGCGGGCGCAGTCGAACTGCTTTCCAAAGAATCAACCCGCGCTGCAATCAGGCAGGCGACTCAGCCGAGTGAACTGTCGGACATAGCGGAGAGGGGCGGACTGGTATGACCCCGCGACTCATCATCATCAGCGGCAGCTCCGGCGCCGGCAAGAGTAGCGCTCTGCGACTGCTTGAGGATGAGGGTTATTACTGCGTGGATAATCTGCCTCCCAGAATGATGGCAGATTTTGCGAGAGAAGTACTCCAACATCGCGACTACGATCGATTTAAAGGCATTGCAGTGTGCATAGACGCGCGCGCTATGAGCCCGGAGCGGGAGGGGGAAACCAATTCACTGCAAGAAATCCTGAAAACCAAGGATTCTCTGGTCATTTTCCTCGACGCCCAGCCCCACATTCTGCTTAAGCGGTTCAGCGAAACGCGTCGCCGCCATCCGCTCGCGGGCCCAAACAATTCATTGCCCGAGGCAATTTCTCGGGAACGACGGCATCTTGAGTTCATCGCAGCCCAAGCTGACCTCCTGATTGACACGACCGATCTGTCGCCGCGCGACCTCAGGGATGCGATAACTAGGCGCGTTATAGAAAGGCGAGACGGCCTATCTATCATGATCGAATCTTTTGCCTTCAAAAAAGGCATGCCCACCGACGCCGACTTTGTATTCGATGCGCGAGGGCTCTCGAATCCCTACTGGGAAGAACCGCTGAGGCACTTGTCAGGAATTGACGATCCCGTAAAGCTCTTCCTTGAATCAGATCCGAAAACACTGACTATCTACAATCGCATCAAGACATTTATTAGCGAGACACTCCCGGACTTCAACCAAAGCGATAGAAGCTACCTCACCATCGCCATCGGCTGCACGGGTGGCCAGCATCGGTCTGTCTATGTGGCGGAAAGGCTTCATGCCGACGTCCTGAAAGACTACCCTGCGACGCAACTTCGACACCGCCATCTAATAACGAGCGAGCCGTCATGAGCGAATCTATCCTCAGAGTGGTCAACCCGCTGGGATTGCACGCTCGTCCCGCAGCAAAAGTTGTGGACTGCGCCAGCCGGTTCAGTAGCGAAATCACCCTGCGTTTTAACGGTCGGGAAATTGATGCTAAAAGCATCATGTCAGTACTCATGCTGGCAGCGGGTCAGGGGTCGGAAATTATTCTCAATATCTCCGGAGAGGATGAAACCGCCGCCCGGGACGCGATAGAGACATTGTTTAATTCTGGTTTCGGCGAGTTGGAATAAGTCGCAAATCGGGCCCACCGGCTAGACCTCCCTCCAGTGCTGGGGATAATAGGCGCAGCACAGGAGGCCCACCGTTGAATTCACCCGCAAACTTCCCTACGAAATCCGAGCGCATCGATCAGGCACTGCGGGCCGGGACGCTGGGTGATGTGGCGGGGATCCTCGCGGAAATGCCTCCCGGCGATGTCGCTTATCTTTTGAGTTCCTCGCCACCCGACTATCGCGCCCTGCTGCTGGGTTTGCTGCAGTCGGAGCAGGAAGCGCTGGTCGTTAATGAGCTACCAGACGAGCTCCGCAGCGCAATTCTGATTGATCGAGCCCCCGAGGCGTTGGCCGGCATTGTTGAAAAACTTGACGACGACGACGTCGCAGACATCCTGCATGAACTGCCCGAGGACGTCACGGGGCAAGTGCTGGCGATCATGGATGAGCAGTATCGGCAAAGACTGCAAACCGTACTGCGTTTTCCTGATGATGTCGCCGGCGGACTGATGAGCACCGACACCATCACCATACGCGCCGATCTAACACTCGATGTTGTCCTCAGATATTTGCGACGCCACGTCGAGCTACCTCAGAACACGGACAGCCTCATTGTCGTTAATCGCAGTGACAAACTGGTGGGCCTCCTACCCATCCGCACGCTTCTTGTCTCTGATCCTGCGGTGTCCGTTCGGGAAATGATGATTACCGATCAGGAAGCCATCGCCGCAAATATGCCTGCAACAGAGGTAGCGCGTCGGTTTGAGCGTAATGACTGGATCTCCGCCCCTGTCGTAGATGAAACGGGTAAACTTCTGGGTCGAATCACCATCGACGACGTCGTCGACGTGATCATTGAAGAAGCAGACCATTCACTGACCTCGCTAGCGGGCCTCGCTGAAGAGGACACATTTGCAACCGTTTGGCAGTCAGCGCCGAGAAGAGCCGTTTGGCTCGCAATTAATTTGGCGACCGCATTGCTCGCCTCCTCTGTCATCAGCCTCTTTCAGGGAACTATTGAAAAAGTCGTCGCCTTGGCGGTGCTGATGCCCGTGGTGGCGTCAATGGGAGGTATCGCGGGAACCCAGAGTTTGACCATTCTGATTCGCGCCATGGCGATGGGACAGATTAATGATCGAAATCAGTTGTGGTTAATTGGGCGCGAATCACTCATCGGTTTGATCAACGGCATACTTTGGGCGGCAGTCGTAGCAATTACCGCTTCACTCTGGTTTGACGACTTTACGCTGGGCTTAATTATCGCTTTTGCAATGCTGATTAACCTCGTCACCGCGGGCTTATCGGGGGCGGGTTTGCCCCTGGTGTTACAGCGCCTCAACATCGATCCAGCATTAGCCGGTGGCGTTCTTGTAACGACGGTGACCGACATCGTTGGATTCCTCACTTTCCTTGGTCTCGCGACTTGGTTTTATGGATAAATAAAACTTGCCTATGAGCGATGAAGAGAATGTCGAGTTAGAACAAGGCGGTCCCAGCAAGAGCGAGCGCAAACGACAAATGCATGCTCTTCAGCAATTAGGCGAGCGATTAGTCGCGCTGCCACAAGCTGAACTGGACGCCATTAATATTGAGGATGAGCGACTCAGAGAGGCAGTTGATCAGGCTCGGCGCATTACGGCCAGGGGCGGATTGAGAAGACAGCTCCAATTTATTGGGAAGCTGATGCGCTCAATAGACCCCTCCAACATCGAGGAAGCGCTGCAGGTGCGGGATCAGCGCCACAACAATAACGTACAAAAACAGCATCGAATCGAATCTGCGAGGGACAAGCTCATATCGGAGGGCGACGATGCCTTAGGAGAGCTTCTCGCTATATGGCCCACAGCAGAACCCGCCCTATTGCGCCAGTGGCGCCGTCAGTATCAGACAGAGCTCAGCAAAGGCAATGAAAAAGCACATGGCAAAAAACTATTTCGCTATCTTGCCGGACTTGAAGAGGCAGGCTCTTTCGAGGATTGACTCCCAGGGGCGGGAGCGGTTGCCTCTGCGTCGAATACCCGTCTGAATATCACTTCGGGGTTATTTAGATCGCCACTGACTGAATACACGCCACTGGAAAGTTGATTTACCTGCTCCTCAAAGACCTTACTGATCACGTAGGCACCCGCAGCAATAGGTAAACCGCCAGCCAAGGCGGCTACCCAGGGAATGTTATCAACCAAAGGCAAGGTAACCACCAGCTCACCATCAACGGTTTCCTCACGTAAATCGATGTCGCTAGCTAAAGTAAAATAACCGCCTGACCCCTCGACAGAGAATCCGGGAATACGCAGCGCGCCCTGATTAAATTCAACAGTGCCG
This sequence comes from Halieaceae bacterium, assembly GCA_008081075.1. Classification (GTDB taxonomy): domain Bacteria; phylum Pseudomonadota; class Gammaproteobacteria; order Pseudomonadales; family Halieaceae; genus Luminiphilus. The sequence continues at coordinate 3,662 of VMDB01000007.1, forward strand.
GCGGCACGATCAAAAGTGACGCCCGGATCAAAAAGCTGGTTTATATTTGCGCGCTGAAAAAGCCCCGCCAAATTCATCAAACTCAGCAGCCGCATTGCGCCAGCGGCTTCAGCATTGGCTGAGACGAAAGAACCCGATTCCATCGTCAAGTCCATAGACCCTGAGACCGTCTTCAAATCAAACAGACCGGGACTGCCGGTCCATGACCAATCGATATCAATTGCGCCGCCTCGCGTCTGCACAATGGGTTCGACACCGAGAGACTCGAGACTGGAGCCCAGATTATTGAATTCGACAGCCAACGCCAGCGAGGTAACCTCTCCACCTTGCGACCGTTGCCACGCAACTTGACTGTCGGATAACAAGGTGGCTCCGATCAAGTCTCCCGCCACCCCTGTGAGGTGCCAGCGATCGGGTTGCAGATCCGCGACCGTAAAGTCGATACCTCCTAACCGATTGCTTCCTCGGTAAACGTTACTGATAGTGACCGGCAATGGCTCCCAGGAGAGAGCCATTTCAGTCTCGTCCCCCATCGGATTCTCAAATTCTGGGATGCCCGAAACATCCAAACGCTCAATCGATAAAATCCGCTCGAGGTCAGCATCAAAATCCGCGGCGGATTCAGATATTGGTGCGGCGATCTGCTGGTGATAACTGCCTCGCAACCAGGGCAACATAAACTCAGAGCTAAACGACTCACGATCCGACACTACTGACAGATTCAGACTGCCCAGGGGTTGGCCGCGCCACAGCAATTGTTCAACGCGAAGTTCATCAACTGTCATTGCGGGCCGAGGCGCTTCTCCAGTCGCGGCCGCCGTCAGCGTGTCGAACCACTCGACAAGGTCAAGTTGCGGCAGGAGGCCAGTTATATGAATACCCGCGCCGGCGGCAGTCTGAGGTTCTTTGGGAGGTCGTGTTCTCGGCGTTAGATCAATCGA
>VMDB01000217.1 GCA_008081075.1 Halieaceae bacterium
GTACATAACCTGATAAATGCAACGCTAAGACGCCGGATCCACCATCATGTGATTGGCCGCCCATAGGAGATTGCCTGAATGTATACCCTGTTGTTGTATATCCATGTTCTGGGTCTGGTTTACTGGCTCGGGGGTGATCTGGGCACTTTTTTATCCAGCCGTTACGTTTTACGAGATGACCTGGGGGTTGAGGCGCGCCAAACTGCCTTCAGTATTCTCATGGCCTGCGACATGGGCCCGCGGCTCGCAATGCCGATTATGCTGGGGACCGGATGTCACCTCGCCGCGTTGCGCTGGCCCACGTTGCTACCCGATATGCTTTTACTCGTGGCATGGTTTCTGGTTGCGATTTGGATAGGCCTGATCGCAGCCATTCACAGTGCCGCGGGTCAGCGATACCCTTCCTTGGCGGCTTGGGATCTGCGTCTGCGATTCGGCGTGGTTGCCGGGCTCGTGGCAGGAGCGCTCCTTGGCCTGTCTCTCGATTTGCCAGGCTGGATGGCACTGAAAATCCTGGTGTTTGCAGGGCTGGTGGCCTGTGGCATCGCCGTGCGGTTTGCCCTTAAACCCTTTGCTATTGCCTACACCCACATGCTTCAGCAGGGCGCCAACGATGACAGCAATGCCGCAATGGTGGCCCACATGGGAGCCGCTCGCCGCTTTGTCTGGCTTATTTGGTTTGGGTTGTTTCTCAACGCGGCTCTGGGTCTCAAAGTCATCGCGCTGTGATGCAAGTCTCACTTTGACCCAGTCTGGCTTGATGGTATCCCGGTGGCTGCTGGCCGCAATCAGCAGCCTCTCGCCTTTCGGCGTGTCAATTATGGTCCCGCTCATACCGATACTCGGCCAGTCGATGCATCACAGCGCACGGGAATTGCAATATTTGTTCTCGGCCTATGTTCTGGGTCTGGCGCTGAGCCAGCCGATTTTTGGCATCGTCGCGGATCGAATGGGGAAGCGGCCGGTTCTGCTGGCGGGCTTTGCGGTGTTTGTGGGCGCCAGCGCACTGTTGATATTCGCCCACACCCTAAGCGACATGATCATTTTGCGCTTTGTGCAAGCGATCGGGGTGGGCGTGGGGACCGTTGTGGCACGCAGCATTATCCGGGATTACCTTCCTCACCAAGAAGCGCTGAAGGCATTCGGACTGCTTACAGCTGCGATGGGCTTTACCCCTGTTATAGCCCCCATCATCGGAGGCATCATGGCGCCGCTCTTTGGTCTCGAGTCGGTGTTCATGCTACTGACCCTACTCGGCAGCGCACTATTGATACTGTGCTATCGACATATCCCTGGTGATGCGGGTGCGGTGTCCAATGGCGCGTCGCTTACCGGCTACCTATCCCTACTTCGTTCAGCATCGTTCTGGGGCCATACCGGCGCATTTGGTTTTCTGCAGGGGATGGTTTTTGCCCTGCTATCAACAGGTAGCCTGTTGTTTACCGAGCAGTTCGGTTTGTCGATGACCGCCTTCAGTTTTGTTTGGGGCGCTAGCGCGCTGATCTATGTTGGCGGATCATTTCTTCTCAGTCATTCCGCGGCACTAGGGGCATACAAGTGGCAACGTCGGGCAGTCATCGCGCTTGCGGTGGTATCAGTCTCCACCATTTTGATGGTTAGTTGGCAGGGCCTCTCTCTACTCACGGTAGTGGTGCCTTTTTTTAGTGCCATGCTGCTGTCGGGCATCCTGACCCCTAGCACCATGTTTGGGGCCGTTAATGCCGTGCCACAATTGAGCGGCAGCGCGGCGGGGCTTTCCAGCTCGATGGGTATGATCATGGCCGGCGCGTTTTCCTGGTTGGGGGCCGCCTGCTATGAAGCCAACCCGGCATGGATTATGTTGTGTTTTGCAGGCGCCGGCATCGGATTCGCCGTGTGCTGGCATGGGGCACACCGAGGGAACACTGCACGCTAGGCGTGCAAATTTCCTCAGACACACAAGAGAACGGGTTACGCTGCTCAAGCCTGCACCAGCACGATCGCGCCGCCGAAGTGCTACCGAAATGAGGGAGATCGACGTTATGACAGCAGGTCAAAAAGTGATTGTATGCACCGGCTCTGGCCGACATGGAGGTCTGGGAGAAGCGATTTTGCGACGGTTTGCGCGTGACGGCTATCGAGTAGTGGTCACGGATGTTGGGGGTCCGGTTACCAATCATCTCGCCGACACTGCCGAGATGCAGTCTGTCGCCGACTCTCTGAGGACCGAGGGTGGGGAGGTATTGTGGACACCCTGCGACGTACGATCACCACAGTCGGTCAACGAACTCTTTGCCACTGTGCTGGAGACATATGGCCGCATTGATGTCCTCGTGAACAATGCTGGCATCGGTTTCGTCATGAAACACACCCGCGAGGTCACACCCGAGGAGTGGAACTTGGTGCTTGACGTTACCTTGACCGGTGTATTTCTCTGTTCTCAGGCCGCCGCTGGGCATATGGAGGCTGCGGGGAATGGCGGTCGAATTATCAATATCGCCAGCCAAGCAGCGAAATCAGGCTTTCCACATATGGCGCCCTACTGCGCCGCAAAACATGGCGTGATTGGTCTCACTCGCACTGCCGCCATCGACTATGGCGCCGCTGGCATTACCGTAAATGCGGTATGCCCCAATCACGTGACAACCGGTTTGGGGAGCGCACAAAACGCGTATTTCTCTGCGTTTAAAGGGGTATCGGAAGTAGAGTATCTCCGAGATATGGCCGCGCGCATCCCGCTACAGCGTATTGGTCAGGCGTCTGACACCGCAGCCATGTGCGCCTTCCTGGCATCGGATGACGCCAGTTTCATCACCGGCGAGGCGATTAATGTAAGTGGTGGTGAAGAGGTCCACTGACCGGACAGTAGTGATCAAAAAGATTCAGCTGATATCAAGTCGTGGGCAATAGGGGGAACACCACGCACGGTCGCTGGCGCACTGACAAAAGACACTGACTGTTTGGAAACAGCCAAAAAAAAGCCCATTCGACCTCAGGCGAATGGGCTTTCTGGGCCTAAAACGGCCGCCTTAGATTTTTGATTAACCGCCGAATCGGTATTTAACAGAGGCCATATAGGTCATGGGAAGATTGTAGTAAGGCGTAAACAAGACTGACTGCGCAAACTCTTTATCACCACAGTTCTTGCACTCCAGGTTCAATTCCCAACGCTCGTTGGGCATCACAACCTTGACCCCCGCATTCATGAGTGTGACGGACTCGTTATAACCCTGGCTACGAGTAGCAGGGTACTGAGCGCCGATGTAGCGGAACATAATATTTGGCGTTACCGTAAACCCGCCCAGACTGAAATCAGCAGAGGTCCCCAGCGTATAGGTTTGATGCGGACTTCGCTTGGGCTCCGCCACGTTACAGTTCGGGTCGTAAGCAGCGAGGTTTGCATTGGGCACGGTACACCCTCCGACAAGATCCTGATATTCCGCGTTCTGCCAACCCATGGAGGCAAAAATATTCCAGTTATCTGTCGGCAAAGCGGTGATCTCTGCCTCGATTCCGGGCACCTCAAGACCACCCGCATTGGTCGTCAAAAACTGACCATCTTGGGTCGCAGAGGTAGTTTGCAAATCCTCAAGATCTGAGTAGAAGGCGGTAATGTTGGTACGCAAGCGGCCATCCATCCACTCGCCTCGCATACCGAGTTCATAGGACCAAATCGACTCCGGGCCAAAGGCCTGTAATGCCGTAGAGCTTGAGCCACGTGCATTCCAACCACCTGATTTGAACCCATTGGTTGCAGAGGCATACATCATCAGCTGATCGGTAAAGCGATGAGCATAGGCGATACGTGGTGTAAATTTGTCTTCAGTTTGGGAGAGCGGTATACCCGCCGCTACCATCGCAGCGGAATTCACCGTTCCGGTAAAGTCGACTTCTTTCTCCTCATCCGTATAACGCACGCCCAGCGTCAACGTGCCATTTTCGCCCACCTGTATGTCTGCCTGGGCATAAACCGCAAAACTCTCGGTCGTATTCTCCATCACACGATCAGCAATGTTTAGCCACGCTGTTGAGGGAGGCAGCGGCGCACCAAAGAAAGCCAAGTCCAAATAGTCGCGAAAGTCGGTCGTGTTTTCCTCGTCCATGTAATAGACGCCTGCCTGAAGAAAAGCGCCGCCGTCCATAATATCGCCCGACCACTTGAGCTCTGCCGAGAACATGTCGTGTTCACCGATATTGTCGATAACAAAAAAATCTGGCATCGCTTCAAATAACGGGAAGTTCAGCAAAAAATCATGGTCGATCTGCCGATTGCCCACAATAAAGTTCGCTGTGCCACCCCAAGCATCCCAGGAAAGATTAGAAGTGATATTAAACGTCTGCACTTCATTACCGTAGTCGGCTTTGTTACTGCCATCCGGCAAACCCGGAGGTAAGCCCGAAGTGGTAACGCGATCATCGCCGTCAATAAAACCGTGGATATTGGCAAACTCCGTAGTACCGCCATCGATGGCCAGATCCCAGGTCATGGAATCTGAAATCAACCATCGCATCGCTGCTCTTATGCCTGAGAGCTCAGCGTTGTTGTAGTCTTTTCCATCCCTGCGATTTTCAAGATAACCATC
>VMDB01000220.1 GCA_008081075.1 Halieaceae bacterium
CTGCATCCCTCTTATCTGGGTTCAACTGTGCTGGCGGCGCTTGCACAGCGCAACAATCTCAATACCGCTGAAGTGGATGACATTATCTGGGGAACGTCGTCCCAAACAGGCAAGCAGGGCGGCGACTTGGGTCGCATGGCGGCACTCAATGCGGGTTACGACATACGCTCTTCGGGCGTCACCTTGGATCGCTTCTGCGGCTCGGGTATCACAACCGTCAGCCTGGCGGCTGCGCAGGTGATGTCGGGTATGGAGGATCTTGTCATCGCGGGTGGGACCGAAATGATGAGCTACCACGGGCAAATCGCCGACCCCGCCAAACCGCCCATGATTGATTCGGGCAACCTCGACCTGCGTGCCATGCATCCGCAGTCTCAGCAGGGTGTGTGTGCTGACGCCATCGCGACGCTGGAGGGCATTGACCGCGATGCGGTAGACGACCTCGCTTTGGTGAGTCAGGCGCGCGCTGCGCGCGCGATCGCCGAGGGTCGCTTTGATAAGTCTCTGATTGTAGTCAGGAACCCAGACGGTACGTTGGCCCTCGATCATGAGGAGTTCCCACGGCCGGAGACCACGAAAGCGGGGCTCTCCGAGCTGAAGACCGTCTTCAGCATGGTGCGCGATGTGCCGGTCGATGAGGCGGGCACGACCTACGGCGCGTTGATACAGCAGAAATACCCCGAAATTACCGAGTTCAATCACATTCACCATGCAGGGAACTCCTCCGGGGTGGTCGACGGTGCGGCTGCCTTGCTGCTGGCCTCTGAGGCCTACATGAAAAAAAGCGGTATGACGCCTCGCGCACGGATAGTGGCCACAGCCAACATGGGAGATTGCCCCACGCTCATGCTCAATGCGCCCGTGCCCGCCGCCGAGAAGGTTTTGATGAAAGCGGGTCTGAGCAAAGACGATATTGATGTCTGGGAGATTAACGAAGCGTTTGCCGTGGTGGCGGAGCGCTTTATTCGCAAACTCGACCTCGACCGTGAGAAGGTCAATATCAATGGCGGCGCGATGGCCCTGGGTCATCCCATCGGTGCGACGGGTTCTATCCTGATTGGTACTGCTCTGGATGAGCTCGAGCGCCAGCAGAAGCGCTATGCGCTCATTACCATGTGTGCTGCAGGCGGCATGGCGCCGGCGATTATTATCGAGCGTGTGTGAGGCTCGCCCGGGCACTGGGTGGCCTAGCGATGACGGGGCGTAAACTCGTTATCGCGTTTGGTTTTTGGGCTATTCCGGCAAGTGGTAAAGCCGGTTTTGATACGCGTATGAACTCCAGCTGGCGAGCGCGGTTGCCCGGTTAATCAACTCGGGGTCTTGCTCAGTGGCGGGCACCAGGCCGTCGGAGTTCCGGTCATAGAGCTGTGGTTCCTCATCTAATTTCATGATCACCACTTTATCGCCTTGCATGTAGGCCTGTGTCTTATCGTACTGCATGACCGCTCGGCCCGGGAAGTTGTCGATATCCGCCCTAAACAAGTCGACCCCGATTGCCGGGTTGGGGGTTTGAATGTGCAGTAGCCCGAGCAGAGTTGGAAGTAAGTCGATCTGACTCGCTTGTCGATCGTAGTGACGCGCAGTGATTCCACCTCCCAGTAGCAGCGCCGGAATGTGGAATCGTTCAATGGGAACCAGATCATTGCCCCAGACCCGAGAATTGTGATCTGCGACTACCAAGAAAATGGTGTTCTCCCAATAGCCTGAAGACTCTGCCAACCGTAAGAACTCACCCAGCGCATGGTCAGCATATTTTACGGCGTTACTCACCTGTTGCTTCGGCTGTGAATACAAGCTGATTTTGTCGTCGGGGAATTCGAACGGAGAGTGGTTCGAAGAGGTGAAAACCAGCGAGAAGAAGGGACCATCCTTCATTTGCTCGAATTCTCTATGGGCGCGTCGAAACAAGTCCTCGTCACTCACTCCCCACGAACCCCTGAATTCAGGGTCAGGAAAGTCCTTTTCCTCAATGACGGTCTCGATGCCGTTGCCCACCAGAAACTGCCGCATATTGTCGAAATGAGCCTCACCGCCGTATATGAAGCTTGTTTTGTAGCCATTACGCTTGAGTATCTGGGCGATCGTGAAAAACGAGGTTTGTGATTTGGGGAGCTTAACAACGCTGCGCGCTGGTGTTGGTGTAAATCCGGTCATCACTGCCTCTATCCCTCTTACAGAGCGTGTGCCCGTTGCGTAGAGGTTGGTGAACCATATGCCTTTTTCGGAAAAAGCATCCAGGTTGGGTGTGAGGTCGAGTCCTCCCAGTGATCCAACAAACTCGGCACCCAGACTTTCCTCAAGCACTATCACTAGGTTCGGTCGCTTCGAACCTTCTGCTGTCACGAGAGGTTGATGCAGCGTGGGTAGTGCCGGATCGATAAAATGACTCTCTGGAAGATGCATATCGGCTTTAACGTAACGAACAACTTCCTCCAGAGGCATGGCCTTGTACGCACGGACGCTCCCTTCATGTCGCGCTGAGCTGTATGCGGCGTATGCGGCGCTGTAAATCGAGCTTAGAACGAGATCGTTGACGAGGAGGTCGTTTGAGAAGGCAATGACCGACGGATTCGCTGGTCGGTGGCCAAAGCTCGATCGGATGCCGACGACACAAAGCACCAATGTTAGCGTGATAAAAAGCAATCCCGATCTGATAGGGAGTCTGCGTGGTAACTGGGGTTGTCGCAGAAGCCGAGCGATCATCAGAATGAGCGCAGAGCTTGCTATCAGGCCGAGAAATACGGGGAGTTTGTAGCCAATCCAGAGCATGGAAAGGATCTCTCGGGGATATCGCAAGTATTCGAGAAACAGGATGTTAGGTCGTAAATCAAACTCACCAACGAAAGTCGGTGTTGCCGCCTCGACCAGCACCACCAATACATAAGCGCCGAGCAGATATAAGTGCAGACATTGTTGCCATAAACGGTTCGAGCACAGAAGCGGCTGCGCAACTAACGCGGGTAGCAACAGCATGCAGAGCACGATTAGATCAAAACGCAGGCCATGTAGCGTCACAAACCAAAACCCGCCCGTCGCGCCGACGCGGTCTGAATACATCGTGATCAAGCCCAGTCGCGAGCATAACAGCGTGACCAGCACAGCAGCCGAAAACACCAGTAGTGGTCGATAGCACCGGTATATATCTGGCCAAAATCCGCGCATCCTTTGCATAGTGAGTTTGGCCCCCGATTAAATGGGCCTATGGTGTCAGTCAAATATTAAGTAGAACTTAAGGAAAAGGGGGCGGTGCGGTACCGGTCAATTTTCTGATGCTTTTAGGCCGACAGATCCCGTTAAAGTCTTGCGCCATGCTGTCGGGCGCCCTTCAGCGGATCAAGAAAAATGAGCGAGGCGCGTTCGATGTCGATGATTTGCCTAGCGCGGCGGCGCGGGACGGGCGTCGGGCCTCGGATGATCACGATGCTCTCCACCGCGCTTTGGGTGAGCAGGGTGCCGTGCTTGGCCATCGATCAGCATACGCCGCAGGACCGCTTCGCGCTGTGGCGGCGTAAGCGCCGGCAATATCGATTCCATAGAAGCCTGCAGTAGTGCCTGGTATTGGGCCTGTTTTGACTGACGGTCCGACAGGATCGCGGTGAGTTCAGCAGTATCAATATCCTCAGCGCGAACCACCTTCATCAGTCTTTGATCGATGACTTTTATGTCGCGGCGCAGAGCCCTAGCCGCAGGTGCTTGTTGCATCAGCATTGCCCTCATGCTCGAGCGAGTGCTTTCGTCGAGTTCTCCCGTAGCCCAATGCATAGGGGGCGGTGCGCGCCGCGTCTGATTGACCCACTCGCCCAGAAGCGCGCCGACAAATAGCAGGTTAATCGCGACCGATGCGAATAACCACTTGTTGGTTGTTGCGCGATTATTCATCTGCGAGCACCTCCATGGGCGGATTCAAAATCAAGAATTCGGCTTCGGACCAATCTTGGTTAGAGGGATCTCCCGACAGGCCCCAGATAAATCCCAATATGAGGGGCGCCCCCGCCAGCAAGCCTTGTTGCCACCCTATGGGGTGATTTGAAAATAGTGACGTCAATTGGTCAGACCAGCTTTGCGCTCTGGGCGCCTGTGCGGGCAGAGATCTGAACAAGATGTCATGGCTGAAGGCTGTGGCCGGCTGCCAATTGTCCAGTAGGCCATCGAGATCGCCCGCGGTCTTTTGCACTGTCTGTAGCTCCTCAGAACTTTTTAGTAGCTCAATGAGGGCATCCCGCTCCTGTGCGGGCCACCGTTCGGGTGCGGCCCCATAGGTATTCAGAATATCTATGGCACGGGCGTGGGAAAGCGGCGGCGTAAATGGGGACCGTTTCATGACGACTCCTCCAGAATCTTTTTTATTTGTTGGCGGGCACGCACCAACAGTGACTCGAGTGCACGTACCGACAGGTCCATGATCTGAGCAACTTCACGGTTGGATAAGCCCTGGTAATAGGTGAGTACCAAGGCGGTGCGATGATGTTCGTTGAGTTTCGCGAT
>VMDB01000032.1 GCA_008081075.1 Halieaceae bacterium
GGGGTACCCAAATTGGTCAGCAAAACACCGATGCGAGGCGCTGAGTTGTGCTGGTAATCGGACTGGCCGACATATTTCATAAGGGATTCCTGAAGGCGGTGCGTCGTGACCCTGACGCCCAATGATCTGCAAACTAAGTGTACCTTATACGCGAATTGACTCCGGGCTGATCAGTGCGTACAAACGGGGTCCGGTCGGGTTTCTCTTACTTTATTTTTTTATCGCCACAGGACTGAAACATGAGTCTCGATTTTGACAGTGCCAGACTCCCGAATCCGAACCTTACCGAGGAACACCTAGCCTGGAGGGCAGCGCTCAGGCGGTTTGTTGATACAGAGATCATGCCGCACGCCGACGCATGGGATGAGGCGGGCGCGATACCCGATGCCCTGTGGCCAAAGGCAGCTTCGGTGGGGCTACTCGGCTTGGGTTACCCCGAGGTCTTTGGCGGACAGCCCGCGGATAGCTGGCATTCTTGGATCGTTAACGAAGAGCTGTCCCGCGTCGGGGTGGGTGGGGTAGCCGCTTCGCTGATGGTGCACGGTATCGGCTTGCCGCCCGTTCTCAACTGGGGGCCCGAATGGATGCAGGCTGAGGTGGCTCCGCCGGTTCTGCGCGGCGAAAAATGGATTTCTCTGGGTATTACCGAGCCGGGAGGCGGATCCGATGTGGCGAATCTGTCCACGCAGGCGGTGCGGGACGGCGATCACTATGTGGTCTCGGGCAGTAAAACCTACATTACGGGAGGCATGCGCGCCAATTGGGTATCCACTGCCGTGCGAACCGGCGGCGATGGCGCAGGTGGCGTATCGATGCTGCTAATACCCACGGATACAGCCGGTTTTTCGCGCACACCCCTCGACCGTAAAATGGGTTGGTGGGCATCCGATACGGCAACCCTCTATTTTGACGAGGTGCGCGTTCCCGTTAGCCACCTCATAGGACGGGAAAACGAAGGGTTCAAAGTCATCATGACCAATTTCAACAGCGAGCGAATGGGTATGGCGGCAGCCATGGAGGCCTACGGTCGCGTTTGTCTTGAGGAAGCCGTGGTCTGGGCGAGGGAGCGAAAAACTTTTGGCCAGCGCCTGGCAGACCATCAAGTGATTCGCCATAAAATCGCGCAGATGAAGCAACAGTTAAATGCGACTCAAGCCTATATTCGTTGTTGTTACGAAGCGATAGAGGCGGGGACCCCTAACCCGGGCGATATCGCTTTACTCAAGGTGCAGGCAAGTGAAGTCATGGAGTTCTGCGCCCGAGAGGCCATGCAGATTCTCGGAGGGCTTGGCTATATGCGCGGCAACCGCGTAGAACGTATTTATCGTGAGGTCAGGGTCAACGCGATTGGCGGGGGATCAGAAGAGATCATGAGGGATTTGGCCTCACGTCAATATGGCCTCTGATCGGTGTCGGTCAATTGATGGCAGTGATTAGCCCATGGTTGACGCGGAGGTGGGAGGCGCGTTGGCGGATGCGCAATTGGCCGAGGAGAGTGCCCGGTGCTCTCATCTAGCGACGCCAGAACCGACATTCGCGGGTAAGCGATTTCAATAAGAGAGAGTTCAGGAGAGAGAAGATGGCGGACAATAAAGCGGCATTGAAAACCTTTCGGGAAGAGGTGTCAGCCTGGATGGCGGAAAACGTGCCTGCTGACCCGGGGTTTCTATTGCCACTGACCTTTCTCGAGGTCGGTACCGAACAGCAGCTCGATTTTCTGCGTGAGTGGCAATACAAACTCTGGAGCGCCGGCTATTTGGGGATGCATTGGCCGACCGAGTACGGTGGCCAAGGCGCCGATCCTGCCTATCAGTATGTGGTGGATAAAGAGCTCAGCCGTCACAACGCTCCGATTATCTTCAATACCATTGGACTCAACTGGGTGGGGCCGCTGTTGCTGGATATGGGGACTGATGAAGAGAAAGCGAAATACATCAAGCACATTCTCTCCGGCGAAGAGATTTGGTGTCAGGGATTCTCAGAACCCGATCATGGCTCTGACCTCGGCGCTGTCCAAACCCGAGCAGTGAAGGACGGTGACGCGTACGTCGTGAACGGATCCAAGATCTGGACCACGTTGGGTAACTACGCAGACCACATGATCCTGCTGGCGCGCACCGACCCCACAGCAGAACGTAAATACGACGGTTTGTCATTTTTCCTTTCGCCGATGAAAGTCGCCGGTATCGAAGCCCATCCCATCCGCAAGGTTACGGGTGAGTACGGTTTTAATCAGACGTTTTTCACCGATGCACGCATTCCCGCAAGCTGCCTGATGGGTGAGGAGGGCGGTGGCTGGCGTGTGGCAATGAAGACATTGGAATACGAACGGGGTGTCACCGCGGGACAGGCCAGCGGGCACTGGGGCGTGACCATCCAGATCGACGACATGATTAACGATTTGCGCGGGCTTGAGCAAGACGGTGAGGCGCTACTCTCTGATCCGATTGTCCGTGACGATCTGGTCGGCTTCATGATGGAGGCCAAGGCACTTTCATTGTCGGCACGACGTATGGCGGTTCCCGCATTGAATACCGATTACCCGATGGGGCTTGCCTTGTCCGTGAAGTATCGGGGTACTGAGTATGAGCGGCGGATGAAGCAGTACACCGCGAGCAAGCAGGGTGCGCGCAGTGCCCTCTATGTCGGCGATGAGGATGCTGTTCGGGGTGGGTTTTGGCAACGGGCTTACTTCAGTAATTTTGGTGCCACCATCGGCGGCGGCACGACCCAGGTACAGGCCAATATTATCGCCGAGCACGTGCTCGGGCTGCCGAAGTAGGAGGGCTGAAAAATGTTTAGTTATCCGCAGAATTTAGCGATCAGCCTGACCGAAGAACAGGGCATGTTATTAGATGTGGCGCGAGGGTTTGTGCGTGATCAAGCCCCGATCGAAGTGGTGCGCGCACAGCTGGAAACGGAAACCGGATACGAATCGGGTATATGGCAGAGCATGGTCGAAATGGGGTGGACAGGCCTCTCTCTTCCCGACGCAGTGGGCGGCGCCGGCATGGGTGTGGGGTCTGCCGTGCCTGTTTTCGAGGCGCTTGGTGGCGGATTACTGGGTACTCCCTTGTTGAGTACGACAGTGGCGGGCCAGTTGATTTGGCGCGCAGCGGGCGAGCAAGCTGCTGAGTGGCTGGGCCGGCTCTGCGAGGGTCAAATTGGCACGGTGGCTTTCCTTGATAACTCTGACTGGGGGGTGCCCAATACGGGCGTTGCACTGGACGCCTCGGGGGCTCTGAAGGGCCGCAAACACTTTGTTGCCGATGCCGGTGTGGCGGATTTTTTTGTGGTGGTAGCCAACGATAATGGAAGCCCGGTACTCGCATTGGTTGAACGCAGTGCCCTGGCCGCCGACGCGGTGTCCGTGAATGTTCTGATTGACCTGACCAAGCGCGCAGCCAATGTCGATTTTACCGGTGCGACGCCGGCCCACGTGGTGCGCGGTGAGGCGGTGACGAGCGCCCTTCGGGATACGTTATTACTCGCCGCTCTGTTGACGGCAGCCGAGACAACCGGCGCTGCAGGGCGATGTTTGTCCAGCATTATTGAGTATCTCAATACGCGCAAACAGTTCGGAAAATTGATCGGTTCCTACCAAGCACTCAAACATCCCACGGTCGATATCTATGTGGGCATGGAAAATGCACGGTCCTTTGTTTACCACGGCGCGACCATCGTGGCCGATGAGACCCTGTCTACCGACGCCGAGGTGGCCTGTCGCATGGCCAAGGTAGCGGCAGACAGCGTCATGGTTTACGCAGGGGATCGCGCGGTGCAGTTCCACGGTGGGTTCGGCTTTACTTGGGAGTGTGATTCGACCTTGTTCATCCGGCGCGCGCAGTGGGCACAGCAAATGTTCGGAGACGCGATCCATCATCGAAAGCGGCTGGCCGCCTTGTTGCTGGATGCCGCAGCGGGCGCCTAATTAACCTGGGTGCCTGAACTGCGTATTGCTTTGCCCGCCCCCCTAGGGAGCAGGCAAGTGTGCGTCCAAAAAGCGCACCAGATTACCCCCCATCACCGCACGAATCTCGGCTTCGGTGAAGCTGGCATCGACCAACGCCTGAGTCAGATGGGGTAACTGGGAGGCGTCGATGGGTGTCGTCACAGACCCGTCCCAGTCGGAACCCAGTGCAATGTGCTCCAGTCCGAAGCGATCGATGCCGTAGCGGATTGCACTGACAATTGCTTGAACGCCCTCGCCGCAGGTGACGTCTGCCCAGAATCCGACGCCGATGAGGCCACCCGCAGCCGCGATCATTTCCATGGTTTCGTCGCTGATATTCCTTGGGCTGGGGCAGTGGCCCTGAAAGCCGGTGTGACTCACTATCAGTGCGGCTCCCCCAGTCGTTGCCAGCGTGTCCCGCACTGTCGCTTCACTGCTATGTGCGACGTCGATCATGATATTGAGTGCCTGCATTCGGCGGACCGCCTCCTGACCAAAGGGGGTCAGGCC
>VMDB01000046.1 GCA_008081075.1 Halieaceae bacterium
CTGCCCAGTGATGAACCCCCCACGGGTGTGGGTGAGCAGGCGACGACGCCGATCGCGCCGGCGGTGGCAAATGCGCTTTTCAACGCGACTGGCAAACGTGTACGTCGGTTCCCGTTGTCGAGTCAGGGGTTTAATTTAGTCTGAGGTGAGGCATAGCGATGGCGCTGGAACATATGGTGTGGCTGACGCCGAAGCCGGGTGTGAGTGAAGCGCAGATGGATCGGATCGCGTCGTCGATTCGCGCGCTCACGCATATTCCGGGTGTCATTGCGATCTCGGCCGGACGTAACATCACTGACCGCGCAAACGGCGCGACGTACGGGGTGTTGGTGACCCTGGAGAATGTCGAGGGTCTACCTGCCTATCTCGCTCACCCTGACCATCAAGCCGTCGGTGTGGTGTTGCGCGAGCATTGTGAAGTGCTCGCGCTAGATTACGAACGCTAGCGTGTCAGCGCGCTGACCTCACCCTTACTGGCGGGAGCGAAGACTAACAGCGCGTTGCCGGCTTCATGGTTGTAGAGGCCATAACCTGAATTGACGACCATGTGCCCATCGCCGATTGCTGGTCCGGAGCCACTCATACCCCCGCCCTTGGCGACCACACCATTGGTGCCAGTGACTGGTGCAGTGGTGTCATAAGACCAGATGATGTCGCCGTTTGCGGCGTCGTAGATTCGGATAACGCCGTCCAGATGCCCGGCCACCACGGCGCCATCAATCGCCGTCACCGCGGCGGAAATGCCCGGATCACAAAAAGGCCGCCCTTCACCACAGACATTGTCTTGAACGTGACTCCACAGAACCTCACCTGTCGCTGCATCGACCGCAGAAATTCCCGGACGGGCAGTCTCGGGGTCAAGCCATTCGCCGTTTCGGGTATCGTTCATGTCGTTGATTGGGACGAACACGGTGCTGCCAGCAGCGGCCATACCGAAGTGCACGCCGCCCTGAATACTGCCGCGCCCGAGTCTCACTTCCCATGCTTTCGTTTGCCCCGTCTCCCAATCAAGCGCGAATACTCGGCCGTCTTTCTGCCCGGCGACGACACGTGTCTCACCATTACCCACATCGATTAACAGTGGACTGGATGCCTGATCATAGTCGGGGCCGTCTTCACCGGGGCAGTTCGGGTTGTCCGCCATCATGCAGGCGACATTCCACGCATCCCCTGGAAATGTTTGCCTCGACCAGAGTCGCTCTCCGGTATCCAACCTGACGGCTATGACGGCATCACTGTTGCTGTCGGCGGGAGAAGAGTAGTTTTCACCGGTGCCAAAGATGAGTAGGTTCTTTTCCTCGTCGATGGTGGGGCTCGTCCAGACGGGTGCGCCCGACGGCCCCAACATATTGGTGCCTATTGCCGTGGTCCCGACCGAAGCCGGCGGATTCGGGATGGCGTAGCTGTCCCACAACACACTGCCATCGTTACCATCCACGGCCACGACATGGCCTCTGAAAGTGCAGCATGCGTATTCCGGATTTGCCGCCGTGACCACCTCCAGTGAGGACACCGGTACATACAGGTTTCCGCCAGAAAAAGCCGGTGTGCCGGTCAACGTGGCGCTGTGATGTTCATCTGGGCTGGTCTGCCAGACGAGCTCGCCAGAGACAGCGTCAACCGCGTAAAGGTTGGCGATGATGTCCCCGAAGTAGGCTGTGGGGGTGGCATCGGGGCCGCGTTTCCCTAGCGTAATGCCGGTCCTGACTTCCGCGCGGGCGGCAAAGGTCCAGCGCACACATCCCGTTTCAAGATCGAAGGCATAGACAGTGCCATCCTGACTCCCCACAAAGACCGCGCCCATAGCAATACTGGGTTGTGATCGAGCTCGGGTTGACGCGGGGAAGCCGAAGCTCCATTTGAGGGTCAGATCGGTTGCGCCGTCTCGGCCGAAACCGGCGACGTCTGATGGAACATATCGCTGGGTATTGTGCCCCCAGCCAGTGAGGCGGGATTCATCTAGCGCGGTGAAGGTGGTGGCCGCATCTGAGCACCACGCCACATCTGGAGCGGCATTCGGATCTCCGAGCCGCATTTGGGTGATGTACTCGACAACATGCTGCTTATCGGCATCAGATAAGTGCGCTGCCTGGCTTTGCATGATGCCCTCGGTCAGAGACCGGTACAGCACTTGCGGTGACATCAGCTCTAGCCAAGTAGTATGGGGCGCTTTATACACCTGAGCCTCGTGACAGCCGGCGCAGTTTTCAATGTAGAGCGCCTTGCCGGGGAGGGCATCGCGGTCTCCAAGGTCTCCCACCCAGGCGTATTGTTCGTCCATCGATCCTAGGGTGGATGCTTCTTGTGTGGCGTCGATGGCCTCTTCTGATTGACAGCTCAGCAAGACCGCCGTCAGTGCAATCATTGCCGCTCGCCCCAGTGTCTTATTCATTAGCGTGGCCCCCATTACCTATCTCTCTTGTCATGTTTTACCAGATCATAATAGCTTCTGGACGCTAATGGTACGGACATTAAGCGGGGCGGTGCCGCAACGGCCGACCCGCTGGCATAGCTCTGCTGGCGGCCATGGCTAAAGCTCGCTATGGTGCATCATTGGGGTCAGATTCAGGGTGGCTCGTCGACGAGGAGAAAGCGCGATGTCCCGGGAAAATTTATGGTTGGTCAAGTGCATGGACCGTGACGGTGACGATGTTAATGACCTGAGACAGCAGCATATGGCCGGACATCTGGCACATATAGAAGCGATTGTTGATCACCTCGCCATGGCGGGGCCACTGAAGGATCATGCAGGGGAGCGCATCATAGGAAGTCTTCTTGCGTATCGCACCGATGATTTGAGTCAGGCACAAGCGTGGCTCGAGGCCGACCCCTATGCCCGATGTGGTATATGGGAGTCGGTGGAGTGGACCCGGCTGGTGCTGGCTGCCGGCGCCCTGGCGGGTGGCGTGACCTGGTAGGTGCGCTTGAGCTGCCCGCGAGGCAGGTGGGACTGCTGATCAGTCTAACGGCGCATATGGCGTCGCCTTAGCCAAGCGATACCGAGTATTCCGACGGCCAGTAGCAGCCCGCGGGGCAGGGTTGGCACGGGCACGGGAATGTCAGCCAACGCTGCGGTAAAAAGCACCCACGCCTGATCGGTGGCGGTGACCGAGCGGCTGTCAGACCTCGACAGCCCTGCAGCTTGAGCGATAACCGTAACGACGTTATTGTGCACCCTGGGGCGCACGTTAGGGTTCACTGCTTTAACGAAACGACATTCGGCCGAGGTGCCAGAGGCAATCGTAATCGGTGTCGTGCAAGTTCCCACGCCGGTGAGATCGCCAAAGACAGAATCAGTCAGTTCCAGGATCTCTACAGAAAAATCGTTGTTGTTGCTGACTTCAACGGTGAAGGTGATTTCGGCCCCCGGATCGATCAACGTTTGCGACGGGGTCTTGGATACAGTGATATCGAGGGGTACTCCCTCGAAGAGCACCGCCGCCGTATCGAAGCCGATGACTGCGGTGTTCGAATCTTCCCCGGTGCCCACTGCGATGATGGTGTCCCGCTCAATACTCCCGATTGCACCGGTCAGTCTCTCAGTGAATGCGCAGCGATATTGATCGCCCGCTGCAATTTCCAGCGGGGCGGCCACGCTAATTTCCGCGCACGTCCCGCGGGCGCTGAGGTTGCCGTGAACGTCGTCGTTTAGCCCATCGATGAGCACGGACTCGGAAAGCGAGGCATTAATGACCTCCACCGAGAAAACCACATTACCTCCCGTGGTGGGAACGCGATCGGGGATGGCTCGCTTTACCACCTCTATGATCGGCGCGGGTGGCGTGGCCGAGCCCGGGGGCACGAACTGTACCTCCGCGGTTGCGCTGGCTGAGACGGCAGAGCCGTCGTCAGCGGTCCCGGATGCGGTGACCGTATCGGGAAAGTAGCTGATTTCAGTGGGTAGGGGCTCGTTGGCTTCGGGGACAATGCCAGAAAAGGTGCATTCGATGGTTGATCCCGCGGGTGGCAAACTGAGTACTAACGGCGGGCCGACCGAGACCTCGCCGCAGTCAAGACCCAGCGCGGTGATATCACCATGATAGCTATCGACGAGTGATGTGATGGTGATGGTTTTCGCAGGAGAGTGATTTTCAACTACTAATTCATAGGTCACCGCGGTGCGGTCTTGAATGACTGCCGGCCTCGGCAGTTTTTTCATGGTGAGAACAGCGGGGGTCTCCCTGAAGGTCACCACCGCCGTATCGGTATCACTGACTTGTTGGCCATCGGCGGGGTTGGTGGCGACTGCGGTCACCGTATTGGTGTGGGTGTCTGGATAGCGGCCATTGATTGAGAGGGTGTATTCACAGCTGTAAGAGAGGCCCATCGCAATCGATTGCGGTAAGGCGCAGCTACCGACATTGTGCAGTGATCCTTCGCCACCGACCCTACTGTCGTCCAGCGTGATGAGCTCTAACTCTGTCTCGCCGTCATTCCACACCTCGACCTGATA
>VMDB01000157.1 GCA_008081075.1 Halieaceae bacterium
ATGCCGTCAGCCCCGGCCCGATTTATTTTGAGGGCGGCGCCTGGGAGCAGATCAAGACCCACATGGCCGACTTCTACAACGCCACTGTCGCCAATATTCCGATGGGGCGTATGGGGAGCAACTACGAAGTCGCGGACACGGTGGCTTTTCTGGCAAGCCCGCGTTCCGCCTTCACCACCGGCACCAACGTCGTCATTGACGGCGGCTTTACCAAACGCGTGCAGTTTTGACATCGGCACGCCAGGAGACCCCGGTATTTGCCGGGGTTTTTTTGAGCCTAATCCGTCTCGGTGATCAGACGATCCAGTTCCTGCAGGGTGGTGATCAGACGTGCTATCGGCAGCTGGCGCTTGCCCCAGGTCTCCTCAGCCATCGGCGCAATAGCACAGCGCGCAGGTAAAGCCGCTCCGCTGTCGAGCAGTTGATACAGCGTGGGTAAAAAAATGAACTGGAGCCACTGCTCAAGCGTCAGCGTATCCACTGCAAAGGGCTGCTCCGAAGCCAAGGCCTCGGGCGTCGGCGTGTCGGCCGCCCACAAATTGAGTTGACGCAGTTCCGCCTCGAGGTCGATCAATCGCTCGGCGATATCGCTTCGTGGCGGTTCAAGCAACATGGGGCTGCGTCACAGACTGTCTCCGGATCATGAAGATCCCCCCCTCCGCCAGCGAGGTTCGTTATCGTCTCAATGGACGTCATCTAACTCAAA
The DNA here is from genome assembly GCA_008081075.1 of Halieaceae bacterium. Classification (GTDB taxonomy): domain Bacteria; phylum Pseudomonadota; class Gammaproteobacteria; order Pseudomonadales; family Halieaceae; genus Luminiphilus. The sequence goes on from VMDB01000157.1 coordinate 707, forward strand.
GGTAAAAGCGGGGAGCGTTTTCAGTATGGTCCGTCCGTAGCGCCGCGTAAGCAAGCGCCGATCAAGTAATGTAATGCGGCCCTCATCTACCTCGGTGCGTTGTAGGCGCCCACTTGCCTGCACCAGCTTCTGCGCGGCATCCGGAACGCTGATTTCCATAAAAGGGTCCCTCCCCTGCGCCTGAAGTAACTCGGAGTGAGAGGCTGCAATGGGGTCATCGGGCACAGCGAAAGGTAGTTTTGCAATCACGACGTGACGACAGTAATCACCCGGCAAATCGATGCCCTCAAAAAAACTCGCCAATCCAAAGATGGCCGAAGGCACGCCCGCATCGATATGCTCTCGGTGTTGCTCCAGCAATCGATTTTTACTCATCTGATCCTGCACCAGTGCGTTGTGGGGGATCACGTCTTTGATGCCCTCCAGAACGCTTTCCATCTGCCGCCGAGAGGTGAACAACAGCAGGACACCAGAATCATCTCTAATCAAAGCGGGGATGCACTGAATTAGCTCCTCGGTATGGGCGTCAACCTGGCCTGGATCAGACGACATTGCCGGAACACAAAATACCGCTCGTGAGGGATCAAATGGACTGGTGACCCGCTTCCACCTCGCCGAATCCGGGATGCCCGAGCGCTCCTGAAAACGATCGAATGTGCCCAATGCGGTGAGGGTGGCGGAGGTAACCACTGCGCCTGCCACGCGCTCCCACAACGCCTCGCGCAGGAGTTCACCGGGCAAGATCGGGCTCGCCTGACATTCCAGAGACGGCAAGCTACCGCGGTGCTGAATCCATCTTGCCCAGCCATCGCTCGGCTGACCTTCTCGCGGGGCAACTTTGAATGCCTCCCACAACGCTACCTGCTGCTCGGTTCGCGCAGCAAGACCCTGCGCGTTAGCCAAATCCGAGTCGGCATCCTGAGGCGCAGCGGTCGCAACGCTCTGAGTGCCATCACGTGTATTTTCCAGTCCAGCCTCCAAACGCGCTACCTCGCGTTGCAGCTGACGCCACTGCTCTGCGAGCGACGCCGCGTAATCACCCAACGCGTCGGGTATGCGCCCATGCTCAAAACGGTACTCCGCTCTTTCGAGCGCCTCCTCGGGGAACTGATGCCAGAGCAGCTGCGTTACCTCCTCTGTGCGCTGCAGGAGATCCGCAAGTAGTGAAGAAATCAGCGGAGGCAAACGCTCGTCGATCCCCGCCTGCGCCCAGCCAGCCGCAGACTGCGTGACCCATCGATCGCTATCTCGCAATCCCTGTAGGGTGGAACCCGCATGAAAGCGCAGGGAAAAATGATTAAGGCATTTCGAGGGCAGCTGATGACCCTCGTCAAAGATGTAGAAGCAATCTTCCGGCGCAGGCAATATGACGCCGCCCCCCAATCGCAAATCCGACAGAACAAGGTCGTGATTTGTAACAATAATATCGGCCTCTTCCAGTCCTTCTCGCGCTTTAAAAAAGGCGCACTGGCCGACATGGGGGCAACGACGCCCCGTGCACTGGTTTTGATCGGTTGAAACAAGACGCTTAATCCCCGGATCCAGCCCTCCGGGCCAGGCATCAAAATCGCCATCCCAACGCCCTGCCGCCAACGCCGTCAGCATTTCCTCTAGCAGCGGTAGCATCTCGAGATAATCCGGGGCAACAAATTCATCCGGGTAGAGCGGAATCAGTGCGTCGCTCTCTGACCCGGCGAGCTGGTGATCCAATTTGAGCAGGCAGACATATCGGCCTCTCCCCTTGGCCAGGACCGACTGGAACTCAAGTCCACTGTGGCGCAATAAATCGGGCAAATCGCGCAGTAAAAGTTGCTCCTGAAGGGCGATTGTTGCAGACGCAACTACGACTCGCTTGCCGCGGGCGCGGGCGATCGGCAACGTCGCGACCAAATAAGCAATGGTTTTTCCGGTACCCGTACCCGCCTCTACCACCGCAATCGGCGTCTCCCCCTCAGGGTCCCCGAGCGCATTCGCCACCTCTGCGATCATTTGGCGCTGTCCCCAGCGGGGTTTCAGCTTGAGAGCATCAGTCAGTTGCTGGTAGGCGTTACGAATATCGTCCTGCAGCGCCTCATCAATCACATTTGGGTACCCGGCGTTGAATCATTGCCGGCGCGCTCCTCGGCAACCTCCAGACGGCGATTAACCGGATTGGCATACATGGTGAGAAACCAGCGCTGATGCTCCTCAGGAATCGCTTCAAAACGAGCACGAAAAGCGGCCTCGCTGATGGTTCCCTTGTCATATGGAATCTCGCAAGGTAACGGGGTGCCGTAAAGCCATTGCCAGGCCCAGATATTCGTTTGGTAAAGCCGGTAGTGCGCTACCATCTGTCGGTCGATGCCCGCGACTGTCTCAGCGACACTCAGGTGTGCCGGTAGCGGAGTCCCAAAGTGCAGATGAACGCGGCCCTTTTGCCCGACGATGCCCGTTGCAATGGACGTAATATCCTCAAATTCGGACTTAACGTAACCCGAACCTGCCGAGAGCTCGGCAGATTTGAGTGCATCACAGGGGTCGAGTTCATAAGAGATGATGAGGGGCACAATTTTCAACGTGTCGAGAACCGACTCTGGCGATTCCTCTCGGTCCCGGGAAAGGGTCAACATTTTGATGACCGCCGGTTCTGTAACATCGCGGCCGTCCTTCGCCCTCCCCTCTCTGTGCGCGATCCAGATAGGATTGTCGCCGGTTGCTACTGACGCGCGAATGTAAGCCGACAGTTGCTTTGCTGCCGCGAGAAGGGCCCGCGGACCCTGCAAATTACGTTTGACGATAAAGCTTCTATTCAAGCGCATCAGGTCGGATATCCACGGCTTTGACAGCAAGTTGTCGCCGATGGCGACCGCAAGCGTTCGAACGCCGGATCGATGCAGCGCATAATTTGCGTAAGCCGGGTCCATTACGATATCGCGATGATTTCCGACATAGACGCGGGGCAGCCGAAAATCGAGCTCATTCATGCCACTGGTGGAAAACCGGGAGGTCTTTTTGATCATCCGCGACAAGTTCGGCGCGATGACATTTTGCAAATCTTCCACGGTGGATAAGCGTCGCGCCAGAATCCAAAGCCACGACCGCGCAAGGCCCAGCGCAAAGCCAAGCGAAATGCGGGCAAGGCGCGGAAACTTCCATCGAGCAATCGTTCCCGCCAGCTCTTCGTTCCGCGCCAAACGTCTGATCACCTCGGGGGCCTCACTATTAGAAAAAGGCCGAATTTCCGAAAACGGATCCTCGGTGGGAGACGACGGGTCCTCTGTCATACGCTGTTTGCCTCAAGACGCGACCCTATTGTGCCGCTGCCAGAAGGTTTCTGATACCCTTCGGTTCGCTGCGCAAACTACCTCTCAGAGAGTTTAAATGGAAGCTTCTAGTTCATTTTTGATCACCCTTGGCGCTGCATCACTGGTGGCCAGTTGGGTGCTACTGCTGATCGTATCGTGGAAGGAGGAATATGCCTGGGGCATGTGCTCGCTCCTTTTGCCTCCTCTCGGTTACGGCTACGCCTTTTTTAGGATGGACAAGGCCGCTTCTGTGATCGCTTTCGCCGCAGCAGGCTGGATAATGATCTATTTAGGCTGGTAAAGGGGTAAAACCACCCAAACTCGCCCATCTTCTGCCGCCGCCGGTTGACATTGAAACCGGTATCCCAGATGATTCGCGGCCTTTTGAGAGCCCATGGAGCACAGCGGTGGCGAATTCACCTCAAGCCAGAAAGCGCGCCCGTCAAAA
>VMDB01000161.1 GCA_008081075.1 Halieaceae bacterium
GCAGAAGCCTCTGTGGTGCGCGGTTACCTCGATTGGATGGTCAGCATTCCCTGGTTCAAGCGCAGCAAGGTGCGCCATGATCTCAGTCGAGCACAGAAGGTGTTGGATGAGGATCATTACGGCCTTGAGGAGGTCAAGGAACGGATTCTCGAATATTTGGCGGTCCAGAAACGTGTCAAAAAGCTTAAAGGCCCTGTGTTATGCCTAGTCGGCCCTCCCGGCGTAGGTAAAACGTCTCTGGGAGAATCCATCGCTAGATCCACAAATAGAAAATTCATCCGAATGGCCTTGGGCGGTGTCCGAGATGAGGCTGAAATCCGTGGACACAGGCGAACCTACATCGGCTCTATGCCGGGTAAGTTATTGCAGAAAATGGCCAAAGCAGGAGTCAGGAACCCACTGTTTCTTCTGGATGAAATCGACAAGATGGGAATGGACCATCGCGGTGATCCCGCTTCCGCCATGTTGGAAGTGCTGGATCCCGAGCAAAATCATGCGTTTAACGACCACTACCTCGAAGTTGATTACGACCTGTCGGATGTAATGTTTATTTGCACCTCCAACACCATGAACATACCGGGCCCGCTGTTGGATCGTATGGAAGTCATCAGAATCCCGGGCTACACCGAAGACGAAAAACTCAATATCGCCCAGCGTTACCTCATTCCAAAGCAGACGAAACTCAATGGCTTGAAGGCAGGTGAGGTTTCACTATCGGAGGCAGCGTGCCTCGACATTATTCGGTACTACACGCGAGAGGCGGGCGTCCGAGCGCTGGAGAGACAGATAGCCAAAGTCTGCAGGAAGATGGTAAAGGCCTTTGCGCTGAAAGAGCGAACACCCGGGCAGGAGGTTACGCCGGAGATGCTTGCCGACGTGCTGGGGGTCCGGAAATTCAACTTTGGTACCGCCGAGAAAGAAAACAAGGTAGGCCAAGTGACTGGCCTGGCCTGGACCTCCGTAGGGGGAGAGCTACTCACGGTCGAAGTCGCCTCTACCATGGGTAAAGGCCGATTGGTCAAAACCGGATCCCTGGGGGACGTGATGCAGGAGTCGATACAAGCGGCAATGACTGTCGTGAGGGCGAAATCGCAAACACTGGGCATTGCCGCCTCGCTGCACGACGCTCGAGACGTCCACTTCCATGTCCCCGAGGGTGCCACGCCAAAAGATGGTCCCAGTGCGGGGATTGCCATGTGCACCGCATTGGTCAGCAGTTTCACCAACATCCCGATAAGAGCGGATGTCGCGATGACCGGAGAAATCACGCTGCGCGGAGAAGTACTTCCGATTGGCGGCTTGAAGGAGAAGTTACTCGCGGCGCGCAGAGGGGGTATAGAAACAGTGATCATCCCCCACGAGAACGAGCGTGATCTGCAAGAGGTGCCCGATAACATTAAGGAGAATTTGAAGATCCGACCCGTAAAATGGATCGATGAAGTGCTCGCTATCGCGCTTGAGCGCTCGCCTGAACCGTTATCGGATGAAGATTACATGAAGGGCTACAAAGACATGCCTGCGCCAGAAGAGTCCACAGATGAGACGAATGAGACGAAACGGCCCAGATCTCACTGATTTCAGGCCCCACACGCGTTGACCCTCAAGAGTGTGAGGAGTAGGCTATAAGCGGTGCTTAGGCAGGTGCCACGCAATTCAGCTCAATAGACTCAAGGGGTATAACGTGAACAAAAATGACTTGATTGACGCCATCGCCGCAGATGCGGATCTTTCAAAGGCCTCGGCGGGCCGCGCACTTGATGCTGCGATCGGCGCCATTACGGGTGCTCTCGCCAAGGGCGGCAGTGTTTCGCTAGTAGGTTTCGGTACATTCTCTGTAAAAGCGCGCGCGGCGCGGCAGGGACGTAATCCGCGCACCGGAGAAACCATTCAAATTGCTGCTTCGAATACGCCGGGCTTCAAAGCGGGTAAGGCATTGAAGGACGCCGTTAACAAGTAAGCCAAACCACTTCGCCGCCGTCAGGAGCGGTAAACGCGAGAAGGCGCCATAGTGCGCCTTCTTTACGTAATAAGCCTACACTTCGTGACTGTCTGCCTAGCCTCCCCGTAGGCATAGGGGGATCAGAGCAGTCATCATGGGAGATATAAACCGACATGCTTCAGTCCATGCGCCAGGGTGCCCAGAGCACCACTGCTAAGATCATTATTGGCCTGATCGTTTTGTCCTTTGCCGCGTTTGGCCTAGAGACACTTTTGCCTGGCGGAGCGGGTAGCTCAGTAGCAGAGGTCAATGGTGAAGAAATCTCACCCTTTGCGCTGCAGGAAGCGGTGACGCAGCAAAAACGTCAGTTGGTGAGCATCCTGGGGGAAGATATTGATCCGGCGATGCTCGACGACGATCGGTTGCAGCCTCGCGCGCTGGAGTCGTTGATTCAGCGCGCCCTTCTTTTGCAAAAAGCTGCTGAGCTTGGCCTGGTGGCATCCGACGCGCAGATAGGCAAGTCCATTACTTCGATAGAAGCGTTTCAACTTAACGGCAATTTCTCACCCGAGGCCTATAAAAGCGTACTGGCGAACGCCGGGTATACGCCAGAGAAATTTCGACGTCTGCAGGCTGAAGATATCGTCCTTACACAACTGCAGACTGCTGTGAGTGAGAGCGAGTTTGTCACTCAGCGTGAATTATCGGCGATGGCCAACCTCGTGGGCGAGGAGCGAGATGTCCGGTACTTGGTGATTCCTGAAGGCCGTTTAGTCGCTAGTGACGCGCTCTCAGGGGACGCGCTTCGGGCCTACTACGACGCGCATCAGTCGGATTTTTTGAAGCCCGAGCAAGTGACGGTCGACTATATCCTGTTGGCGCCCGAGGATTTTCGAGTAGAGGCGGATGAAGAGACGGTGCGTCAGCAATTTGAGTCCGTACGCGATGAATACACGGTATCTACCCAGTCCAGAGTTTCACATATCCTCCTTATCCCCGCAGACGAAGAATCAGATTCAGATTTTGCACGCCGTGTAGCTGAAGTCTCTGAGCGGCTGAACCTGAATGAGGAGTTTTCTGATATCGCAAGAGAACTATCTGATGATATTGGTTCTGCCAGCCAAGGGGGCGCCTTGGGGTTTACTGATGGCACCGCGTTTCCAGAAGAAATGGAAGCAGCAATTACGGGCCTGCAGTCGCCGGGGCAGGTTTCGACGGCAGTAGTCACTGACGCAGGAACGCACTTCATTCGATTGGAAGAGAGAATTGATGGCGACTCCGTGAGTTACGAAGACGTCAAAGATGAACTCCGGAGCTCGATTGAATCCGCCGAGGCGGAGCGAAGTTTGTTGCTGGCGGTGGAAGAACTGCGTGACCTCGTATTTAACGCCCCCGATCTGGCGGGTCCCGCCGCAGCAGTCGGCGCCAAAGTTGAGCGCTCAGAGGCCTTCTCTCGGGAGTTGGGTCGTGGACTGTTCGCTGAAGCTGCCCTGCGCGATGTGGCATTTTCTCCGGAGGTGTTTGAGGATGGCATCAACAGTGAAGTTGTGGAGCTCTCGGGCAAACGCTTCGCGGTGCTTCGCATCACTGAGATCACGCCATCGCAGGTGGCGCCCTTTGATGAAGTCGAGTCAGAAATTGCCGAGGGATTGAGCGCCGAGTTGGAATCAGATGGGTTAAGAGCAATGCAGTTGCAAGCGGAGCAGGAACTCGCGGGCGGAGGAACATTCGAGGATATCGCGAAGACCCTGGACCTCGAGTGGCGGGTGGAGCTTGCGACTACTCGTCTTGCGAGCCAACTGCCGCGGCCGGTACTCGAAGCTGCCTTTGCCATGCCAGCGGGCGATACAGCCCGCTTGCGCGCGGTGGCAGTGCCTGGAGCGGGGCACGCATTGATCCAATTGGCGCGGGTTACGCCCGGGTCCGTCGCTAGCCTCACCACTGCGGAAGCCGAAACTTTGATGTCTCGGCGAAGCTCGGAGCAACAAAGATTGAGTTTTGGGGAATACCTGAAGTATCAGCGCGAAACGGCCGAAATTATCGTTCGATAGGTTGACGGCGAGCGCTTCTAGGAATGAAGAACGGCCGACACGAATACAGCCGCTTGCGCGAGTTGGCGGGAAGCATCCCGGATCGACACCATGCGCAACTGCGGGCATCGTCAGTGCCTTCGGTTAACGGAAGGGCGCCCGTGCCGCTTGATAAGTGGAACCCCGACTACTGCGGTGAAGTCGACATGGCCATTGCCGCTGACGGCACCTGGTACCACGAAGGTCGGCCCATTCGACGCAAGGAGTTGTGGCAGCTGTTCGCCGGCATTCTCAGACGCGAGGACGACGGTGAATATTATCTGGTCACGCCGGCTGAAAAATGTCGGGTTGCTGTTGCCCTTCACCCTCTAATAATCACTGATTTTGAACTCGACTCGGAGCAGGGCGATAC
>VMDB01000048.1 GCA_008081075.1 Halieaceae bacterium
TGGCGCGGAATGCAGGAGTCGAACCTGCGACCTTCGGTTTCGTAGACCGACGCTCTATCCAGCTGAGCTAATTCCGCGCGGTGCCGGGCGGACACAGCGCCGCCGGGGCGCGTAGTATACACACTTGCCGGAGTCAGGCCAGTCGGGTTGCTGCCGGTAGGGCGCTGTTAACCGAGCATCGGGCCCGCGATTGAACGGTACGTGAGCGACGAATAAAGAGGACGCAAATGCAAATTTTGGTAGACGCCGATGCCTGCCCCGTTGTGATTCGCGACATACTCTATCGCGCGGCCCAAAAGCGTGGACTGAGGCTGACGCTGTTTGCCAATCAGTCTTTTCAAGTGCCGGCTTCGCCGCTAATCAGCCTGTATCAGGTTGCCAAGGGCCCGGACATGGCGGATCACGAAATCGCTGCGCGGGTCTCCCCCGGTGATTTGGTGATAACGGCCGATATTCCCCTAGCCAGTGAGGTTTTGGAAAAGGGCGCTTTGGTGGTCACGCCTCGTGGCGAACGTTACACCGAGAACAATATTCGCCAACGACTGCAAATGCGCGATTTTATGGAGACCATGCGCGCCTCGGGTGAGCACACGGGGGGGCCGCCGCCTCTCAACCAAAGTGACCGCAAGGCTTTTGCGGATCAATTAGACCGGCTACTGACACTGGCGGCCAAATCGAGTTAAGGCTTCAGCTGCCCGAACTGGCGCTGCTATTAACTACGGGTTGTGCCGCGCGGTCGCTGCACAGGATGACCAGAAGATTACTCACCAGTGTGGCTTTGCTGTTGGCGTCGAGGTCGAGGATCTGCCGCGAGGAGAGCTGCTGCAGTGCGGCTTCTACCATGGTCACGGCGCCCTCAACGATCTTGCCGCGCGCTGCGACTATTGCCGATGCCTGCTGCCGCTGCAGCATGGCGCTGGCAATTTCTGGTGCATAGGCGAGGTGACTGATGCGGGCCTCTAGCACTTCAACCCCGGCCTTACCCAGGCGCTCCTGAACTTCGACCTTGAGAATGTCACCGATTTCGTTAGCGCTACCGCGCAGGGTGATGGCCTCACCCTCGTGGTCATCATAAGGGTAGCTGGTTGCCATATTACGGATGGCGGCTTCACTTTGAATCGCAACGTAATCCTCATAATCATCTACCTCAAAGACAGCCTCGGCAGTGTCGACCACCCGCCAGACAACCACCGCGGCGATTTCGATCGGATTGCCCGCAGAGTCGTTAACCTTGAGCTGGCCACTTTCGAAGTTGCGGATTCTCAGAGACACCCGTTGCTTGCTGTAAAAGGGGTTTGCCCAACGCAGACCCAGCGCCCGGTCGGTTCCCACATATTGCCCGAAGAGTTGCAGCACCCGGCCCTCGTTGGGAGCGACCATATAGAAACCTGCGAAACAGATGACCGCGAGTACCGCAACGAGTAATCCTAAAATTTTGAAGGCTACGCCTCCCAGCATGATGGCGCCGGCAATTCCGGTGGCAATCGAGATTGGCAGTACCACCAACATGGGGTACCCCGAGGTTGTTGTGGCCTGTTTTTCGTCTTGCATAGGGTTTCTCCCCAAAATCATGCCGATTTAGGTCTCCTGCTTGCGAGCCATCTGGCGGCTGGCAGGGTCCGTTGCTCAGGCACACGTTATCAGACCGGGATAGGTTTGACAGTGATGCCCAACCGATACGCGCCCTCCCGCATGTGCAACGCGTGCTTTAAGTGTCGGTGGGCTTGACCTTACCTTATGGCCAGAACGGTCCTTGATCAGGCATCAATCCATTCAATGATTTCTGCCTCAAGGTTGTCCATATCCACACTCGCCTCGCTCACCGCCCAGCCTGTGACAGCGACCCCTGCGGCACGAGGTGAACCCGCATTACCGGTGATTAGCGGATGCCAGTGGGGGAGAGGCTGGCGTTCATGAACAAGACGGTAGGCACAAGTTTTTGGCATCCAGGCCAGTTCCGAGGCGGTCATGCGCCGAACATCGAGGCAATCGTTGACCTTGGAGAGCCGGTCCGGGTAGCTGCTACAGCGCGCTGTCTCGGTATTGAGTAACGTGCAGGCGACCCGCGTGTAAAAGACATCGGCCGTCTCCTCATTGACCAGTTTGTGCAGACAGCACTGTCCGCATCCGTCACAGAGGGACTCCCACTCGGTGTCGGTCAGGTCTTCCAGCGTTTTGCGTTCCCAGAATGGTGTGTCAGACATCCTGATGTTCTTTCGGGCGCTCATTCTTCGCTTTGGGTTGTGATACTACAGTATGGGTCTCGGCAAGCAGGTGCTTCAAGGCGGCGTTCGATAGCGGGCAGCGCCATTGGATCGATCAGCCATCGCGTGGTGGCCTCGCCGATCGGTGTTTATCCTGATTGCGATTACAACAGCGCGCCCGGATAACGGATAATGCGGGCGAACAGAAGTGAGGAGTGACTGAGCATGGATCTGGGAATCAAGGGACGTAGAGCGCTGGTGTGCGCTTCCTCAAAGGGGCTGGGTAGGGGGTGTGCCGAGGCACTGGCAGCGGAGGGCGTTGATCTTGTCCTCAATGCCCGAGGGGACGAAGCGCTCCAAGCCACGGCCGACGCATTGCGCAATCAGTTTGGCGTTCAGGTGACCGCTGTGGCGGCAGATGTGACCAGTGAGGCGGGTCAACGGGCTGTGCTCGACGCCGCAGGCGACGTCGATATTCTGGTGACCAATGCCGGTGGGCCACCCCCGGGCATGTGGTCTGACTGGACAAGAGAGGACTTTATTGCGGCTTTTGACGCCAACTTGTTGACCCCGATTGCCTTCATTAAGGCGCTCCTTCCCGGCATGACAGCGCGCGGATGGGGCCGCATCGTTAATATCACCAGCGTTGCAGTGAAAGCGCCGATTCCCGTACTCGGGCTGTCCAATACCGCCCGCTCAGGATTGACCGGCTACGTGGCGGGTGTCTCCAGACAGGTGGCGGGCACCGGGGTGACCATCAATAATCTATTACCGGGCCTCCACGATACGGATCGATTGGCCATGCTGGACAAGGTTGACGCCGCAGCCCGCGGGATCACGCTTGAGGAAGCCAGAGCGGCAAGGATCGGCACGATACCGGCAGGTCGCTTCGGTACGGCTGAGGAATTTGGGGCGGCGTGTGCGTGGCTGTGCTCAAATCACGCAGGATTTGTCATCGGCCAAAATATTCTGCTCGACGGCGGCGCCTTTCCCGGCGCGATGTAGCGATCAGCAGGGCGTTGGCTGCGGCGAACAGTGCTGAGCCTGGTTCACCTTTCTGACTGACGCGCGCGTAGTCGTTGGATCAGGCTTGAGGTGTCCCAGCGGTTTCCTCCCATGGCTTGCACGTCGGCATAAAACCCGTCTACCAGTTCGGTAACCGGCACCTCGACGTTGGCGGCGCGCGCCGCATTGATGACGATACCCAAATCCTTCCGCATCCAGTCGACGGCAAAGCCAAAGTCAAATTCCCCTGCGATCATGGTGCTGGCCCGGTTGTCCATTTGCCAGGATTGCGCTGCCCCTTGTGAGATGACTTCGATTGCCCGTGAGGCATCCAAGCCAGCCTTCTCGGCAAAGTGAATTCCCTCTGCCAAGCCCTGCACCAGGCCCGCGATGCATATTTGATTGACCATTTTGGTGAGCTGACCCGAGCCCGGCGCGCCCATGTGTCTGACGCACTTGGCGTAGCATTCAATCAGTGGGACTGCATCCCGGAAATCTGATTCGTCGGCACCCACCATGACGGTCAGTGCGCCTGTTACAGCGCCGACTTGCCCCCCGGACACGGGGGCATCAAGAAACCGGACGCCAGTCTGACGGGCGGTGCGAGAGAGCGATGTGGCCAATGCCTCTGAAGTAGTGGTGTGGTCAATGAGTAACGCCCCGGCGGGCAGTGTTTGCAGTGCGCCAATGTCTGACGTGGTTACCGACAACACATCGTCATCGTTGCCGACGCAGAGCATCACCGCATCTTGTCCCGAAGCGGCTTCGGCAGGCGTGTTCGCGACCGTGCCCCGGTACTCGTTTTGCCAGGCCAGCGCGCGTGCGGGGGTGCGGTTGTAAACCGTCACGGCGTGACCGGCACGCGCAAGATGCCCCGCCATGGGGTACCCCATTGCACCCAGCCCGATAAAGGCGATTCGCTTTTGTTGCGGTGTCATCTAGTCATTACTCTTGTCGTATAAATTGAGTCGAAAGAGTAACCCAAGTGACGAGGCCGGCGTGTATGAGCGAGGAGACTGACCCGCGAGGTATCGATGTTGTCGTTGGTGCGGGCAGTGGTATCGGCGGCGCATTGGTGCAGCGTTGGCAAGAGCACGGACGACGACCTGTCCTGGCTGTTGCCCGCCCTGAATCCATCGCCCC
>VMDB01000086.1 GCA_008081075.1 Halieaceae bacterium
TATGATAACGATCACTGAATCAGCGCAGGAGTATTTGGCAGAACTGCTGTCAAAACAGGAAGACGCGCTAGGGGTACGGGTTTTTATTAACGATCCAGGGACGCCCCGCGCCGAAACCTGTATTGCGTATTGTCGGGAGGGAGATATTCAGGAGGGCGACGTAGAACAGCCCTTCACGGCATTTACGGCCTGGTTTCAAGGAAGGAGTATCCCGTTTCTGGAGGATGCCTTGGTTGATTACTCTGCCGACCGAATGGGTGGTCAACTGACGATCAAGGCGCCGAATGCCAAGATGCCAAGAGTGTCTGACGACAGTCCACTAGAAGATCGCATTAACTACGTGCTCTACAACGAAATCAATCCCTCGCTGGCTGCCCACGGCGGAGAGGTATCCCTGATCGAAGTTACTGAGGACCAATTTGCAGTCCTCCGGTTTGGTGGTGGCTGTCAGGGGTGTAGTGCTGTCGACATGACGCTGAAAGGAGGTGTAGAAAAGACCCTGCTGGAGCAAATACCGCAGCTGGCGGGCGTGCGCGACACAACCGATCATAGCGATCGTAGCCAAGCCTATTACTAGCCTACGATTGACGAGTGTTTGCGAGGTGTTCTCGTTGCTTTAGTGGAGTCCTCAAACTCTCAGCTAATTCACAAACGAGCGCTTCTGTGGTGGCCCAGCTGATGCAGCCATCGGTGATAGATACTCCGTAACGCAAGGCTGACGAGTCCTTTGAAATGCTTTGGCTTCCCGCCTCTAAGTTACTCTCGAGCATTAGGCCAACAATCGATCGATTTCCTGCCACAATTTGCGCGGCCACATCACGCGCAACAGTAGATTGAAGCGCTGGGTTTTTCTCTGAATTCGCATGACTGCAATCGACCATAATATTTGTGGCGAGGCCCGCGTTTAGAAGTGCTTCCTCACACTCAGCAATATGGTCCTTTGAGTAATTCGGACCAGAGGTGCCTCCTCGCAACACTATGTGTCCGTGGGCATTACCTCGAGTTTCAAATACTGACACTTTGCCATCGGAGTTTATGCCCAAAAAGCGATGTGTTTTTGATACCGACTGTAATGCATTGATCGCCACATCCAAGCCACCATCAGTGCCATTTTTGATTCCCACCGGTGATGACAGTCCACTCGCCATCTCGCGATGAGTCTGCGACTCCGTAGTCCTCGCTCCGATCGCTGACCAGCAAATCAGATCCTGAAGATACTGAGGAGTAATGGGGTCCAATGCTTCGGTGGCGGTAGGTAGGCCCATGGCCAATACATCCCGGAGAAGTTGTCGTCCCTTCTCCAAGCCCACTTCGATTTCGAAAGTATCATTGAGGAAAGGATCATTAATTAACCCCTTCCAGCCCACGGTGGTACGCGGCTTTTCAAAATAAACTCTCATGACCAGTAGTAATGCATCACTGACGGTCTCTGATAGCGCTTTCAAGCGAATGGCATAATCGAGAGCGGCCTCCACGTCGTGAATGGAACAGGGACCCAGCACCACCATGATACGCGGGTCTTCTCGATCGAGGACATGCTGTATCTGGAGCCGACTTCGCGCAACAAAATCGAATAGTTCCTCCGTTACCGTTACCCGCGCTTTTAGCTCGGCGGGGGATATCAGAATGCGTTGACTCTTGACGTTGACGTTGTGTATCTGGGTGTTGGACAGGTCCATCTTCGTATCGAGTCGTGGTTGTAGAAAGGGTCGAGATTGTAATCTTTTTCTTGTGTTTCCGGTTGATTCGGAGCCATTACAGCGCGTCAGCTCCTGAGAATATGGATTCATGTGATTCTCAGGGGTTAGATTTCCTCGCTCAGCGGGGCGTGGGATACTTTCGCCATGCGCAGTACTGTTGACCTCTCCCAGTTTGAGTCTTTTTTAAAAAAAGACCTCCCTATTCTTACGCCGGGACGGCGACTGGCTCGAGAGATCATCAGCGCCTGGACGAGTCATCAGCAGTCACACCAAACTGCAGTTTTCAGGGTGCCGGTAGAGCCTGTGGATGCATGGCTCGAGCGCGCCTGGCACGTAGCGGTGGAGGACGGCAAATTACCCCAGAGACGCTTGCTAAGCGCCGAACAGCAGGCGGTTTTGTGGCAAGAAATCGTAAGGAAAGACATAGCCCGAAGTCGTGATTTTACCCTGACGCAGCCAAGAGCAACGGCGCTGCGCGCAAAAGCTGCCTGGGACAAATTGAGCATGCAAGGGGGGCTCGAAATCCCGCAACTCTGGTCTCATTTCCAATTTGAGGAGGACTGTGTCGTTTTCGCCCGCTGGGCACGGCAATTTCAACAGCGGCTTGAAAAAATCAGCGGCATAACGCGTTATCAGGCTTATCAGCAATTATTGGAATTGCCCGAGCAATCAAAACAAATAGCACTCTATGGATTTCCCGAGCTGTCGCCGGTTACACGGCGGGCACTGGAGCATCTCGGAGAACTGATAGTAATACCGCCGAATACACCTGCGAACGCAAAAAAAGCACCCACAATCCAGTGCTTCGCCACGCGAGAGGATGAATTAGCAGCTGCCTCGGCGTGGGCGTATGAGATGAGCCTGACGCCAGGCAAGAGAAGCGCAATCGTATTGATCGATCTGGAACGGGATCGAGCTCAGTTGGAATATTTTTTACGGGCGGAATTCGAGTGTCTAGACGCTCAGTACAACGATTTGCCTGTCAATTTTTCTACCGGCATGGCGTTGGGGTCAACGCCGTTATTTCGGGACGCGACTCTGGCTCTGGAATGGGAAGTGCGCCCGCTCCTTCGGCACGAGTGGCTGGCGCTAATGCGGTCGCCATTTTTTCCGGGGTTATTGGTTAGTCAAACACACAGTGAATTTAAAATTATTGAACGCTTGTTTCAGAGCGGGATCGCTGAAATCAGTATTGAGCAAACGCTGCATATGCTATCGCGCTACGCTCCCGATTCCGCGCTCAAGGCGATACTGCTTGGTATTCGCAGCGACAAAACTCATCGCGAGAAGAAGAGCCTTCATGACTGGGCGGGATGGATCCGCAATCGACTTCACCTCTGGGGCTGGCCCTACCGTGAGGCTCTGGATTCTATTGAATATCAACAGCTTGATCGACTCGAGGCGAGTCTCGATGGCTTAGGAGCGCTCTCAACAGTGCTTCCTCCTCAAGCCCACGAAGCAGCACTGACCCTATGGCGGCAATCGCTTGGCAATACCGTATTTCAACCGAAGACCCCCTATGACAGCGTTCAAGTGATGGGGCCATTAGAGGCCATCGGTCTCGAGTTTGATGGCATATGGGTTTGTGGCGCTCAGCAGGGCTCGTTTCCACGGACACCTCGACTGGATGCTTTTCTGCCTGCCTCCTTGCAGAAACGGCTTGATTTTCAGGAGTTAAATACAGCGCACTTACTCGCCCACGCTCAGAAACTACTGGAGATTTGGTGTCAGGAAAATGTGGAGACGGTGGTTAGTTATCATGAGCTTGACCGTGGCCTGCCTCGGAGGCCCAGCTGCTTGATCGTCCCCGCAGAAAAAGTGGTCGAAAATTCGTGGTTTCCCCCGACCCGCTGGAAAGCCCCGCGGCAAGTAGAGGCCTTGGCGTTGGATGAGCGCGTCCCGACGCTGTCTCAGCAACAGACCGGTGGTAGCGGTCTTATCAAGGATCAGGCAGCTTGTGGCTTCAAAGCGTTCGTCAAGCATCGCATCAAAGTCAGTTCGCTTGGGGCTGAAGCGTTCGGCTTCACCGCGATTGAGCGAGGAATACTGCTTCACGAAATGATGTTTCACCTGTGGCGTGAACTCTCCTCACAGAGTGAATTACGCCGCATCGCTCCCTCGGCGTTGCCAGAACGAATCGAGCAAGCCGCCACGTCGGCATTTACTAAATTAGAGGCGGATGCGGAGCGCCGGGGGTTCAGCGTGCGCACCCGAGTAGGTGAGAGCTGCTGGCGCCTCGAGAGGCAGTTCTGTGTTGAGGTTGTGTCCGTTTGGATGGAACAAGAGCGGGAGAGGAGCATTCCTTTCACCGCGGTCAGCCTCGAAGAGGAGGCTGTGCTCAACCTGAATGGCCTTGAATTGACCTTAAGACCCGATCGCATCGATAGACTCGAAGACGGTCGGGGGATAGTTATCGACTATAAATCTTCGTCGCCCGGAAAATCACGATGGATCGGTCCGCGGCCCCAGGAGCCTCAATTGCCGTTGTACACCTTCCTTGACAACACCTTGAAAGGCATTGCGTTTGCGCCTCTCACTCGTGACGGTCATTTTGTACCTTTGGGCGAGAATCTCGGTCTCACTTCCGGAGCTGATAAAGATCTGTCGAAGCAGAC
>VMDB01000151.1 GCA_008081075.1 Halieaceae bacterium
AGTGCCACCAACCCCGGCAACCACCGTATTCCAGGGTTGCTCAAGGGCGGGTAAATTGGGGGTGGGCAGGGGATCAAAGAGCGTTTCCGCCGATTCAGTGAGCTCGGGTTTACGCAATTCACCGCCGATGACCGACACAAAGCTGGGACAGAAACCCTTCAGGCAACTAAAGTCATGGTTACACGCGCTCTGATCAATCTCGCGTTTTCTGCCCAAGGTGGTTGGCTTCGGCAGCACCGATAGGCAGTTGGACTCAACGCTACAATCGCCACAGCCCTCGCATACGTCCTCGTTGATAAAAACGCGTCGATCCGAGAAGCGCATTTTTCCTTGTTTCCGACGACGTCTTTTTTCTGCTGCGCAGGTCTGTTGGTACACGACGACAGAGGCACCTTTGAAGGTTCTGAGCTCTGATAAGAGCGCGTCGTAATTGTCTCGATGCGTCAGGCTAAAGCCCGGTATGGATTCGAATTTCCCTCGCCAGTCCCTTGGGTTATCGGAGACCAGCGCGATCCGTCGCACCCCTTAGCCACGTAACTGGTGGATCAGGTCATCTACACTTAACGATCCATCGATCGGTTGTCCCCCGGTCATCGCGACGGCGTCGTTATAGAGGATCTTGTAGGTGATATTGACGCCGGCAGCGACTGCCGCACGAACCGCCAGTACACCTGAATGAAAATAGGTGCCATCGCCAAGGTTCTGAAACACATGCTGTGTGTCGGTGAAGGGTGCCTGACCGATCCAGGTGGCGCCTTCGCCGCCCATTTGCGTAAACGTGTGAGTATCTCGATCGGGCATCCACGTGGCCATGTAGTGGCAACCGATACCGCCCAGCGCGTGGCTACCTTGTGGGACTTTGGTCGAGGTGTTATGCGGGCAGCCGGAACAAAAATGGGGCACCCTTTCGATGGTTTGATAAGGCGTGGCGAGAGACTTCTCTTTTTCCCGGATCCATCGAACGCGTTCTTCCAGCAGCTCGCTAGAGAAAAATCGCCGAATTCGATCGGCAATGACGAGCGCAATCATTGCCGGTGTCAGTTCTCCCACATTGGGCAACAGGTCGCGACCCTGCTCATCAAATTCTCCCACCACTCTCGGACGACTCCCCACAGGGTAGTTGTAGAGCTGGGAGGTCAGCTGATCCTCGATAATGGAGCGTTTCTCTTCCACAACCAGAATCTCTTCGAGACCTTCAGCAAATTCATGTGTCAGTCGAGGTTCGAGTGGCCAGGGCATGCCCACTTTGAAAACGCGTATACCGATGTCGGCGCCAATCGCTTCAGTAATGCCCATATCCTCAAGGGCCTGCAACACATCCAGGTAAGCCTTGCCCGAGGTGATGATGCCGAAGCGGGCGTTGTTGCTGTCGCGGACAACCTTATTGAGGCGATTAACGCGCGCAAACTCTCTTGCGGCGTAGATCTTGTATTTGTTGAGCCGCAGTTCCTGCTCAAGGGGTTTGTCGGGCCAGCGGGCATGAACGCCATCGGCGGGGAGCTCAAAGTCCTCAGGAATGATGATTTCGATGCGATCGGAATCGATGTCGGCAGAAATCGCCGAGTCCATGTTTTCGGTAATGGCTTTTAATCCGACCCAGCAGCCGGAATAGCGAGACAGTTCCCACCCAAAAATACCCAGATCGAGCACCTCCTGCACATTAGCGGGCGCGAGCACAGGAACAGAAGCACCCATGAACATGTGTTCCGATTGGTGGGGCAAGGTGGATGATTTACAGGCGTGATCATCTCCTGCTACCGCGAGCACGCCGCCGTAGCGGGAAGTGCCAAAGGCGTTGGCATGCTTGATCACGTCCATGCTGCGGTCGACACCTGGCCCCTTGCCGTACCACAGACCAAATACCCCATCGAAGCGAGCGCCGGCAAAGAGGTTGGTCTGCTGACTGCCCCAGACGGATGTGGCGGCGAGGTCCTCGTTGACCCCCGGTTGGAAGTGAATGTGATGGGCTTTGAGATACTCTGTCGCGTTCCACATGGCCTGATCTACGGCACCGAGCGGACTGCCGCGGTAGCCGGAGACGAAGCCTGCGGTATTAATTCCTCGCTTACTGTCTCGTTGTCTTTGCAGTATGGGTAGGCGGACAAGCGCCTCAATGCCTGTCATGTAGGCGGTGTCATGGTCGTGGGTATACTTGTCGTTGAGCGATACCTTGCGCAGCCTCGGTTGTTCAATTTTTCCCATGTGTTGCCGCCGTCCTCAGGCAAGTGACGCGACTATTATGGAAATTCCCGCAGGAATTATTTATTTTGAATTTGTTGTATAAGGGCTAAATTTGGATAAATTAATCATTAAATGATCTATAAGAGAATAAATAAGTGCTTATTGACGCTCTAGACAAAAAGCTGCTCTCTTTATTGCAGGAAGATGCCGATATCAGTACGTCCGCCTTGGCTGAAAAACTGCATATTTCTCAGTCACCGTGTTGGCGACGCATCAACAGACTGGAGGAGGCGGGTGTTATTCATAAAAAGGTCGCGTTGCTTGACCGGGAGGCACTGGGTATCGATGTGGTCGTGTTTGCCACGGTCAACCTTACCCAAACCGGTCGACAAAATTTGCTCGAGTTCGAGAGAATGATCGAAGGCCACCCGGAGGTCATCGAGTGCTACACCATGACCGGTATCTGGGATTATGTCCTCAAGATCGTCACCCGCGATGTCCGGCACTACGAGGATTTCGTGCGCAATACCCTGAGCGCCAGCGATTTAATAAGAGAACTGCACTCCCATATCGCCGTCACCGAGATCAAGAATACAACTTCGCTACCGCTGGCGACGCAAACGGATTGAAGTCTCAGTGATGTCGCCGTCCCCTCCTGATACAACCGTTGTTAGCTGCCCTCACAGCCTCGAAGACGTCGACTTGTTTGCTGATGGCGCTCAGGAGCATTGGTACGATGCGTATCCGATATTGCTGCGCGAAGCGCCGGTCCACCGTCTGCCGGGTGAGGGTCTCACGCCCCAGACCGACGCCTTTATCCTCAGCCGTTATGAGGATATCAATCGGGTCGTCAAAGACCCGGAGCGTTTCACGCCTATTACTACCCTGATGCTCGAGCAAATCGCGGCGGCCAAGACGCCCCCCGAAGAGATGGACTACATCAATATGATGATGGTCTCAATGCTCTCCCTAAGACCCACGATCGAGCTCTGGCGAGCCCACAGAAAAGAGCTCACGGACCCCTGGGTGGGCCCGGGCGCCGAGCGGCATCGAGCGATGATTACCCAGCAAGTCGATCGCCTGATTGACGCATTTCCCGACGCGGGCGAAGTCAATTTTGTGAAATCCTTTGCGCGACCCTTGCCGCAACAGGTCATGGCCCGCGTATTGGGTTTTCCTGAGTCAGACATTCCGCAGCTCGCAGCCTGGGGCGAAGCGCAGGTGATGCCATTTGTTTATGGCAAGGGTCATCTTAATCACCTGACAGAGCAGCAGCTGAAAATACAGTTTGCGCAGCTCGATGGATTCAAAGAATACGTTCAGGACACGGTCAGGCAAAAGCGCGCTCAGCCCGCTGATGACATGATCAGTTTTTTAACGCAGGTAGTCTTTAAGGCGCTCGATCGCAAGTTAACTGATCTCGAAATCAACGGCATTGTTTATGCCATGGTGCTCGGTGGTTTGGAGACGACCCAGTACGCGTTGGAGCAGCAAGCACAGCTCATTTGCGATCGCCCAGGGCTGTTCGAGGCCCTCAAGTCAGATGCTGGCTTGCTTCGCACCTTTATCGAGGAATCGCTGCGTCTGCGCGCGCCCACCCAGGGGCTGTCTACTCGACTCACCAGCCGCGACGAAGTATTTGGCGACGTCGAGGTGCCCAGGGGCTCCGTGCTCCATCTGCGCTGGGCGGCGGCCAATATCGATCCTGATGAATTTGACTGCCCCATGGAGCTGAAGCTTGACCGCAAAGCGGCGAGTCGGCACTTGTCCTTCTCGGCCGGTCCGCGGGTGTGTCCCGGTGCTGGTATTTCCCGTCTTGAGCAGCAAGTTGCTTGGACGCGCCTGTTAGAGCGGCTAGATCATCTGAGTTACGGTGTAGAGAACCGCTTTCTGCATCAGCCCGGCATTATGCTGGGCACGCTGGAACTGAATCTGCACCTTCGCAAAACCACCAAATAACTGGGAGTCCCTATCCATGGCCACGATCCTCGCGCATATCGAAATCAAACCCGGAACGGAGAGCCAATGGGAGTCGATTATGGCTGACATGGTGAGTCAGACCTTTGCTCACG
>VMDB01000083.1 GCA_008081075.1 Halieaceae bacterium
AGACCGACCGCCAGCACCGCAGGGAAGGTGCTCACCCTTCCACCGCCCGCGACGGTGTTCACCACACCGCCGAGCAAGCCCGCCATGAGCAACAAAAAATACTCCGACATCTGTCCTCCACGGTATATCCAGCGCCCTCACCGACCTGGCGCTTCATCGCTGGGATTAAATCGCGCCCGGGCGACCACAGGGTTAACAATTACTGTAATAATCGAGCATAAATTATCGGGGGCGATCTATGCGAGGCAATCTCTTCGGCGGGCTCATGGGTATCGTGCTCACCAGCATCCTGTTCGTTACCGCGTCCCCCGTACTGGCCGATCAAGAAAGCGTCGCGGTACCAGCTGTTTTTCTGCAGGGTATTCCCTACGATCTCACGCTCAGCGTTGCTCCCCATCCAGATACGTCGGTGTCGACGAATAGCCCTACATTGGCATTGAACGATCAGACCTATCAGGCAGAACGGAGAGATGACGATTGGGTTTTCGTCGGTGTCACCGCACAAGACACGGGCGCGGCAGAGCTGAATCTGATTATCAACGATACGGCGACCACCGCTGTTACCGTGCCTGTGATTCCCGGCTGGATATCAATACTGCCGCCCCTTTTAGCCATTGGCATGGCGCTGCTACTACGCAGCGTCCTACCTGCGCTCATGTTTGGACTGTGGCTGGGCGCGTGGGCACTTCAGGGCATGAGTCTGGAAGGCGTTTTTTACGGCCTCTTAGCCAGTTTTGAGGTGTATGTGGTGAACGCCGTGGCCGACCGCGATCACGTCACCATCATGCTGTTTACCTTTATGATCGCGGGCATGGTCGGCGTCATATCTCGCAATGGTGGAATGCGTGGCATCGTCGAGTGGATCATCAAAGGCGCAAATACGGCGCGACGCGGCCAACTCGCGGTGTGGTCTTTAGGGCTGGTGATTTTTTTCGACGATTATTCCAACACGCTGGTCGTGGGTAATACCAGTCGCTCCATTACGGACCGACTACGCATCTCGAGGGAGAAATTGGCCTATATCGTAGACTCTACCGCTGCGCCCATTGCGACCGTGGCCCTGGTTACGACATGGATCGGATACCAAGTGAGTTTGATCGGTGACGCCACCGCAAATTTGGACGGACTCGAACTCAGCGCCTACAGCATTTTCCTCAATTCGATTCTCTACAGTTTTTACCCCTTCATGGCGATTTTGCTCATGGTGCTCGTGATCACCACGGGCCGGGAATTTGGCCCCATGCTGGCAGCCGAGCGACGCGCGCGTGTATCAGGCGTCACAACGCCACCCGTCACCTCTACCGTCGGGCAAGATGACGAAGCGGCGCTGGCAATGAAGGACGGCATTCGACCCAGCGCCGTGAACGCCGTCGTCCCTGTATTGGTCATGATTATTGGCATTCTTGCGGGCCTCTATATCACCGGTGAAGGAGACACCATCAGCGACATCATCGGCACGGCAAATTCTTACCAAGCACTCATGTGGGCCTCATTGCTATCAGCCTTTACGGCGGTCCTGATGACCGCTCTGCAGAGACTGTTAACGCTGGACGAGATTGTCGACGCCTGGGTTTCCGGCGCACGGTTTACTTTTATCGCCATGATTATTCTGGTGCTCGCCTGGTCGATGTCGGAAATCAGCAGAGAGCTCCATACTGCCGATTTCTTGATCGCAAGCCTGGGTGACAGCCTGCCCGCACCGGCACTACCGGCCACGGTTTTTGTACTCGCCGCCTTTACCGCTTTTTCGACCGGTAGCAGCTGGGGGGCCATGGGGATTTTGTTGCCACTGGTGCTGCCCCTGTGCTGGGCCATCATGAACAGTCAGGGGGTAGCAGGAGCCGACGATTTGCACATTCTTTACGCCTCTGTGTCGGGCGTATTGGCAGGCGCGGTATGGGGCGATCACTGCTCGCCGATTTCGGACACCACCGTGATGTCTTCCCTGTCCGCCGGCTGCGACCACATAGAGCACGTGAGAACCCAGTTGCCCTATGCCCTACTGGCGGGGGCCACGGCGTTGCTCTGCGGCACCTTGCCGACCAGCCTGGGGCTACCCTGGTGGGTGGGTATGCTGTTGGCGGGAGCCGCCACCGCACTCGGCTTACGATGGCTCGGTGAAACAGTCGAGGACTATCGACCCCAGTGACGCCGGCGCGGTTACTTCACCCGGATCGGGGCGCGGTTTTTTTCAGCGCGGCGCGTTCGTATACTGACGACTCCTTTCATCGAGGTGCACTGGCGGCGGCCCGCTAGTGCAGAAGCCCGCATCATGACAACCTGGACCTTCAAAACCGACAGAGGACGCGTGTGGCACAGCAGCGCCATCATCTACTCGGCTCTCACCTACCTGACCGGTTGGTACTGCCTGCTAGCAGGCGGCTGGGTTGGCTTCGTCCCCGGCGTCTTGCTGGTGGGTCACGGCATGATCATCGCTGCCTACATGATTCATGAATGCGCCCACAATACGGTGTTCAACGCAAACCGTCATAACCTGCAATTGGCCGCCCTTCTTGGCTGGATATGCGGGTCCTGTTACGGCACCGTGGAAGATATCCGCACCAAGCACTTTCGCCACCATGTCGAGAACGATGACGTTGTGTGGTTCGACTACGAGGCGTTTTTTCGGAAACATCCCCTCATCTACCGCATCACCATTTTTTTGGAGTGGTGCTACATCCCCGCACACTGCATTTTAATGCACGCCATCATGGTGCTCACCGCCTTCATCATTCCTCAGCGGCGCCACCAAATGCCGCGCAATGTCGCTGTGATCCTGATTAGATTTGGCCTAATGGTGGCTCTTGCCTGGTGGGCACCGGCCGCGCTCGCGGGCTATCTCATTGCGTATATGCTGATGATTATCGTGCTGCGCTTCGTCGACGGACTCGAACATGACTACCCTTACCGGACCAATCTTTTCACCGATGAAGTCTCGGAACACAAGGGAGATCTGGAATGGGAGCAGCAACACACCTTTAGCCCCATTCTCTCCTGGCGATACGAGTGGGTGAACTGGTTGATACTGAATTTTGGTTACCACAATGCGCACCACGCCAAACCCACCACGCCTTGGTTTGATCTACCCACACTTCACCGTGAGTTATTCGGTGAAGACCCGGATACGGTGATTCGCCTCTGGCCCCAGTTACTGATGTATCACCGCTACCGCCGCTATCGTATTTTTCATGACGCCCCCGGGCTGAAGTCTGTAACCGGCAAGGACTTTTTACGCGCGGCACAATCAGCCCAGCTCACCGGTGGTAATGCGGCCTCCTTCCTGACTGCCTTCTGACATGCCGCAGTCACTCGAGGTCTACCAATCGCTGTGGGGCATGGAGCAACGCATCCCCGGAATACCCGAGGACCCACCCGAGGCGCATTTGGAGCGCATCGCCGAAGCGGGCTATGTGGGCGCCTGCCTCGATCCCAACGTCGCCGAGATACCCGACTGTCAGAGACTCAAACCCACATTCGAAGCGCTTAAGCTCAAAAGTATGGTTAATGCCTTCCCCCACGACGTAGCCTCGCTGGAACCATTGCTGGAACTGGCGGGGGAAATGGGGGCGAGCCAGGTCAACGTGATTGGCGGCGTTATGCCCCTGACGGCAACAGATGCAATCCCCGTAGTCGAGGCGTGGCTTGCCATGGCTGAGAACTACCCTTTTCCCGTGCTGCTGGAAACCCATCGTAACGGGACGTTGAATGACCTGTTTTTCACCTTAGAGGTATTGGCGGCGGTGCCGGCGCTACGGTTGTGCGCAGATCTATCTCACTTTGTGGTCGACCGTGAATTGCAGCTCCCGTTAGGGGCAACTGACGCCGACTATTTCGACACCATCCTGGAGCGTTCGGACTCCTTTCAGGGGCGCATCTCCAATAATCAGCAGATTCAGGTGCCGCTGAGTTTTCCGCAGCATGGCGCCTGGGTAGCGCAATATCGCACTTGGTGGGCACAGGGCTTTGCGCGCTGGCGCGCCCGTGAGACCGAGGACGCAACGCTGCGATTTTTGGTGGAACTGGGCCCTCCCCCCTATGCCATTACCGACGGCGATCAACGAGAGTTATCCGATCGCTGGCAGGAGGGACTGCTGATACGCCAGTGGGTCGAAGCGATCTGGTCTGACCATCAAAACGCGCCCGGGCTTGCCCGCTGAGAGCGCGCTACGCGGCGAGGGTTGACTGAATGATCGCCAGCGCCTCGTCGACCTCTTCGACTGTGTTGTAGTGAGC
>VMDB01000095.1 GCA_008081075.1 Halieaceae bacterium
GGAATACCATCATGAGCGAATCCTTCGCCGAATTATTTGAAGAAAGCCTCCAAACCGTAGACATGGAACCAGGTTCCATCGTGACTGGCGTGGTCATCGATATTGATAACGAGTGGGTCACGGTTCACGCAGGCTTGAAGTCTGAAGGGGTGATACCCCTGGATCAATTTACTAACGCCAACGGTGAGTGCAGTCTCAGCGTGGGCGATGAAGTGCAGGTTGCTCTGGAAACCGTAGAGGACGGATTTGGAGAAACCAAACTGTCCCGCGAAAAAGCCAAGCGCGCCGAAGCCTGGAAAGGCCTCGAAGCTGCCCACGTAGCTGATGAAGTGGTGATGGGCGTGATCAATGGCAAGGTCAAGGGCGGTTTCACTGTCGATATCGAATCTATTCGCGCATTCTTGCCCGGCTCACTGATCGATGTCCGGCCGATCAGGGAGACCACACATCTCGAAGGTAAAGAGCTGGAATTCAAGGTCATCAAGCTCGACCAGAAGCGCAACAACGTTGTGGTATCGCGCCGTGCCGTTATGGAATCGGCGAACAGTGCCGAGCGAGAGGAGCTGCTGGAGAACCTGCAGGAAGGCCAATCCGTTAAGGGCGTCGTCAAAAATCTGACCGATTATGGTGCGTTCGTTGATTTGGGCGGGGTCGATGGCTTGTTGCATATCACTGATATGGCCTGGAAGCGCATCAAGCACCCCAGTGAGATTGTCGAAGTCGGCCAGGAAATGGACGTCAAGATTCTCAAGTTCGACCGTGAACGCAATCGTGTTTCGCTGGGCCTCAAGCAGCTGGGAGAGGATCCGTGGGTGCAGATTACGGGTCGATACCCCGAGGGCAGCCGTTGTGTCGCTAAAGTCACCAATCTGACTGACTACGGATGCTTCGCTGAGATTGAGGAAGGAGTAGAGGGTCTTGTCCACGTCTCTGAGATGGATTGGACCAACAAGAACGTGCACCCCTCCAAGATCGTGCAGCTCGGCGACGAAGTTGAGGTTATGGTCTTGGATATCGACGAAGAGCGTCGTCGTATTTCTCTCGGTATCAAGCAGTGCACCCAAAACCCCTGGGACGCCTTTGCTACAGATCATGCCAAGGGCGACAAGATCTCTGGCAGTATCAAATCGATCACCGATTTTGGTATTTTCATCGGCCTCGATGGCAACATTGACGGTTTGGTTCATCTGAGCGATATCAGCTGGAACGAGACCGGCGAAGAGGCGGTGCGGAGCTACAAAAAAGGTGACGAGATCGAAACCGTGATTTTGTCTATCGATCCGGAGCGCGAGCGCATCTCACTGGGCATTAAGCAGTTGGAAGAGGACGCTTTCTCGCTTTACGTCAGTGACAACGATCGCGGCAGTTTGGTCACGGGCACTGTTACTGAGGTCGATGCAAAGGGTGCTACCATTAAACTCTCCAATGAAGTTGATGGGTACCTCAAGGCCGCAGATATCAGCGTTGATCGTATAGACGACGCGCGTTCGGTACTGAGCGTGGGCGAGACCGTCGAGGCGAAGGTCATCAATGTGGATCGCAAGAATCGTGGGTTGGGCCTATCGATTAAAGCGAAGGACATGGATGATGAGAAAGAGGCGGTGGCATCTCTGAAAGAGCAGGATGAAGTCTCTTCGCCGGGCACGATTGGCGATTTGATCAAGGCGCAAATGGACGATCAGTAAGTTTTTATCCAGTCTACCGAGGCCGGCTTTATGCCGGCCTTTTTTTATTTGGCTGGCGCTTGGAGAGCTGCCAGAAAAAGCATTTTAAAATTAACGACTTGCCAATGAATGAGGTGTCGGCCAGAATACCGAGGAGGATGGTCGGAGCGTAGCCATGACGCGTAGTGAATTGATTGATTTGATGTCCGAAAGTCAGGGCCAATTGAGCCCCAAAGACGTGGAGCTGGCGGTCAAGTTGCTGATTGATCACATGGCGGAGACCTTGTCCTCCGGTCAGAGAATCGAGATTCGGGGTTTTGGCAGTTTTTCTTTGCACTACCGCGAGCCGAGACAGGGCCGCAATCCGAGAACCGGTGATGCCGTGTCATTGCGGGGCAAGCATGTCCCTCACTTCAAGCCCGGAAAAGAACTGCGGGAGAGGGTCAACCGAGCCGTCAGATCGGGGTTCTGATCAATGCAACTCCTTAAGCGCGGGCTGATGCTCATTACCGGCATATTGGCGGTGGCGCTTGGGGGGATGTTTACCGTTCAGAATACCGAGAAGGTGCCGCTGGATTTACTGGTCGTTCAGCTTCCGCCCCAGGCGTTGGCGATATGGATCTTGCTCGCTTTGGCAGTGGGCGTTTTATTGGGCTTGCTATCCAGCGCTTTACTGCTGATGGGTCGTGGCGCCGAGGTTCGGCGACTGCGTAAGCAAAACGATCGGTTGGTGACAGCTGCGGGAAGCCACTCGAGTAATGATCCTAAATAACGCGCTACTGCTACTTCTTCTGGTGCTGGCCATTACAGCCGGTTGGACGCTGGCCAGAGCAGGTTTGCGCTTTGGTGGCCCAGAGCAGGCGCAGCTTCCCTCACAGTACTACCGCGGATTTAATTTCCTACTCGATGGTGAGGAGGAGGATGCGGTAGACGCCTTTACCGAGGCGTTGGCGGTCAACGAGGACACCCTCGATACGCATATCGCGTTGGGTAGCGTTCTCCGGAAGCGCGGCGAAGTGGATAGAGCCATCAGAATCCACCAAAGCTTATTGGCGCGTCCTCAACTCACAGAAGTGCAGTTGCATCAATCTCATTTGGAATTGGCCCGAGATTTTATTGCTGCTGGCCTCTACGACCGAGCCGAAAAATTGCTGCTGGACCTGATTAGTCAGTCTTCGGATCTGCGCCAAACCGCCCGCAGACATTTGCTGGAGGTTCATGAGGCTCAGCGTGACTGGCAATCAGCGGTCTCAATAGCCGAAGCGTTGATTGACGTATCCAAGGACGAGGAATCAGCGGCAGGTAACCTGGGGCAGGCGGCGCATCAACTCCGGAGTCACTATCTCTGCGAACAGGCAGAGGCCGCATTGGATAGCGGTGATGCGAATGGCGCTCGTCTGCTGTTTGAGGACGCGTTAAGAGATAATGCCGAGGAGCTTCGCGCGCTGATGGGACTGGTCAGATTGGCGCTGTCTGAGCAGGATACGCAACAGGCGCTGGGGCAATTTGAGCGGATCATCGACAGCGGTCGCGCCAGCGCGCCGGATCTGTTGTCACTGCTTGCCGAGATTTGCGCAGAACAGAGCGATCCGACGTTGCAGCTCAATAGCCTGCGCCGTTACTACGCGAGACAACCTTGTTCTCTTTTAGCTCGCGCCTTGGCACAGCAAATAGAAATCCATGAGGGAAAGGCTCAGGCTCAGGCCTTTTTGCGTTCAACCTTGGAGGACCACCCGTCAGCTTCGATTGCCGCCTCTCTGTTGTTAGGTGAGACGACAGCAACATCACCCTGTCCTGAGCGGCCTATTCTCGAAGCTTTCGCCGACACGGATGCCGGATACCGCTGCGACCACTGTGGTTTTTCTGGTAAGTCACGACACTGGCGCTGTCCGGGCTGCAGACATTGGGACTCGATCCATTATTTGGGTGCCTTTCTGGAACATCCCAATGGGTGATGCCGGGCCGAAAATCATTGTGGCGATGGACTTTTCCTCAAGCCAGGAAGCGTTGCGGCTGGCCGCCCAGCTCGATCCGAAAATGGTGCGGCTCAAAGTAGGAAAACAGTTGTTTACCTGTGCCGGACCACCGGTGGTGACTGCGCTGCAGGATTTGGGATTCGAGATATTTCTGGATCTCAAATTTCATGATATTCCCAATACCGTCGCTCAGGCGGTGTCTGCCGCGGCAGATCTCGGAGTTTGGATGGTTAACGTGCATGCGACGGGTGGCTCGCGCATGATGTCGGCTGCCCGAGAGGCCTTGGCTAACTACTCTCAGAGACCGCTGCTCATCGCGGTTACTGTATTGACCAGTATGGCGCAGGAAGACCTGGCGGAGCTCGGTTGGGATGCGGCGCCGATTGACCGAGTCACGCATCTCGCGCAGTTGGCCGCAGCCTCTGGCTTGGATGGCGTTGTCTGCTCTGCCGCCGAGGCCGCTGTTTTGTCCGAGCGACACCAGACCGGGTTTTGTCTCGTGACACCCGGTATTCGCTTGGCCGGCGACGACGTGGGTGATCAGAGGCGGGTC
>VMDB01000039.1 GCA_008081075.1 Halieaceae bacterium
ACATAGTCGTTACAGTCGCCCTCGAGGTACATATGCAGGCCGCCCGCATTCCAGACGCCAAAACTCTGGCCCGCGGTGCCGGTGAAGTTCACGACAATCGGGTTGGGCTCCATGCCATTGTTGCCATGTCGCTTGGCTATTTCTCCCGATAACCGGGCGCCAATCGAACGGTCACAGTTAGTCAGCGCATAGGAGAAATTGCCGCCACTGGCAGATTCAATAGCGGGCAACATGTCGGTCACCATCTGATTGGCTTTGTCGGCCGTGTCGAAGGGGTCATTGCTGGTGACCTGACAGAATTGCGGCTGGTCCACCGCATCCTGGTCAACCCATAGAATCGGATCGAGATCGAGGCTCTGCTGCTTGGCTGTCTCACCAGGGAGACGCTCGAGTAAATCAACACGACCAATCAAGTCCTGTAGCTTGCTGACACCGAGTTTGGCAAGCCACTCTCGCGTCTCCGTCGCCACAAACGTGAAAAAATTAACCACGCGTTCGACGTCGCCCACAAAATGCGTCTGGCGGAGCGTTGCATTTTGTGTTGCCACACCCGTGGCGCAATTATTGAGGTGGCAAATACGGAGATACTTGCAGCCCATCGCGACCATTGGCGCGGTGCCAAAACCGAAGCTCTCGGCACCGAGAATCGCGGCTTTCACCACATCAAGACCTGTCTTCATGCCGCCATCGGCCTGCAACCTGACTTTACCTCTGAGACGATTGCCCCGTAGCGTTTGCTGGACTTCGGCAATTCCCAGCTCCCAGGGAGAACCGGCGTAACGAATCGATGTCAATGGGCTGGCAGCGGTGCCGCCGTCATAGCCTGAGATGGTGATGAGATCGGCATAGGCCTTGGTCACGCCTGCGGCAATGGTCCCCACGCCGGGCTCCGACACCAGCTTTACTGATACCAGCGCATCAGGGTTTACCTGTTTCAGGTCAAAGATCAGCTGCGCCAAGTCCTCAATCGAATAAATATCGTGGTGCGGCGGCGGCGAGATCAGAGTTACACCCGGCACGGAGTACCGGAGTCGCGCGATCAAATCATTGACCTTACCACCCGGCAACTGTCCGCCCTCTCCGGGTTTAGCACCCTGAGCCACTTTGATCTGCAGTACCTCAGCGTTCACCAGATAATGTGGGGTCACGCCAAAGCGACCCGAGGCAATCTGCTTGATCTTTGACACGCGATTGGTGCCATACCGATCGGGATCCTCCCCCCCCTCGCCACTGTTGGAGCGGGCACCAATCTGATTCATGCCCATCGCCAGGGCTTCGTGAGCCTCGGGGGAAAGCGCGCCCAAAGACATGCCCGCAGAATCAAAACGGCGCAAGATATCTTCGATGGGCTCAACCTGATCAAGGGATAGGGGCGCATCCGACAACTTCAGCGCCAACAGATCACGTAACGCCGCAACCGGTCGCTCGTTACAATGGGCGGCATAACGAAGGTAGTCTCCATAGTCTCCGCTGGTCACCGCGGCCTGAAGACTCATCACCACATCGGGGTTGTAAGCATGGTACTCGCCACCGTGCACGTACTTCAGTAACCCGCCCTGCTCGATATTTTTGCGTCGGGATCGCGCGCGACTCGCCACCTGCCACTGGTCTTTTTCCAGCTGATCCAAGGACAAACCACCCACGCGCGAAGTTACGCCCGCAAACGCCACGCCGACCAACTCGGCATCCAACCCCACGGCCTCAAACAGTTGCGCGCCGCGGTAAGAGTTGACCGCGGATATCCCCATTTTGGACATGATCTTCAGCAGGCCTTTATTGATCCCTTTGCGGAAATTCTTCTGGCACAGCTGCGGGTCGCCCAGGAGCTCTCCGCGCGCCATGAGATCTTCAATAACGCTGTAGGCGAGGTAGGGATAAATTGCCGTCGCGCCAAATCCCAGCAGACACGCGACATGATGGGAGTCCCTCGCGCTGCCGGACTCAATCACCAGATTGCATTCGGCCCTCAGACCACTGCGTATCAAGTGATGATGCACCGCCCCGGTTGCCAACAGGCTGTGGAGCGGGACTCGGCTATCCCCGATGCCACGGTCAGAGAGGATAATAATGTTGTTGCCCTCGCGCACCGCCGCCTCGGCGCTGCTGCACACCGCCTCCAGCGCCTCTCGCAAGCTGTGCTCCGCGGGCTCATAGGTCGTGTCGATAACGACGCTGCGAAAACCTTCTTCAGCCAACGCTAGGATCGTCTGAAACTTGGACTGGGACAGCACCGGCGAAGTCAGACCAATCCGCCTGGCGTGCTCCTCAGACTCGGTAAACAGATTGCGCTCTGGCCCCAGATCGACCTCGAGGGACATCACAATGGACTCTCGCAATGGGTCGATCGGCGGGTTCGTTACCTGCGCAAATTTTTGCCGGAAGTAGTCATAGAGGGAGCGTTCATGGCGCGAGAGCACCGCCATCGGGGTGTCGTCGCCCATCGACCCCACGGCCTCATTTCCTGACTCAGCCAGAGGACGCAACACCTGATCTCGCTCTTCGAAGCTCACCTGAAACATTTTTTGATAAACATCGAGCTCCGCGCCAGAGATTGCCGCCACTGACTCACCCACGAAGCTACCCTCGATCAGGCGCGCGTTCCGGCGAAGCCACTGCTTATAGGGTTGTCGGGTTTTGAGTAGCTCGTCGATGTCCGGGGTATGCAATACCTTGCCTTCAACGGTATCAACCACGAGGATCTGTCCGGGACCCACCCGGCCTTTGGCAATGACGTCCTCGGGCTGGTATCCATGGGTGCCTACTTCCGATGCGAGCGTGATAAACCCATCGTCGGTAGTGACCCAGCGCGCCGGCCGCAGGCCGTTGCGATCCAACAGACAGCAAGCGTACCGCCCATCAGTGAGCACAATGCCCGCAGGGCCGTCCCACGGCTCCATGTGCATGGCGTTGTATTGATAGAACGCCTTGAGATCGGGGTCGATGCCTTCGATATTTTGCCAAGCCGGCGGAATGAGCATGCGCAGCGCGCGCGGCAACTCGATGCCACCGGTGCTCAGCAGCTCCAGCATGTTGTCGAGACTTGAAGAATCGGAACCCTCGGTATTAACCAGCGGCGCCAGACCCTGTAACCCGGGCAGCAAGGGCGACTCCAGCTTGGAGGTTCGCGCCCGCGACCAGCTCCGATTACCCTCAATGGTGTTGATTTCGCCGTTGTGCGCCAACATTCTGAATGGCTGCGCCAAGGGCCAGCGCGGCAAGGTATTGGTAGAGAAGCGCTGATGGAACACACAAATCGCTGTGGCCAGCGCGGCGTTATTGAGATCGGGATAAAAGCTCGCCAGATCCGCCGGCATCACCAATCCCTTATATGAAATGACCCGATCGGACAGGCTACAAATATAAAAGTCGGGGTCTGATTTGAGGGCCATCTCGGCTTTTCGCCGCGCAATAAACAGCTTGCCCTGGCAGTGGTCGTGATCCACACCATCCGCATCAACAAAGATCTGTGCTATTCGCGGCAATTGATCGAGTGCTATCTCGCCACAGACAGCGGTATCGATAGGGACATCGCGCCAGCCGTAGACAGACAATCCCTCGGACGCCAAGGCCGTTTCCATCGCCTCGCGCGCGACGCGCTGACGCTCGATGTCCTGACTGAGAAACACCATACCGACGGCATAGTGTTCGCCCAACTCGACACCCAGAGCGGCGAGCGCCTCACTACGCATAAACGCGTCAGGCATTTGCATGAGCAGGCCGCACCCGTCTCCGGTTCGACCATCTGCAGCGATACCCCCGCGGTGGGTCATGCACGTCAGGGATTCGATGGCCGTTTGCAGCAGGCGATGGCTCGCCTCGCCCTGCACATGGGCGATCAATCCAAATCCGCAGTTATCCCGGAACTCCTCGGGGCGGTAGAGACCGCGCGGGGCCGTCGCCTGCTCTGGCGCGGCGCCCGCTTCAGCATGATGACTCATAATCCGTTTCGCTAACGCGCCGGCAATCGCTGCCGGCGAAACTGCCCTTTACGGGCCTAGAACAAAGGGGGGCGTAGTGTACACACCCAGCAGAAGGCACTCAATTGGGGACAAGTTCGCCGATCAGGCGGCGATCACGCCCGCAATATCTTCTAGAGTCACGCTATCCGTAATCCAGGGACTGCCTACGTCTCGCAATAAAATATAGCGAACTTTACCCGCAGACACTTTTTTATCGCTGGACAT
>VMDB01000049.1 GCA_008081075.1 Halieaceae bacterium
GTAGCCCATCAAGAAGAGCGCGGAAACCGCCCAGGTGGGGCGTTGCCGCTCGCTGAACGTAATCAAAATCAGGAAGAGAAGGCATCCCTCCAACGCAAACTGGTAAAGCTGTGAGGGATGACGCGCCAGTGCCAGCGGGTCCCGGGGGAACACCATGGCCCAGGATACGTCGCTAGCTCTGCCCCATAGCTCCTGGCCAATAAAATTACCCAGCCTGCCGAGCGCCAGCCCCACGGGCGTGAGCGGTGCCACAAAATCCATGAGTCGGCCCCACTCTATACGTTGCTGCCGCGCAAACAATGCCATCGCCAGGAGCACTCCGAGCAAGCCGCCATGAAACGCCATGCCGCCTTCCCAAACTCTGAAAACCCATAGCGGGTCCTCGGACAGTCGCTCAAAACCGTAAAACAGTGCGTAACCGAGCCTGCCGCCCAACACGATGCCCACTGCGGCATAAAAAATCAGATCGTCCACTTGGTCACGCTGCAAGGGTGAGAAGGGTTGCGTCACCGCGCGACGACGCGCCAGCCACCATGCAAAGGCGAGGCCCGCGATGTACGTCAGTCCGTACCAATGAATCTTGACGGGCCCCAGCGCAATCGCGACGGGATCGATATCGGGATAAGCCAGCATTCAGACGGGTCCCCCGCGACGCAGAAAACTGTCCAGACCCCGGTCACTCAGCGCTTCACCCAGTGCGTTCGATACGTCCTGAGCCGAGTGCAGCGTCATGACTGTGGCCATCAGCTGATCGAGCTCCGGCCGAGCGAAAGCATTGAGCACCCGCTTTACGATTAATAAACTCCCGGCATTCATAGACAGCTGGTCAAATCCCATGGCCACCAGCAGCGGTGCGGCGAGGGGATCTCCCGCTAATTCACCACAGAGGCTCACAGACTTCTGCTTGGCATGTGCCGCCTTGACGATGTCAGACAGAGCAGCAAGGACCGCGGGGTGCAGTGACTGATAAAGCCCTGAGACCCGCGCGTTGCCGCGATCCACTGCCAATAGATATTGTGTCAGGTCATTGGAGCCTACCGAGAGAAAATCAGCTTCCTCCGCCAACGACTCAGCAAGGTATACGGCAGCGGGCACTTCAATCATGACACCCAATGGCGGGAACTCAGATGTGCAACCCTCGGCCGACACCTCCTCATGACAACGGACAATTAACTGGTGCGCCGCTCGCCACTCATCCATCGCAGTGACCATGGGCAGCAGGATACGCAGGTTATTCAACCCCTCATTTGCGCGCAGCATCGCACGCACTTGAGTCAGGAATATTTCCGGATGATCGAGCGTAACGCGGATTCCACGCCAACCCAGAAAAGGGTTTGATTCCTCAATGGGAAAGTAGGGCAAGGATTTGTCTCCCCCGATGTCGAGGGTGCGCATTGTCACGGGCAGAGGATGAAAAGCCTCCAGCTGCTCGCGATAGAGCTGTCTCTGTTCCTCTTCGCTGGGAAACCGATCCCTGAGTAAAAAGCTGACCTCGGTGCGATAGAGCCCCACGCCCTCCGCACCAAACTCACGCGCCCGTTGCACATCAGCCGCTACGCCCGTATTCACCCATAGAGGTATCGCCACACCGTCCGACGTTGCGGCGGGCAAGCGGGCCAGGGGCGCAAGCTCAGCCGACAGCGCCTGATCCTCAGCCAACAGAGCCTCAAACCGCGCGAGTAAATCCGCGTGGGGATTGACGTAAATGCGACCGTTATAGCCATCGACAACCAGTTTCTGATCGGGCATTTGCTTCAGCGGCAGGTCCTCTACGCCCACCACAGCGGGAATGCCCATCGCCCGTGCCAGAATCGCGGTGTGGCTATTGGCACTGCCGCGCATGGAAACGATGCCGGCTAATCGATCTCGTGGAATTTCACCCAACGTTGAAGCGGTCAACTCTTCTGCGACCAAAATCGTCTGAGCGGGGTAATCAACTTGCTGGCGAGACGCGTCCTGCAAGTAGCCCAGCACCCGCGTACCCAGATCCCGCACATCGACAGCCCGCTCGCGCAAATAGGAGTGTTCCATGCGCTCGAAATGTCGAATATGGCGGAGCATCACCTGGCTTAACGCGCCCTGGGCCCACTCACCGGACTTAATCAACGCCGCGACTTCTCCGCCCAGCGTTGAGTCATCGAGAATATTGAGATAGACGCCGAACAGGGCGTTGTCTTCGGGCCCCAGTTCGCCCTTGAGATTTTCGGCCACCTGTTGGATGTCTGCCCTGACGGCCGCCAGGGCCTCTCGGAATGCGGCGAGCTCTGCGCGACGATCAGCCGCCTGTCGAGAAGGCACCGTTTGCAGGTCGGCATGGGGCGATACCCACGCCGCAACGCCAATACCAATTCCAGTGCAAGCGGCCACACCCGACAGCCGCGCCACGCTGCCCGAAACGCTCTCCGGCCGCGCCTCCGGTGAAGCGCCTCTGCCGATAGCCCCGGCCAACTCTGCGTGAGCAATCAGTCCGGCTAGCTGGGCGGACACCGTAATCAGAAAGGCCTCTTCCTCCTCGGAGAAACGCCGACGGGCACCTTGCTGCACCACCAGCACGCCCAAAAGGTCACGCTGATGCACGATCGGCGCACCAAGAAACGCACTGAAAGACTCTTCACCCAACCCCTCAACCAACTGAAATTGCGGATGGGCGCTTGCGTCCTCGAGATTGAGGGGTTCCTCACGGGTTGCCACCCAACCCACGAGCCCCTCATCAAACGCGAGGCCAAATTGCCCGACCTTATCGAGATTGAGCCCCTCGGTGGCGCGAAAAACCAGCTTCTGGCTGGGCTTATCATGAAGGTAGACCGTACAGACGTCGGTACTCATCGCCGCCCTCACTTGAGCAACGATCAACACTAACGCTTCATCAAGGGAATCCGCGTCGTTAACTGCTTGCGTCAGTCGGCGTAGCGTCTCGAGCATTATCGTTTCCGCCTGCGCTTTCTGGCGGCTTTGCGTGGTGGCGACAAACGCTCGGCCAGCTGGGTGAGGGCCTGCCGATAAACTTCCTGCTTGAAATCAACCACGGCGGTAACGGGATACCAAAAGCTCACCCAGCGCCAGTGATCGAACTCGGGGTCTGCGTGGGCGTCGAGGCGAATGCGACTCTCGGGGGCCACCAATCGGAGCAAAAACCAGATTTGCTTCTGACCGATGCAAACGGGCGCTTCCGTCTTGCGCACGTATTTTTTTGGCAGGCGATAGCGCAACCAGCCAGAAGTTCGCCCCAAAATCGTAACGGCTTCGGGCGGCAAGCCCACTTCTTCCTCGAGCTCGCGGTACATGGCATCCTCGGGGCTCTCGTCACGATGCACCCCGCCCTGGGGAAACTGCCAGGAGTCCTTGCCATTGATCCTGCGCCCCCACAGTACCTGATCCTCTTGATTGCAGATGACGATCCCGACGTTGGGTCTAAACCCTTCGCTGTCGATGACGCGCTCGTTGTCAGTCTCTGGATCCAAGATGGCAAACCTTCAGTGGCTATTTGAGTCGCGCCGGATTTTGGCGCAAGCTCTCGACCCGTATTCTTCCACACATCCCCGCCGGCGGCACTCAGGCGGCCATCTTTATTTGGGAAAAGCGATTACACACCATGTCACTGGCCATATTCGATCTGGATAACACGCTACTCGCGGGCGATTCCGACCACCGCTGGGGCGAATTCCTCTGCGAAAAAAATTGGGCATCGGCGGATGACTATCGGCTTCGCAATGATCAATTTTATGCGGACTATCAAGCCGGCTCCCTCGACATGCATGCCTACCTCAGCTTCGTTTTAGGACCGCTCAGAGGCAAGCACCGAAAAGAGGTCCAAGCGTTGCAACATGAATTCGTCCGCGACTGTATCGAACCTATGCTGCTCGACAAGGCCTTTGCGCTGATCGATCAGCACCGGATCGCGGGCGATATGCTGCTGCTAATGACCGCGACACACGCCGTCGTGGCAGAACCCGTAGCTGCGCGTCTGGGGTTTGAGCAATGGCTTTGCAGTGGCGTGGGCATAGATCAAGATCACTACACTGGGCAGCCCGACGGCCCCCCCTGTTTCCAAGAGGGAAAGATCAGCCATCTTGAACGGTGGCGGGCTAAATGGGACACCGCGACGCAACCCTTACCGGCAATGGAGGACACCTGGTTTTACTCAGACTCGCACAATGACCTGCCGCTACTC
>VMDB01000015.1 GCA_008081075.1 Halieaceae bacterium
ACCCATTACCGAGGAATCAGCAGAGGAATTCATGGCTATCCAGCGTTACACTGGTCGGAGCAACGCCAAGCAGCTGCGCACCGAGCGCTCCCTTGTTATGCAGTAAGATCACGCTATGAACTTTTGGATTGCGTCCAACTTTGCTCAAAGCGCCGTCATCAGGGCATGCTCACTGTGGACATTGACCCTATTGATAGCCTGCACACCGACGTGGCAACAACCCGTGTCCGGAGAGCAACTGGAGCTATGGGAAAACAGCAAAACAGTGAGCCGTGATGGGGTTACTGTGACGGTGGCCGTACCCTCGGCGGAGCAAACACTCGAGTTATTCGACACCGACCTCTACAAATCTCGGGTGCAACCCGTTTGGGTGCGGGTCGAAAATACGACGGCGCAGGATCTGACACTGATTCGCAACGCGATCGACGATGCCTATGTCTCACCGGCAGAGGCAGCCTATTTGCGACACGCCGGATCCGCTGAAACCAAGCGTGCCATGGACATCTTCTTTCAGGAAAGCGAGTTTAAAAACCCGATCAAGTCGGGTACCACGGTGGCCGGTTATGTTTTCACCAATCTCGAGGAGGGGTTTAAAAACGTCAATGTCGACTTATTGGGGGATGACCTGCTCATCAATGTTGCACTCGCCGTCAAAATACCCGGACTCAACACAGACGTGGAATATGTGGACCTAGACGGCCTCTATTCCAGCATTGAGAACATCAAGGACGTAGCAGATTTTCAGTCTCGCCTGCGCAACGAACCCTGCTGCACCACTAACAAGCAGAATAGTGATGAAGGTGACCCGCTCAACATCGTGCTTGTTGGATCTCGTGACGCTATCTTTACGGCGCTGATTAGGCGAGGCTGGCATTCGACCGAAGTGAATCACATGAAGTCGGCAATAAAGACAACCCGCTCTTTTCTCTTTGGTAGTCAATACCTCTACTCGCCCATCAGTCCTCTCTACCTCTATGGCCGCTCTCAGGACATTGGTCTGCAGAAAGCGCGCCAATCGATTAGACGCCGAAACCATATGCGGCTATGGCGCGCACCCTATGACTTTCAGGGCAATGAAGTTTATCTGGGCCAAATAAGCCGGGATATTGGGGTTAAGCTTAATAAACGCACCCTAACGACCCATGCGATCGACCCCTACGTCGATCACACACGCGATAGTCTGGCCGGCGACCTTGCCTACTCACAAGGCCTCTCGGGCGTCGCCTACGTGTCTGGGTCGCAACGCTCAACCCAAGATCGACCGTTCTATAACCTAACGCCAGACCCCTACTTCTCTGATGGCTATCGCGCTGTTTTTTTCTTCTCGGAGACGCCCGTATCACTCACTGAAATCGATCAACTGAAATGGTTGCCCCAATGGCATCCCTCGCTTCAACCCGACACTGCAGGGCAAGACTGATGGCCAACGCCAAGGCATCGTTACCGCACAATAGCGCCCGAGGCTGCACGAGGGGCGTCGTGTTGTTTGCGCTGGTGGTACTCGTCGCTGCCTGCTCGAGTCAGCCACAGGTGCCCTTCTCAAAAACACTCGAACCGATCTCCTTCGAGCCTGGCAATACCTATAACGTCACCGACGGACGAGCGCGATTCAGGGAGATTTTTTGTGCTGCAAACGAGGAGCATGGAGAATCACTACCGGACTATCGGCCCTGTGAGGACGCCTTGGTGCGTTTTGAGGATGAGCCGCAGCCAATCGGTGAACCTGTCGATCTGGGGGTATCTTCAGCCGGGCTGTTGGCGAAGATGGTGCCGGGTTTGGCCTATTCTTGCATCAAGGCGTGGCTACATCATGACAACTCGGCCCCCAACCACGTGGCAACGCTGGGCTATGAGACCGGTTTTATTCAGGTAGAAGGCATTGCCAGCTCAGAGACCAACGCGACGCTCATCGCCGACTATGTAGCCAACCTCGGACCCGAGCACAGCGATCAGCCCCTCATCCTCGTTGGATATTCCAAAGGGGTCCCTGATATTTTTGCGTTCCTTATTGCCTACCCGGAACTCACTAAAAGGGTCGCAGCGGTGGTGTCATACGCCGGCGCGGTATGGGGGTCACCACTCGCCGACACGGCGGACGAAAAACAGCTCAAGTGGTTGACCCACATTCCGGGCGCCGAGTGTGAAAAAAAGGACTCCAAGGCTCTCGAGACCCTCAGCCCCGCTAACCGTGTGGCGTGGTTCGCCGAGAACACCCTGCCAGAGCACATCCGCTACTACTCGGTCATCGCGTTTCCAGACCCCGATAATATCTCCAACGGCTTACAGCGGTTTCATCGCCAACTGGGAGAATTAAAGGATGCGCGCAACGATTCGCAAGTGGTGTTCTATGATCAAGTCATACCCGGCTCCACGGTCCTCGGGTTTTTCAATGCCGATCACTGGGCCATGTCGGTGCCGATCGCGCGACAACATGAGATTACGCAGGCCGTCTTCGCAGATCGAAACGATTTTCCGCGCGAAATTGCACTGGAAGCCATCCTGCGCTACATCGAGGAAGATCTCTCGAAGGACCGCGGTGGATCCTGACGGTCCCTAGACCGCCCGGAAACATAACGCCGCGTTAACCGCCAGCCAGCCCGGCCACAATCTTGGGTGGGTTCAGCGGTAAATCTCTGAAGCGCACGCCGGTGGACTGATACACCGCCTCGGCAATAGCGGGCATCGGCGGCACAATCGGCACCTCTCCCACACCCTTGACACCAAAGGGATGTAACGGATTGGGTATCTCGACAATCACCGTATCGATATAGGGCAGATCCGATGCAACCGGAATGCGGTAATCGAGGAAGCCAGGGTTTTCGAGCACACCGTCGGCGTTGTAGAGATATTCCTCATTCAACGCCCATCCAATGCCCTGCACCGCGCCGCCCTGCATTTGACCCTCGACATAATCGGGGTGAATCGCTTTGCCCGCATCTTGAATAGTGGTGTAACGCGTAATGGTGGTTCGCCCAGTTTCTTTATCGACCTCGGCGTCACAAATATGTACTGCGAAACCGGGTGACGTGCTCGTGGCGGTTAATGAGCTCGAAAAAGTCAGGGGCCCGCCCATGCCGCCAGCGCGCTCAGCCAGTTCCTCGAAGGTTAGGGTGTGCTCGCCGTAATGAGCGGCGCCTTGACTCCAGGCCACCACGCCCGGCTCTACCCCCCATTGTGCCGCGGCACGGCGACACATCTCGGCGACGCAGGACTCTGCGGCCTGAATAACTGCCTGACCGGTGGCCAATGTGGTGCGGCTCCCTCCGGTGACGTCGGTATGGCCCACCGAGTCAGTAGCCACCACCTGAGGGTGCACGTGATCAAAGGGAATGCCGAGCACTTCGGCTGCCATAAGCGCCATAGAAGCGCGGGAGCCTCCGATATCGGGACTACCCGTGAGCACGGCCACGTGACCGTCTGAGCTCACGTTGATGGTGGCACTGGATTGCATACCGGCGTTGATCCAGTAACCCATGGCCACACCACGGCCTGCGCCCTCGGCCACGGCGGATTTGTAGTGAGCGTGATTGCGCGCGACCTCGAGGCACTCGCGCAAACCAATCCGGTGATAGGGCGCTCCCATCATGTTGGCGTCGCCCTCTTCCACCGCGTTCTTCAAGCGGAATTCGATCGGATCCATACCCAACTCGGCAGCCAATTCAGTCATCGCCAGCTCCACACCCAACGTTACCTGTGGGATGCTGGGCGCCCGATAGGCGTGGATTTTGGGCTTGTTGGTATATACCGAGCGCCCTGTCGACCGAGCGTCAGTCAGTTTGTAACAAGCGGTAGCCATAAATGCCGGGATCCCCGCGGGGTTGCCGTTATAGGCACCGGAATCCATCAGACAATCGACTTCCGCAGCCAGCAACTTACCCTCGCGGGTAGCACCGAGCTTGACGCGAGTTTGCGCACCGGGTGCGGGGCCTGTGGCCCGAAATACGTCACCCCGGTCCATCACCATTTTCACCGGCCGACCCGCTTTCTTGGACAGCACTACGGCCAGTGGCTCGAGGTAAACGGTGGTTTTACCACCAAACCCCCCACCAATCTCAGAGGCAGTCACTTTGATTTTGCCCAGATCAATGCCGGCCACCGC
>VMDB01000129.1 GCA_008081075.1 Halieaceae bacterium
GACGGTTCCCACTGAATGCCGAGTCGAGCAATCATCTCGTCAGTGCTGGGCATCTCGGGGTTCGCCGCGTTGGGTGCCGTATTCTCGTTGTAGCCGTCAATCTCTCGGTCCATCACCGCGAGCCGGACTGCGAGATTATCGCCGATACTGGTGCCAATGTGGCCCTCAAAGTACTGGCCGTTGTCTGATTCGAAGCTGGCGGCTAACCGTCCGGTCAGTCCTTCGCCCACTTTGGGTGCCGCGGAGCGGACGTTGATCGCGCCCGCCAGCGTGTTCTTGCCGAAGATAATGCCCTGTGGCCCTCGCAGCACCTCAACCTGTTCCAGGTCAAACAGGCCCAGTCGCGCCTGCCGGCTACGCCCATAAGGGACACCATCGACGAAGATACCGACGGACTGCTCGAAAGATTGGTTGGCCCCCACCGAAATGCCGCGCATGGAGATAATCGT
The DNA here is from genome assembly GCA_008081075.1 of Halieaceae bacterium. GTDB lineage: Bacteria > Pseudomonadota > Gammaproteobacteria > Pseudomonadales > Halieaceae > Luminiphilus. The sequence goes on from VMDB01000129.1 coordinate 450, forward strand.
ATTTACCGCGTTCTCAGTAACAGAGAAGTTGGGCACATAGGCGCCAAGTTCACCGAAGCTTCGGATTGATGCTTCTTCAACTTGCTTACCCGAGATCGCGGTTACAGAAATGGGTACGTCTTGCAGACTTTCGGTTCGCTTCTGCGCGGTCACCACCACTTCTTCTAGCTGCTGCGCGCTGACGCCAAACGTCAGACCCGCCACAGCTGCGCTTAGGGCCAGCTTGGAAAATGTCTTTACCATCTTTTGAACTCCCATGGATAGCTAATGTAATCGTTATTGTTTATGCGGTGGCTAACGCCATACGCAACTTGACAGCGCGCGATACTGCCACACACGTGGCGAAACACAACCGTGTTCTGCCGCCTTTAACCCACTATTACCACCTTCTGTCTGCGCTAGTGCGTTGTTATCAATCACCTGTATGGCGGCTCCATCGCTCTAAATTGCCCGCTCGCTCGATGTCACGACTCAGAGACACCCCGAGGAGCGCCCCCAATCCACAGCTTTCGAGTAGCGTGGTCACTGCACCTTGGTCGCGCTGATTGAGCGCGGAAAACAGATGTTTAGCTCGCTGCAATTGAAAATGCCGGTACGGTTGTGCCAGTGCCGAAATCTGCTGCCCATCCACCGAAAAAGTTGCGCTACCCGGCGCCTCGGCTAGTCTCCCCACCGCGGGGGTACCCGCTTCAGGCCTCTGTTTCGCTAACCATTGATTAATAAAATCAGCAGACGCATGGGTCTCGGGCATAAAATCCTTCGCCACGACCCGTAACACGGCCAGCAGGGTTTCGGGCACAGTATCGTCGGCCAGAAAGTCATCTCCCGCATTGAAATATTCGGGGGCATCCTGATCAGGGCGATTCATGCGCTCCACCCAGCGCCAGACCCGCGGCGCCCGGCGTTGCATAAGATTGGCAGGGTAAGGATCCCGGCCCAAATGGGCGTGGAGTGGGCCCAGCAAGCCAAAATCACCAATACATGGCCGCCATCCGAGCAAATAGGGATACTGCTCAAAATGACTGTTAAGGGCTTCCAGAAATTCCAGATACAGGGCTTCGATCAATTCCCGCGTGTTATCGGTGACACCGAAGATAAGCGCCGCATGGCGCATGCGGTCCATCATGTAGTCCGTTTTCTCCTCGCGTCCCGGGGCGTCGCGCTGCGAGTGCAGGAAGTGATAACGTACAAAGGCCGCGTTTTCCTCAGGAAAGTTCCAACGGTAGTGCATGGCGGGACGCAATAAACCCTGGGATCCGATCACGTCGAACAACGCGCTGACCACACCTTGGCGCGCACCCTTTGGCTGACAAGGCCGACCCGCACGTACCTCAAAATGCTCAATGATGGCTGCACCATCGCGGATGACCTCGCCATTCATCGTTACCAAAGTAGGAATAGTCGGCAGTTTTGCCTCGGGCAATACCTCGGTCTTGTATCGCTCGTGCCCGGTGGAGCACTCCTCAAATGAAATGCCCTGCTTGATTAAATAAGCGCGGGCCCGCCCCGAGTAAAGCGAGTGGGGCATCGCATAGAGTTGATTCGTTTGAGAAGACACCAAGGTCATCTTATTGAGCGCTGCCTCCACGGATTCCACAGTGGCCGATAACATTGAGGCTGACATCGGCAAGCGCGGCTATATTGACATTAATACTGCCAATAGTTAGAAAGGATGGCAAGCACAAATAAACAACCATCCTATTAGGAAAAATGATGAAAAAACGGGCGATTGGATTAGGGGTAGCGGTGTTGGCTGTGATGATCGGCTACGGTCAGCGCGCCACGATTGCAGAAAAATTAGTGGCCGCCGCGTTGCCCCGACAAATGGCAACCAATCAGGTGGAATCGCTCGGGGATGGCCTGCACGTGGTGCTCTGTGGCGCCGGCGGCCCCATGCCGGCACCGCGCGCCTCAGGACCCTGCGTGGGCATAGTCGCTGGTAACCGACTGTTTATTGTCGATACGGGCACCGACAGTACGCGAAACCTGCAACGCCTGGGCTACCCGCCTGCCGCCGTCGAGGCGGTCTTCCTGACCCACTTTCATTCAGATCACATCGACGGTCTGGGAGAGTTGGCCACGATCCGATGGGCCACGGGAGACGATGCCTCACCCCTACCAGTTTATGGCCCTGAGGGCGTCGATCAAATCGTCGCTGGATTTAACACCGCTTACGCTCAGGACTTTGTCTACCGCAACGCCCACCATGGCGACGCGGTGACCCCGCTGGCCGCCGCGGGTATGCGTGCTATCCCATTCGACGCGCCCGCCGACGGTGAACTGACCAAGGTTTATGAAGGTAATGGCCTCGTCATCGAGGCGCTCCGTGTACAACACGCCCCGGTCTCACCCGCGGTGGGCTATCGCTTCAGCTATGGCGGTCGCACGGTGCTTATTAGCGGCGATACTGCGCAGTCCGATAACATCACGCGCTTCGCCATGGGCGTCGATTTGTTAGTGCATGAAGCTCTCGCCCCCAACATCATCGGCATGATGGAGGACGCGGCTAACGGCATGGGTAACGCCATCGTGGCCAAAATCATGTTTGATGTGCCCGATTATCATGCCAGCCCCGCCGACGCCGCTGAGACCGCTCAAAATGCCGGCGTGGGACACCTGCTGTACTACCATATAGTGCCGCCGATCATCGTGCCGGGACAGGAAGCGCTGTGGCTCAACGGTGCCGAGGCGATTTTCCCCGATTACACCGTTGGCTACGACGGTGTCTCGTTCAGCTTGCCTGCCGGCTCCACCGAGATCATCAAAACCCGCGAAGGTCTCTAGGGCCAACAGCGCGCGTTACTAACGGATCGGGTTAGCAACGGCGCCCTGCACTTTGCCGATGATTGGGCTACGGCAATTGATCCGCCCACCACTAGTTGGGGACAGATACCCACTCGTCTCCGGGCTCAAAAGGCAGTGACAAATCCTTGTCGATCATTACCGGTGCCTCTATCTCGGCCCGATAAAGCGGCGCTCTCGCAGTAGCCGCGTGCGCATCGAGCAGTGCCATCAGTTCAGCCACCTTGTCGGGACGCGCCGCCGCCAGATTATGTTGCTCGGTCGGATCCTCGGCCAGGTTAAAAAGCCACTGCGTCTGGGGTCGCTCTGCTACCTGCAGCTTCCAGTCACCATGACGCACGATCCGGTTATGGTCTGCCGACCAGAACAATGTCTCCCGGCTCCAATCGCGCGCCGCCTCCAAACCGTCCGTCATCAACGGCAACAAATTTGCGCCGTCGATTTCCCGCCCCTCTGGCAGTGGCGCATTGATAGCCGCCAATACCGTCGGCATCAGGTCGATATGTGCCACGGGTGTATCTATTTGGACACCCGGCGCGATCCGGCTCGGCCATTTGATGAACAACGGCACGCGAATGCCGCCCTCAAAGTGCGTAATCTTCCAACCCCGAAAGGGCGCGTTGACATCGGCAAGGCCCACATAGCCCGCGCCGCCGTTGTCACTCGTGAAAATCACAATGGTGTTATCCGCGAGCCCCCGCTCTTCGAGTGCTGCCACGACGCGACCGACGCTGCGATCCAGCGCTCGGGTCATCGCCGCATACACCCGCAGTCGATGGGGTTGGATGTCGCCCACGGCCTCATAATCGGCCCTCGTAGCCTGCAGTGGCGTATGAAT
>VMDB01000059.1 GCA_008081075.1 Halieaceae bacterium
AAAACCGTCACTCGCGGCAATTGCCTCTGCGAGCACCCGCGTGCCTGCGGCAAAAGCGTCCTGTTCGAAAACCCCCAGCGGACCATTCCAAAGGATAGTCGCCGCCTCGCGGACTCGGTCGGCAATGTGCGTCGCTGTCTGAGGGCCCACGTCCAGGATCATGTCTTCTTCCGCCACCTCAGCAGCGAGCTTTGTCGTTGCCCGTCGACCCGCGTCTATCCCCGGCGCCACCACAACATCGATCGGCAGCGGGATCTCTACATGGTCCATCAGGCGACGAGCGGTGGCGATCAAATCAGGCTCGTGGAGCGATTTTCCAATGGGATAGCCCGCGGCCGCCAGAAAAGTGTTCGCGATACCGCCACCGACAATCAGACTGTCGCAACGCTGAGAGAGGTTGTCCAGCACCTCCAGTTTGGTAGAGACTTTTGATCCCCCCACGATAGCTATCATAGGGCTTTTGGCAGAAGTAAGTGCTCGCTCCAAGGCGGTTAACTCGGCCGCCAGCAGTGGACCTGCGCAGGCAACCGCTGCGGATTTAGCAACGCCATGGGTCGAAGCCTGAGCACGATGCGCCGTGCCAAAGGCGTCCATCACAAAGACATCGCAGAGCGACGCATAGTCGGACGCCAGACCGGCATCATTCGCGGACTCGCCCACATTGAATCGGACGTTTTCCAAGAGCACGACATCGCCGGGCAAAGGCGCAACATGGTGCCAGTCCTTTGCCAGTAGCACATCACGCCCCACTAACTCTGACAATCGCTTGGCGATGGGCGCCAGAGAAGCCTCCTCACTCCATTCGCCCTCGATCGGTCGCCCAAGGTGGGACATCACCATCACAGCAGCGCCTTGCGCCAGCGCCTGTTTGATGGAGGGCGCCGCGGCCCGCAATCGCGCATCGTTGGTGATGACGCCTTCACGAAGGGGTACGTTCAAATCTTCTCGAATCAGGACGCGCCGACCCTTAAGGTCCAGTTCGGTCATCAGTTTCACGGCATATTTTCCTTTACTGCACGCCCTCTCTCGCCGGATGCGCTGATTCAGCAATGCGTTGTTGCCATGCTAATGCGACATCAATCAGGCGACTGGCGTAGGCCCACTCGTTATCAAACCAGATCAGTATCTTGGCCAATCTTCCCGCAGCAACCTGAGTCTGTTTTGCATCGACGATGGCCGAAGCCGCCTCGCCCGCGAAATCGCAGGAGGCCAAGGGTTCAAGCGAATAATCCAGAACCCCCGATAACACCCCTTCCGAGGCCGCCAACAAGGCCGCGTTAATCTGCTCGCGATCGCAGCGACGCTCCGTGGCCACCGTTAACTCAATCGCCGACACCTTGGTCGTAGGAACGCGCAATGCGTGGGCCGAGAGCTTGCCAGCGAGGTGCGGCAGAATGCGCTCGATACCCACCGCAAGGCCCGTGTCGACAGGGATAATTGACTGCGACGCGGCGCGGGTTTTGCGCAGATCAGTGTGATGATAGGCATCGAGCACCGGTTGGTCATTCATCAAGGAATGGATAGTGGTAATGGTCGCGGCTTCAATACCGAACCCGCGGGAGAGCGTATCGAGAACCGGAACAACCGCGTTGGTTGTGCAGGACGCGGCGGATACGACGCGCAACTCGGGCGCCAGCACGTCCTCGTTGACGCCGAAAACGATGGTCGCGTCTACATCAGACTCTGCGGGTTGCGAGAACAAAACACGGGCGGCACCCGCATCAAGGTGGCGCTCAGCCGTCATTCGATCAGTAAACGCACCCGTGCACTCAAAAACGAGGTCGATCTCGAGTTCATCCCAAGGCAGTTCCGCTACGTCTCTGACATGGCTGAGTGGCACCAGCGACTGATCGATTGCCAACAAGTCCCCGGAACGCGCGATGCGACCGGGATAGCGCCCGTAATTTGAATCGTAGCGGGCAAGATGAACCACCGTGTCTGCGTCCGCGATCTCGTTAATCGCCGCCAGTTCCAGTGCGGACCGCGCGTCCTCGCGGGCGCGGTACACCCGCAGCAATGTGCGGCCTACCCGCCCAAAACCATTAATCGCAAAGCGCATGGTCAATCGAGAATCACATCCTCAACCGCGGCGACCACATGATCCGTGGTAATGCCAAAATGCTGGAAGAGGGCGCCAGCCGGCGCAGACTCGCCAAAAGACGACATCCCGACCACTCGACCATCAAGTCCAACGTACTTGTACCAAAAGTCGGTGTGAGCGGCTTCGACCGCAACCCTGGCCAGCACATCGCTTGGCAATACCGCCTCTCGATAGCCCGCTTCCTGCGCCTCGAAGGCTTCCGCGCAGGGCATGGAAACGACGCGCACACCCTTTCCGGCAGCAGTGAGTTGCTCTGCCGCCTCTACGGCCAGCGCGACCTCCGATCCCGTCGCAATGATGATCGCATCCAGGGCGCCCTGCTCCGGCACCAGCACATAGCCACCGCGATGCGCCAACAATGCCTGATCCGCATGGGTAATCTGAGCGGGCAGGGTTTGCCGGGAGAAAATCATGGCTGTGGGCCCAGCCTCACGAAGCAGCGCTTGCTTCCACGCGATCGCCGATTCCACTGCGTCACAGGGTCGCCAGGTCTGCAGATTCGGCGTCGCGCGAAGCGCCGTGAGTTGCTCCACCGGTTGATGGGTGGGGCCGTCTTCTCCAAGGCCTATCGAATCATGGGTGAACACATACAGCACGCGTTGCCCCATCAGCGCCGACATGCGCACCGCATTGCGCGCGTATTCCATGAAAATCAGAAACGTGGCGCCATAGGGAATAAACCCGCCATGGAGGGCAATGCCATTCATAATCGCGGCCATGGCAAACTCACGAACCCCGTAAAAAAGGTAGTTGCCTGTGGCGGATGCTGCCGAAATACCCTCAGCGCCCTGCCACAGCGTTAGATTAGACCCCGCCAGATCGGCCGACCCACCCAACAGCTCCGGGAGCGAGGGCCCAAGGGCATTCAGCGCTTGCTGGGACGCCTTGCGAGAGGCCACATCGGCTCCCGCCTGAATGCAATCGTCTATGTATTTGTCTGCAATTTCGGCGAAATTAAACGGCATTTCGCCTCGCAATCGGCGAAGATACTCATCGGCAAGATCCGGGTAGTCTGCGCGGTAGGCGTCAAAATCGGCCTGCCAACGGGCCTCAAGATCGGCGCCCCGCGCCCGTCCGTCCCAGGCGGCGCGGATGTCGTCGGGAATCTCGAAGGGCGCGTGGGTCCACCCCAAGGCCTCACGCGTCAGGGCAATCTCTTCAGCGCCAAGGGGGGCCCCGTGACAACTCTCGGTGCCCGCTTTGTTGGGGCTACCCTTGCCGATGACTGTCTTGCAACAAATGAGGCTGGGCCGCGCAGTCTCCGCCTGTGCGGCAGCAAAGGCCGCCTCAATCGCTACGGGATCGTGGCCATCGACCGCCGATATCACCTGCCAACCATAGGCCTCGAACCGCTTTGGCGTGTCGTCGGTAAACCAGCCCTCCACCTCGCCGTCGATAGAAATGCCATTGTCATCGTAAACCGCGATGAGCTTGCCTAAACCCAAGGTGCCCGCGAGAGAACAGGCCTCATGGGAAACACCTTCCATGAGGCAACCATCACCCAAAAACACCCAGGTATGGTGGTCCACGATGCAATGCCCCTCGCGGTTGAACTGGGCCGCCAGTGTCTTTTCTGCAATCGCCATCCCCACTGCATTGGCCAAACCTTGGCCCAACGGGCCCGTGGTGGTCTCTACACCGGGGGTGTACCCATATTCTGGGTGGCCAGGGGTTTTACTGTGTAACTGCCTGAATTGCTTAATATCTTCAATCGAAAGCTCATATCCACTCAAGTGCAGCAGGGCGTAGATAAGCATCGACCCATGGCCATTAGAGAGCACGAACCGGTCCCGGTTGGGCCAGGCAGGGTTGCCCGGATGGTGGCGGAGGATGCGGTTCCATAAGACTTCTGCGATATCGGCCATTCCCATGGGGGCGCCAGGGTGGCCACTGTTGGCCGCTTGAACCGCATCCATCGCGAGGGCGCGAATGGCGTTGGCCAAATCATTTTGAGAGGGCATGAGAGCTCCGGGGTCGCGTTGCGGG
>VMDB01000038.1 GCA_008081075.1 Halieaceae bacterium
TGGACGCTCAGTATTACCGACCTCGGTTACCAGCTGTTGGAATTCTCGATGGTTGAAGACCCCGCGATCATTCTGGATGCCTCTGGGTTCGCCGTCCCCGAACTTCCTTTCTAGAAGCGATTGGATCAACGCGAATGAGAGAAGGTGATTTGTTTACTCCGGCGCCTTCAGACAATGAACCTCTGGCGTCAAAAATGCGTCCGACTTCTCTGGCGCAATTGGTGGGGCAGCAACACTTGCTGGGGCCGGGTAAGCCCCTGCGTCACGCCATTGAGACGGGCAAATTGCATTCTTTCCTGCTCTGGGGCCCCCCGGGTGTGGGTAAGACCACATTGGCCCGCATAGCGGCGAGCCATAGTGAAGCCTTGTTTTTACAGATATCTGCCGTGTTCTCGGGTATTAAAGATATTCGCGATGCCATAGAGCAGGCTAAGGAGGCAGCGGGGCGCCGCCGAGCAACGGTGCTCTTTGTTGATGAAATACACCGTTTTAATAAAAGTCAGCAGGATGCATTCCTGCCGCACATCGAGGACGGAACCGTATTCTTTATCGGTGCTACCACGGAAAATCCGTCCTTCGAGGTGAATGGCGCGCTGCTATCACGATTGCGCGTCTATAAATTGGAGCCGGTGCGCGAATCCGAGCTTGCCCAGCTATTGGAACGCGCAGTGCAAGAGTGCTTCCCCGCTATCGAGGTGGCGCCCGGCTTTTTAAACAGTTTGGCGGGGCTGGCAGACGGCGACGTCAGGCAAAGTTTGAATCTGCTCGAACTGTCCGTGAGTCTTGCGTCCCGCGACGGATCCAGCTGCCATCTTCATCACGACCTGCTCAGCGAATTGGCGACATCGGGAACACTGCGCTTTGACAAGCGTGGCGACGCATTTTATGACCAGATCAGCGCCTTGCATAAGTCAGTCAGAGGTTCTGACCCCGACGCCGCGTTGTACTGGTTGGCACGAATGCTGACTTCGGGTTGTGACCCTCTTTATATCGGCAGGCGTTGCATCCGCATGGCGTCTGAAGACGTCGGTCTGGCAGACCCCCGCGCGTTGCAGGTAACGACAGATGCCGTCTCGGTGCTGGAGCGCTTGGGGAGCCCCGAGGGGGAGCTGGCACTGGCGCAAGCAGTGACTTACTTGGCCTGTGCCGCCAAGAGTAATGCGGTTTATCGTGCCTTCAATGCAGCCATGGACGCGGCACAGAATACGGGTTCACTCGACGTGCCGCCGCACCTGCGAAACGCGCCGACTCGGTTGATGCGGGAGCAAGGGCACGGAGTGGGGTATCACTATTCGCACGACGCTGAGGAGGGATTCTCAGCTGGGCAGCAATATTTTCCGGATGGCATGTCACCGACGACGTTTTATCAGCCGACGCAGCGAGGCTTAGAGAAACAGCTAAGTGAGAAATTAGCGCATTGGCGTGCTGTCAACGTAGGCACGGCACCCGGAGAGACGTAAGGCGAGCGCTCGTCACGCCGTGCAAATGTGTGGGGCAGGCATTATGGAGAACTGATTTCGGTTACACTCCCGCCCCTTGAAAGGAAGGCAACGGCTATATGCTTGACATTAAAGCAATTCGACAAGACCCGCAGCGGGTTGTGGAAGCACTGTCAAAGCGTGGTGTGCAATTTGATGTTGCGCAGTTTGAAGCTTTGGATGCGCGCAGAAAGAATGCTGACGTCACAGCTCAAGGTTTACTGGCCGAGCGAAAAGCCGCCTCCAAAAAGATCGGTGAGCTCGTCTCTGCTGGCCGCTCAGTGGAGGAGGCCAAAGCTGAAGTAGAGCAAGTGCTGGCGAGGTTGTCGGCGGATTTGGAAGCTGCCACCGAGGAGGCGGGCGCTGTTCAGCGTGAGCTGGACGCGTTATTACTTGGCACGCCTAATCTCCCCGATGAGAGAGTGCCTCACGGCGCGTCGGAGGCAGATAACGCAGAAGTGTCGCGTTGGGGGACACCGCGACAGCTCTCTTTTCCTCCCAAGGATCATGTCGATATCGGAGAGGCTCTCGGTCAAATTGACATGGAGGCGGCCAGTCAGATTGCAGGCTCCCGATTTTCGGTATTGAGAGGCGATCTGGCGCGGCTCCATCGGGCCTTGATTCAATTTATGTTGGACTGCCACACGATAGATCACGGTTACACCGAGCTCTACGTGCCGTACATCGTTAATGAGGCATCTCTCACCGGCACGGGGCAACTGCCTAAATTTGCCGAGGACCTTTTTAAGTTGGAGGGTGATCAGGGCTATTACCTTGCTCCCACAGCCGAGGTGCCCGTTACTAACATGGCGAGGGGCCGGATCTATGACGCTTCAGATTTGGAGGGGCAGGGCGTTCGTTATGTCGCCCACACACCGTGTTTTCGCAGCGAGGCGGGCAGCTATGGGCGAGATACCCGGGGCTTAATCAGGCAGCATCAATTTGAAAAAGTCGAGCTGGTGCAGATTGTTCGCCCGGATCAATCAAACGTCGCGCTGGAGCAATTAACAGGGCACGCCGAGGCGATCCTCCAGGCGCTGGAATTACCTTATCGCAAGGTCCTGTTATGCGGCGGCGATCTCGGATTCAGCGCGGCGATGACTTATGACCTCGAAGTATGGTTGCCGGGACAGAGTGCCTATCGGGAGATTTCCAGCTGTTCCAATTTTGGTGACTTTCAGGCGCGCCGCCTGCAAGCGCGATGGAGAAACCCCAGTACCGGAAAGCCCGAGCTAGTGCACACGCTTAACGGATCGGGTTTGGCGGTAGGAAGGACGCTGGTCGCTATTCTGGAGAATGGTCAGAATGATGACGGCAGCGTCGCTATCCCAGAGATACTGCGGCCGTACCTCAAAGGTCAAAGCAAGATAGATAGCAAAGTCTGAGCCTGTGAAGCCTGAGTAAAAAGGCCTCAGCACTTCGAAGCCAGCGCTTGTCCTACAAAGCTTTGTTGCCTGAGTGTTGCGCGCGACCCGCTACGCTCGTATCGGGCCGCGTGGCGATGGCGTCAACCAGAATACGTCCAGTCTCGAGCAACAGGACATCGCTAGGCTCATCTTCCCCTGTGTTTTCGAGGCTGTGGTCAGTGTCATCAGAGAGAGCGCCCGTCTCATCTTCGGAGAGCGTTAAGGCGTCCTCGGTTTCCTCGTCGGCACTGATCAGGCTTTCCAGAGGTGCTTGTCCCTTGGCGGCTCGGCGTCGATTCTCAATCGCTAATGCTTTTGCTTCCTGTTCGTCACGCATCGCCAATCGGCCCGATTTTTGAAGGGGTAGGGCGCTGACTTTTCGCGCCTCTCGAGCCATCTCTACCTGATCCTCTAGGTAGCGATAGTCGGGATCATTCGCGGCGCGTTGTTGATGCAGCGCCATCAGGCCCGGCAAGATGGTGTCGTAGTCCTGGTATCGATTGAAGCGCGCTGGAGCGATTTGATCCCATGCCAGAGCGTTGTCGAGCGCGCTCTCTCCGATCTGGGTGGGATCAAATACCGACGGGTAATCGATGTCAGGAATAACGCCTCTGTGCTGAGTGCTGTCGCCGGATATGCGGTAAAACTTGCTCTCAGTGATCTTCAGCTGGCCTTCCTGCAAGGGCACCAGAGACTGCACGGTGCCTTTACCAAACGACTGCTCTCCGACAACGATGCCACGTCCATAGTCCTGAATAGCACCGGCAAAGATCTCAGACGCAGAGGCGCTCAGGCGGTTAATCATGACGGCCAGCGGGCCCTCATAATAGTTGGAGCGACGTCGCTTGCCATCACGCCATACCCGACTCTCGGCAGACCGAATTTGCACGGTAGGCCCATACTCGATGAATAATCCAGTAAGTTGATTGGCTTCCTGAAGCGAGCCGCCCCCATTGTCGCGAAGGTCAATGACAAGGCCTTCAACACCTTCAGCCACTAACTCGTCGATCAGCCGATTGACGTCTCGGGTTGTCGATCGATAGTTTTTATCCCCGCGACGGTAAGCCTCAAAATCGATGTAGAACGCGGGGATGTCGATAACGCCAATGCGATGGGTGTTCTGTTTTTCGTCCTCGACCTCGATGACCTTCTTTTGCGCTGCCTGTTCCT
>VMDB01000138.1 GCA_008081075.1 Halieaceae bacterium
TGATGCTGGCCGTGGGCAGCGATTTTTTAAAGCGCGGCAACCTCAGTCGCAACTTTCTGGTTATTGACGGCGACATTGGCAGCCATCGTCTACCGCTCACGAAAAGTCTGGGGGTGGGGGCAGGACTGATGGTCGCGATTGCGGGCTCAATCCTGGGCTGGTTTACCCTGGCGACCGGCCTGATGTTTTTGCTGCTCCTCATGCTTGCACTGGATTTATTCAGTGCGGCGGAGCTGCGCCGGCGTTTTCCCTTTGAAATTTGGCTGATTGTTGCCTCGGCCCTTGCCATCGCCCAGGCCGTGATGGATTCAGGATTAATGACGATCATGATGGCCAGCTTATCCCCGGTGATTGCGGCTGTATCGCCTTTTGTGCTGCTGCTGATGATCTATGCGCTCACCCTCGCTTTGACCGAATTAATGACCAATAACGCGGCAGCGGCGCTGATGTTCCCGCTCAGCTATGCGCTCGCGACCAGCGCCGGTTTGGCGCCCATGGCCTTTGTGATGGCGGTGGCGCTGGGAGGCAGTGCCTCATTCCTCACCCCCTTTGGCTACACGACTAACCTGATGGTTCAGAACCTGGGCGGTTATAACCGCGGCGATTACCTGCGCTTTGGCTGGCTGGTGTCTTTGGCATTCTCGTCGGTCGTGTTGTTTTTGCTTCCGCGGGTTTTTCCACTCCAGTAATTGCCTGCGAACGCCTAAGCAGGACCCGGTTGAAGCCTGCGCCAAATCACCCATAATCGGGTGATGGTAAGACGATCATGCTAAAAAATGCGGAGCTGCTCAGCACCGAGGATCGCCAGCGCTTCCTTGAGCGCAGTGATTGGCGAGCGGCGTGGTTGGTAGTATCCAACTGGGCGGCCATTCTCGGGCTGCTCGCTATTGCCGGTTTTTTCCCGAGCACAATCACGATACTGCTGGTCTGGGTGCTTTTGCCCGGGCGCCAGTTGGGGCTGTCGGTGCTGATGCACGAGGCGGGTCACGGTACGCTATTTGCGAATCGGCCCCTCAATCGATGGGTGGGGCAATGGCTGTGTGCACTGCCCACGCTCAACGATCTTCCGACTTACGCCACCGCGCACCTTAATCACCACCGGTTGGCGGGAACACCTGACGATCCCGATCTGCCCAATTACCGCGCCTATCCCGTTGGCGACCGTAGCTTCAGACGCAAGGTGATCCGGGATCTTACGGGTCAGACGGGCGCCCGCTTGGTGGCGGGGGCCGTTACAGGGGGGCTATCCCATTTCTCGCGGCAGGGCACAGTTTCCGATCCTTTATTGTTGGTCAAACAGGTGGCAGTGCAGGGCGCGCTGGTGCTGGTATTAATCGCTTTCGGGATTGGCTGGACATGGTGGCTGTGGTTTGTCACCTTTATGACCTCTTATATGTTGGTGATTCGGTTGCGCCAAATCGCGGAGCACGCCGCTGTGCCAGACGCTAACGACCCGGATCCCCGGATGAACACCCGGACCGTTACGGCGCCCTTTTGGCAGCGATGGTTATTGGCGCCCCACGGGGTGAATTATCACCTCGAGCACCATCTCCTCCCGGGTGTGCCCTGCTATCACCTGCCAGCATTTCGCGCGCGCTTGATCGAGAGTGGCTGGCTGGATCAGGTGCCGATGTTCAATGGCTATCCTGAGGTCTTTGCCCACGCGGTGCACCGCGGATGAGCCTGTCACCCGACCAGTGGGTTGAAGCCCACTTGGGGCCCGTTGCTGAGGCGCTGTCCTCGGCGGTGTTTTACGCTGTTACCCTGGCGGGCACCGAGGTGCCGCTGATCGTGGTCTGGACCTCGGTGGCGGCACTCTTCTTTACGGTGTATCTCCGTTTTATTAACGTCCGCGCACTTTGGTTGGCTATCCGCCATGCCCGCGGAGATTTCTCGGATCCTCACGCCCGCGGTGAAATCAGTCACTTCAAGGCCGTTGCTACCGCGGTGTCGGGCACTGTCGGCGTGGGCAATATTGGTGGCGTGGCGGTCGCGATCTCCCTGGGAGGGGCGGGGGCCGCGTTCTGGCTGTTCATCGCCGGGCTGTTGTCCATGTCAACGAAGTTGGTGGAGTGCACGCTGGGGGTGAAATATCGGCGTCATAACGCCGATGGATCGGTCTCGGGCGGCCCCATGTTTTACATGGAAAGTTACTTTCGAGAGCGTGGTTGGCCGCTTATTGGTAAGGGCTTTGGCAGTTTTTATGCGCTCGCGCTGGTCATTGGTTGTTTGGGTATTGGCAACATGTTCCAGTCCAATCAGGCTTTTGCGCAGGTGCTGGTGATCACTGGCGGTCAGGAATCGTGGCTGGCCGATCGAGGCTGGGTGTTTGGTATTGCCCTCGCCGGTGTGATCGCCGCGGTCATCATCGGCGGAATTCGTTCCATTGCTCAGGTCGCCGCTGTACTGGTCCCCGTGATGGGGTTGCTCTATCTCGTTGCGAGTGTGGTGGTCATCGGGTTGAGCGCCGAGTACCTTCCCGCGGCGCTGCAGTTGGTGCTCTCGGAGGCCTTTACCGGGCAAGCCGCCTCGGGCGGGCTGTTGGGCGCCATGGTGATCGGATTTCAGCGCGCGCTTTTTTCCAACGAGGCGGGTATTGGCTCGGCATCGATTGCCCATGCGGCCGTGAAAACCGAGGCGCCGGCGTCCGAGGGGATTACGGCATTACTGGAGCCCTTTATCGATACCGTGGTGATCTGCTCACTGAGTTCACTGGTGATTTTAACGACCGCCGTTCCTCAAGGCCTCATGGGGTCAGGCCTGGCCGGTATCGAACTGACCTCAGCCGCTTTTGCCTGGCACTTTGATTGGGCACCTTATGTAATAGCAGTGGCGGCTTTGCTGTTCGCTTTTTCGAGCGCGCTGGCGTGGTCTTACTACGGACTCAAAGGTTGGACCTACCTCGTCGGTGAAGGACGCCTGCGCGGGCTGATCTTTCAGATGATTTTCTGCGTGTTCATTGCCCTGGGCTGCATGCTCGAACTGCGCGCAGTGCTGGATTTCTCCGACGCCATGACATTTATGATCGCGCTGCCCAATATTCTGGCGCTGTATCTGTTCGCGCCGTTGGTGAAGCGAGAAGTCTCCCAGTATCTCGAGCGGATTCAGGCCGACGATAGCGCGCGTCAGTAGGGTCGATCGCCCTCACTGACCACCCGGTGCAGGCGCCGTGTAGCGGGAAAAAAGTCATTCACCGGTTTGTGCTGGGTGCTGCGGTTGTCCCAGATCACCATGCTGTTGGGCTGCCAGTTAAAGCGGCAGGTGAACTCGGGCAGGGTGGCGTGACGCCACAAAAACTGGAGCACCTCGGCCGACTCGAGGGGTGGCAAGCCCTCGATATGGGTGGTGAACAGCGCGTTGACAAAGAGCACTTTTTTACCCGTCTCGGGGTGTGTTTGTATCACCGGATGCCGCACCGGGGGGTTCGCCGCAACGGCGTCGGCCAGACGCTCCCGGCCACCCGGTTCACTCAGGCTTTCCTTGAATCCGTGGCTGAAATCGTGGACGGCAATCAGGCCGTCGAGATAGCGCTGCATCCCAGACGACAATCCTTGATAGGCGGCGGTCATGCTGGCAAACAGCGTGTCGCCACCGACCTCGGGAATCGTCATGCCGCGCAATACCGTGACCGAGGGCGGGTGCTGGCGAAAGGTCATGTCGGAATGCCAGATCTCGATCTTGGAGGGGTTTTTGGCGGTGCTCTCCAGAATCATCACCTCGGGTAGTCCCTCAACCGTGTTGTAGGCCGGATGTGTCTGCAGTGGGCCGAATATCTCTGCCAGCTGCTTTTGGGCGACCGGCTCAATCATTTGGTCGCGGAAGAACAGCACCTCATGCTCGTTGAGAAGCGCCCGCAGGGTATTCGCCAGCGCGCCATCGATGCCGTCATTTAAATTAATTGCCTGTAGTTCGGCGCCCAATGCCCCGGCGACTCGTTTTGCCTGCATCTTCGGTGCTCCTATCAATCGCCATCTAATCTTGCCGCGGCGAGATTGTGCTCGCCAGTGATGTGGCGGTGCAATAGTCCACTTGGCAGACTGATCGCAA
>VMDB01000074.1 GCA_008081075.1 Halieaceae bacterium
TGACGCTGGCATTAATGCCAATCACTTTTGGCTTATGGTATGCCGCAGGCCCACTGTTTGCAGCGCCGGCAGTGTGGCTCTGCGACATTGCTCTTGGACATCTGTACCCCACCCTTGTCGACACCGCTGGATTACTGGGGGCGGAGCTGCAGCTCACCACCCAATTTGGAGAATCGGCAGGTCAAATCATGCCCGCCAGAGAGGCTAGCAACCAAGTCGCTCTGGAAATTAATACCCGGCTGGTGTCTTACTCTATCGCATTCTATGGCGCGCTTTTATTGGCCTCCAACGTGCAGGACAGCCTTTATAAATTTTGTACCGGGCTCTTCTGGTTATGGCTCATCATGGCCATAGGACTCGCGTCGATTGCGGGCAAAGACCTGCTACTGTTGGTCGGAGAGCCATTTTTGAGCACCGAGCTGGTACCCCCGGCGGACGTTATCGCCTTAACCTACCAGTTCAATGTGCTGCTGATGCCAACCCTTGCACCGGTTTTTTTGTGGTTTTGGCAGTTACAGGGGTCTCCACTCTGGGAGCAACTCGCGGCCGATATCAGTCGCGCATCGGGCCGGGCATAACACCTGCATTCAACGTTCTCCCCTCCAAAGCTGACTGCAACGCCTTCTCCATCAAATGTCGGGCCTGGCAGGTGTAGGCATAGATACTGGCGTGCACCGCGGCGTCCTTCCAGTTGTCCACCGAACAGGCACTGGAGTAGCTTTCAAACTCATTGAGTGATCGAATCAGCTCTGAGAGATGCCGGGGGCATTCGCAATCAATCACGATTTTCTCTTGGGCTGCCACACGTAGCGCTTCATCAGAAAACACCCGCGGTTTCGCCGGAATGAGTTCGGACAGATTACCGATGCCCGCCGCGGTTTCCCGTTCTATCTGCGAGCGACCAATTTCAAACGCCAGTCGCGAGGGTTCAATCGGGTAAGGCAGCGCGGAATGGCCTGAGCGCTCGAGCTCAGCCAACCATTGTTCATTGGCGAACTGATACAGGACAATCGCGCGCTTCACCCTCAAGCGTTCCACCAACGCCTCAACGCCACGGATCTGTTGCAGGGTGAGAGACGGACTGTGCACCACCAGCAGGTCAGCCTCCTCGTCCAAAATCAGTTCCTTGAGCGCAGACTCTATGGGGCTTCTTGCCAATAAAGCCGACACCCCCGAAATGCAGCCCTGATGCTCATCGAGCCACTCGCACAGCTCCGGGCCGACAAACACAACTCTCGCCTTTTTTGGTGGCACGGCGCGCGAGCCATTTCCGTCGGTCTGTCGCTCAAGCATGATCTCGAGCGTCTTGCGGTCAGAGGCGGCAATTTCTCCAATGCGCACCCCTTCCTGCACCAAGGCGGCGACTAACTGAAGATGATCCAGATCGGATTGGGTGTATTGGCGCCGACCGGTGGCGGACTTGTAGCTGGCGCCAAGACCATAACGACGCTCCCAGACTCTCAAAGTGTCAGACTTCAGGCCGGTGAGCCTCGCCACAGTGCCAATACCATAGAGTGGCCGAGGTTCGAGCAAGCGGGTTTTAGTGGCGGGCGCGTTCATTAGAGCGTTCCTGTTCGATATTTGTCTAGGTTTACGCGGGTCGAAAAACTTCGGTTCAGCCTTTTTGTTTTTTGTTCAGGTTTTGTTCAGGTCAAACCTGAACAAAATAAGAAAATCATCAAACCTCTTCCCTCGCCAAAGCCGTATATCTCATCGGAATAGTCTTGTGGGGGAGACGACATGCAAACGATGGACAGTAGTGAAGAAGCCGACCTCGAACTGATGTTCGCCGAGATTCGGCGATATCCACTGCTCACGGCAGAGCAGGAACAGGAGATTGACGGACGAAAGTGGGCAGCGGTTAACTGTCTCTCCGAACTCATCGCGGATTCACCCGACCTCCGAGAGACACTTGCCGAGTTACTTATCAGCGCACTGGATTGCCCGCCTGAGGTAAAACGTTTTCCAAGCAGAGAGCAGCACTTCACGCTCCGACGGGAACTAGCGCCCTACTTCGCCGACGGCGCGCTCGCATCATTGGCCAGAGAGTCGGCTGGCCAGTTAGTAAAGCGTGCCAGCAAAAAGCGTTATCGCGAAATGGTAAAGGGTCTCAGCATTCCCGCTAGCCTGACTGTAGGCATTGCCGTCTTCATGCTCAGACGAGCCGGAGGGCAGTTCCCGGATGCCGTGGCGGATGCCATTGGGCATTGGTCAAGACATTGGCCTCAGCCTGCTCCCGGGCTGGCCCTAGAGCGCGACGCCCTGTCGGGGATGCGCCGTGCGCTACGTGAATACACCGAGGCACGCGATGCGTTGGTCATGCACAACCTCCGTCTGGTGCACTCCATTGCCGGACGGAACCGAGGGCGCGGGGTTGGCTATCTCGATTTGGTTCAGGAAGGCACGCTGGGGCTCATTCGTGCCGCTGAAAAATTTGAGTTCGAAAAAGGTTATCGCTTCAGCACTTACTGCTTTAACTGGATTACCCAGGCAGTTCGGCGCTACGTGGGGGATACCGGCAGCCTTATCCGGCTCCCTACCCATGTGCAAGACCAAGTCAATAAGGTCTATCGCGAGCGCGCCATTGAACAAGCCAAAACGGGTGCTGAACCCGACGCAGGACAACTGGCGAAAAAGCTCGGCATGGATAAGCAGCGTACTAAGGAAATCCTAGAGGTGAGAAACCTCGCTATTTCATTGGACGCACCCCGCTATGATGATGACGAAGGCGCATTGGTCGATACCCTAACCACTGATCAATATGGCGACACCACGAGCAATGCCGAACTCGATTCGCTGCACCGGTTTTTAGGTGAGGCGGTAGAACAGCTCGAAGCCAATGAGCAAGCCGTGGTTGTTGCGCGCTGGGGCTTACATCAGGGCCCGCCTTTGTCGCGATCAGAAATCGCCGACAGACTGGGAGTGAGCAGGGAGTGGGTGCGACAGCTAGAAAGATCTGCCCTCAAAAAGCTGAAGAACCAGGACGGGATTCAACAAGCCTTTGTCGACTACCAGACCGTCGGCACGTCGGCCTAGCAACTAGCACCCACCACCTAGGCAGCGGGCCGCTCCAGCAGGTTCTCTAGCGCTGTTGCCATGGTGGGGTAGTTAAATTGAAACGCCGATCGCTCTAGATTTGCGGGTACCACCCGTTGCCCGCTCAACAGCAGTTCACGAGCCATTTCACCCGCCAGAGCCTCGGCGACAAATCCGGGCACGGGCAGGCGAAGCAGAGACTTGCTCGACTTGCCCACCTCCCGAGCAAACTCTCGGTGACGAAGCGGCACGGGAGCCACTGCGTTGTAGACCGCCTCGGGCGCCTCTTGGGCCATAACAAAATAAATCACCCGCACCGCGTCTTCCAAGTGAATCCAGCTCAACCACTGTTCTCCGGTGCCCAACCACGACTCCACCCCAAACTTGAATGACTGGGTCATTTTTTGCAGCGCACTCCCCTGCGCCGCCATCACCACCCCCAAACGCAATGCCACAACTTCGACCCCTGCATCACGGGCGGTAGCCGCCGCGGCTTCCCAATCCTGACAAAGCGTTGCAGCGAACCCCGCCCCCACCGGGCAAGATTCGTCGAAACTTGCCCGCTCTGACGTACCGTAGTATCCGATCGCACTGGCGGTAATCAGGCGACGGGGTGGCTTCTCATTGCCCCGCATCCACGCCACCAGACGATGGGTGAGTTCAACGCGACTGCGGCGTATCTCAGCTTTGTAGGCGACGCTCCATCGCCTCTGAGCCAAATTAGCGCCCGCCAGGTTCACAACCATGTCGACAGGCGCTGTGCAGTCCTCCAGAGCGCAGATGTACTTCAAACCCTCAGCACCTTCGCGGGGGCGACGGGTGAGCACGGTGACGCTGTGAGATTGCCGTCTCAGATGCTGACACAAGGCCGACCCAATCAGGCCGGTGCCACCGGTGATCAGAATATGCATTACACTCACCTCGCTTAGGAATCCGCTTCCACTCGATAACGTATACGCAGTATGGATGTATCGGTTGA
>VMDB01000113.1 GCA_008081075.1 Halieaceae bacterium
GGTTCAACGCCCTCTGGTTTCAGGCGACATGGTTTTGTTGCGTGATCGGCAGAGAACCCTGGGTCCCGGTTGCGCTTTGCTCCCTGGCGCTTCATTTCGCTCTAGTCGCAGATCGGCGCGGTGAGTTTCGTCGCCTTCTGCCTATCGCTTTGATTGGCATCGCGGTGGATGTGACTCTCACTTTGACCGGTGTCTTTGTGTTTGAGGCAACGTTTATTGTGCCTCTGTGGCTGATTGTGTTGTGGTGGGTATTCGCCGCCGCGCTGTATCGGAGTTTTGCAAAGATCGGGCAGTCACTTTGGTTGGCTGCTGTTCTAGGGGGCATCGCCGTGCCGTTTAACTACCGCGTGGGCGCGGGTCTCGGCGCTGTCAGTCTGCCCTACGGCGACATGATCTCCCTCGCGGTATTGGTTACGGTCTGGAGCCTGCTGCTTCCTTTGCTGTATCGACTCAGTCAGCGACTGTCGGTGCCGGCATGAGGCGCTACGTTTGTTTTTTTTCTGGTCTCTTCCTGCTGAGTGCGAGCGTCATTGCCGCCGATAATCCCCAAACACCTGTCGCGGAGAGCCCTGTCGAACAACAGGTAGAGGAAGCCTTCACTCCTGATTTGACGTTGTCTATTGATACCTGGCCCAGGGTGGGTAAAGCGCGACTAAAGGTGCTGTTTTGGGAGGTTTACGACTCGGCCTTGTATACCCCCAGCGGAAACTGGACGGGGATGCCGCCGTATCAATTGTCTCTCTCATATTTGCGTGATATCCCGGTGCAGCAACTGGTGAATGAGACCGAAAAAGCGTGGCGGCAGCAGGACGTAGGCCACGACCAGCAGATGGTTTGGTTGCAGGCGCTCGGTAAACTCTGGCCTGACATCGCGACAGGTGACTCACTGGTTTTTGGGGTGGCCCCGGAGGGGCGGAACGGCTTTTGGTTCAATGGTGCGTTCATCGGAGGGATCGACCACCCCGACTTCGGTCCGTTGTTTGCCGGTATCTGGTTGAGCGAGAACTCACCCAGACCCGCATTACGGGCTCAGTTGATCGGCGCTGACGCGCCGTAGTTCTAAAACTCTGCCCGCTGCGGCGGGTCGCCGAGTGTCCGGGCCCGTCATAACAGTCTAGAGCCAAAAAAACGCCGGCGCGGGGCCGGCGTTTCTAGGAAGGATAGTGCTCAGTCCCAGCTCATTCCCGCTCTGATACCGATGGTCGTGGGTCGCATCGGCCCAAAGAAGTGGGAGGGTAAAATACCGCCGTTGGCGTTATAGCCGTCCCAGGTAAACTCGTCGAACACGTTCTCTGCGTAGGCCTGAACGTACCAATTGTTATCGGACTCGTAGCCCACGCGCAGGTTGGCAATGGTGTAGGCGTCGATATAACCCTCGGGGTTGGCCTCCCAGCTACCGCCACGCTCATCCTCGTAGAAGAATTCAAAGCTGCCCGTTAGCGCGCCATTGCCCATGGGATAGCGCATATCGAGCTTGCCCGCAGCGGTGATTTCAGGTGCCCAGAACAGCGCGCTACCCTCACAGCCATTGGGGTCCTCGAGGCCACAAATATCCTGGAGCCCGGTGGCCTCCGTATCCAGATACCCTCCCGCCAAATAGAGAGTCCAGTGCTCATTGAGGGCAACCGTGGTTGAAATTTCTACGCCTTGGCCATCGGTCTGTCCGACGTTCAGTACCCTGCCTGAGAAGGCGTCGGCGATCCCGTCTTCATCGTAGTCGACGTTGACGTAATTGATCACCTGCATGTCTTCGTAGTCATACATAAAAAAGGTGACGTCAAAGTTTCCGGCGCCGTCGAGATATTCGGCTTTAAAGCCGATCTCGTAGGAGTCGGCGGTCTCGGGCTCGAATGTGCCGGGCAGGTAGCCGTCCCCTTGCGAGATCGTCTCGTAGGCGGGCACCGAGCCCGCGCTGTCCTCGACCCAGAAGCTACCAAAGCCACCCGACTTAAAGCCTTGGGTGTAGCTCGCAAAAATCATCGAGTTTTCGGTGGGCGCGTAGGTGATCAGTCCGCGGAAGGTGGTGTCGTCCCACTTCTTGGTATCCGAGATATAGCCGTCTGTTGCAAAACCGTAAATAAAGTAGGAGCCGAGGTAGCTATCGGGCTCGAGCACCCAGGTGCTGAAGTCCTTCTCATCCTCGGTGTATCGCAGACCCAGCTCGACGTTCACCCGCTCGGTAAGGTCAAAACCGACATTCGCATACGCCGCCCACCCGGTGTATTTGCCTTTGATTTTGCCCGACTCGGTGAGCATGCCGTCTGCACTGGGATAAAAATCGTAGTAGTAATCACTACAGCCACTGTAAAACTCGTAGCCGTAATACTCCGGGATGTAGTTCAGGTAGTACTGGCACATCAGGTTTTCCGCGCCAATATTGGTGAACTCAGCGTCCAGGTCTTCGTCGTAGTACGACACACCGGTATACCAGCTCAGGGGACCGTCGCCGTTTGAGGTCAGGCGCAACTCTTGCTGGAAATACTCGCCGGTCTGCTGAAATTGGAAGTTATTGATGGGCAGCGGTGTCCCGTCGTAGTCCTCTTTATAGTAGTAATCGTGGTCTTTGTATCCGGTGTTGGAGGTCAAGGTCGCAAAGCCGAGGTCGTAGTTGATGAAGAGGCCCAGCGTCAGAATGTCTGCGTCGTCGCCTTCACCCTGACTGATGTCTGAGTCCAGCTCCTCGTTGTTACCGCCAAGGCGGGTATCGTCAACAATATAGTTATCGAAGGTTTCCCAGATATCGCCGGTATCGATAGCGCGATACATGGAGCCGCTCTGGCGACGCTCTTCATACTCGACAATGGTCTGTACATTGAGTCGGTCTGTCTCAAACGCGGTTGACCAGCGTAACGCCCACTTTTCGTGTTCGATTTCGTCTTTGCCAGAGAAAACGTTCTTGGCAAAGCCATCCTCGGTGGAGTAGTAGCCGGCCAGTCTCATGGCAAAGTTGTCGCCCACGGGGAGGTTGATGGCCCCTTCGAAGGAGGCGCGGTCACGCTCACCAAAGTCGATGTCGAGATGGCCGTCTCTGCTGCCAATTTGCGCTTTGTTGGTGTGTACGCTGAAGGCCCCGCCGATCGAGTTGCGGCCGAACAGGAAGCCCTGCGGTCCGCGCAGAATTTCAGCACGTTCAACATCATAAAGGCTGGTGACAACGGCGCCGTTGCGACCCTCGTAAAGATCATTCTTAAAAAAGGCCGAGGAAGGGTCCCCGCCTACGCCAAAGTCCTGGGTCCGAACGCCCCGCACACTCACGGCATCGATATAGGAATCCTGTGAGTTACCGCTGACCCCTGGCGTGTAGGAAATCAGGTCTTTTACATCATCAAGATTGGTATCTGCGATAAAGTTGCCCGACAGTGCGGTGATCGCCAGCGGCACATCCATCACGCTTTCCTGTCTTTTTGTCGCGGTCACTACGACCTCTTCGAGGGTTTGGGCGGTGGCGACACCGGTGGTGGTCACAGCCGCCGATACCGCCAGTGGCAGGACATGTTTGCGAAACGTGTTCGTCGGTCGGGAAAAGTTCACGGTATTCCTCCAAATGAGTCCGGTCGCTGCCATGGCGATCGTGAGTGGTGCGTTATTTTCGGTGCATCCACTCAGGAACGACCAAGCGTGCCATGCAGATTTTCGGCGAAAGTGTCGCGCGATCTTGACGATCTGTACAGACTACCCTTGGGGGTTATCTTGGTGATTTTTTCCGACTTCTGCGGCGGCTCATTCTGCGGGGATCCCGGCGGCTGTCAGCGTTTCATGCATGGGTGCGAGTTGCTCGGCGTAACGACGCCAGCGACCAATCGACCGGGTGTGGGCGGGTTGCCTTACCTGGACCGCACTGGCGGTAGCGACACCGCTGTCGCTCTCATGAAAATTCAGGCAGCGGTCTTCCCATTCAAGTCCCAACTGCGAAATCAGCGAGCGTGCATGGGGCTCAAGGTCGCGGGCGGCATCCTCGTAATGAATCTCGATAAAGCGCCCGGGAAACGCCTCGCGAAAGTGGGCCATGAGTC
>VMDB01000003.1 GCA_008081075.1 Halieaceae bacterium
GTGTATTGCCAAGCCGCGATATTGGCATCGAGTCCCACGGTCCACGAATCTCCCCTGCGAAGGTGGAGTGACCTCAAGAGCGTGTGCTTGTCTGGCGTGTGCGCATCGGGTTCCAGCTCATGAATATCCTGTAGCACCAATTGGTCGGATTTCAGGCGCGCTAAATGCGCCATCTCACGGCGACATAGGGGGCAGGTGCCATCGTAGTAGAGGGTGTCGGGCTTGTTCATGCCATCGATACGCTGATGGGGCGACAGTGGATGGTTTCGGCGCCGCGCCAGCTCCTTAGCTGGCTGTATTAGGTTTCCTCTAGGAGGGCGGCGATACTTTTTTTGAGGAGTGCCTCGTCTCCTTTTCTGAACCCGACATGGATTTCGCGAATACGGCCTGCTCGATCAATCAGATAGCCAGACGGCATGCCAGCGACGGCGAAAGCCCTTCCCAAGTCCCCCGTCGTATCGATGGCGACAGGGTAGTCGACGGGATAACGATCGAGAAAGTCGAGGGCGTCCTCACTGACGTAGTCGACACTAACGGCAACGACGCGGAAATCAGTCTCATCAAAATCTTTGCTTATCTGGTCTAAGGCGGGCAGCGACAGCCGGCAGGGCCCGCACCAGCTTGCCCAGAAATCGACATAGATGACCTTGCCGTCATGGGTCGAGCTGCCGATAGTCCCCGTGCCGTTGGCAATCAGAGGCAGCTCCCAAGGGGGTTGGGGAAGTGGCGTTTCGAGAACGATGTGTGACCCGCGCTCTGCACAAACGCTCGGTGCCAAGAACCAAAGGCCCAGCGCCGCACCAATCGTCAACTGACGGATAAAAAGTGCTAGCGGTTGCGTTGTTAACGTCATTGGAGGGCTCAGGTTATTTTCAGCGGTTTCTGCCCAGCCTTTCATGGGCGTCGACCCACTCATTGACCCGAGTGGTCTTATCTACCCGCGCAGCACCTGAGAGGGACAGCTCGCCCGCGACCACCAATGCCGCCGCAATTTCGCATAGTTTTAGGGCTTTTCCTTGACCTTCGCACCCGAGCATACGGAGACATTCGCGTTGAGTGGGAAGCGCAGTGCCGCCGCCATAGGTCGCCATAATGAGCGCCGGTAGCGTAATCGAAAAGTAGAAATCTCCCTGGCGCGTCGCACGCTGATAGGTCGTGCATTGATTCGATTCGCCGATGTTGGCCACGTCTTGCCCCGTAGCGAGGTAGAGCGCCGCCAACCCATTGGCTGGGTGATTAGCGTTGTTGGATGAGTTGGTCAGAATCGCGGAAAGGGTCGATATCTGCTGTCCGTAAGCGATTTGCTCGGGGGCGACGCGTAGATGCTTCATCAGCACTTCCCGCGGTACGGTGATTTCGGCCGTGACGCGACGGCCTCGCGTCTTCAGTAAGTTGACCGATGACGTTTTCTTCTCCGTATCGAAATTGCCCGACAGCATGTAGTGCAGCATTTCTGGACGCTGTTGGTTGATCCATTCGCAGGCCGCAAAGGTGGCGCGGCTCACCATATTTTGGCCGGCGGCGTCACCGGTCGAGTAATCGAAGCGAGTAAAGACCATGCTGTGTGCATGGTAGCTCTCGATTTCATGGAGTTTGCCAACAGAAGTGGTGGTCTCTGCTTTGGCTTTAATCGACTCGAAGTTGTCTTTGAGCCAAAGCTGAAAGTCGCGTGCTTGCCGAGAGTTTCGAAAAATGAAGCAGGGAGATCGTTGCATCGATTCCTGAGAGACGGTTGTCAAAACGCCCCCGGCCTCTCGGATTACCTTCATGCCCCGGTTATACGAGGCCAGCATTGTGCCCTCGACAGTGGCCATCGGCACGTAGAATTCACCTTGAGCATGTTCGCCATTAACCAGTAGCGGGCCGGCCACGCCAATGGGGATTTGCGCAACGCCCCAGAAATTTTCGATATTGCTCTCCATCTCATGGGGGTCAAACGAGAACTGTTTGGTGTGCTCCAGTGTGGCTCCGGTCTGCTCCTCTATAAACCGTTGGCGCTGCTCAATGATGTCGGCGCTGTAATCGTCGTCGGCACTTCGGGGTATTCGATTTCTGTCGCTCATAGGGTGTTGATCCGTGTTTTGGCGTTGTCATATTCGCGACGTAGTTTAGCCACATAGTCGGCAGTTGTGCCCAGCGTTTTGATGGCGCCGATACCTTGCCCGCAACCCCAAATATTTTTCCAGGCTTTTGCGTCGGTGTTGCCTCCTGAACCAAAGTCCATTTTGCTCGGATCGCTGCTGGGAAGGTTGTTGGGGTCAAGACCCGCAGCCTCGATCGAAGGTTTGAGGTAGTTTCCATGAACCCCGGTGAACAAATTGCTATAGACGATATCGTCAGCGCAGTAATCGACAATCGCTTGCTTGTAGGCTTGCTCAGCGTCCGCTTCCTCGGTCGCGATAAATGCCGAACCGATGTAGCCGAGATCTGCGCCCATGGCCTGCGCCGCCAGCACTGCGTCACCCGTTGCAATGGCACCCGACAGTAGCAAGGGGCCATCAAACCATTCCCGGATTTCCTGAATGAGTGCTATGGGAGAGGTTGTCCCCGCATGGCCGCCGGCGCCCGCGGCCACCGCGATGAGACCATCGGCACCTTTTTCTATGGCCTTTTTCGCGAATCGGTTGTTGATGACATCATGAAGGACGATGCCGCCATAGCTGTGGACCATTTCATTCACCCACTCTTTGGCGCCGAGAGAGGTGATGACAATCGGCACCTTATATTTCACACACATGTCCATGTCGTGCTTTAGTCGCGCATTGGATCCGTGAACGATTTGGTTGACGGCAAAGGGCGCTGAGGGCGCGTCTGGGTGCTCAAGGTCGTACGCGGCGAGTTCCGTAGTAATGCGTTGTAGCCACTCCTCCAATACCGGCTCAGGGCGTGCATTTAGCGCGGGAAAGGATCCAACAACGCCCGCTTTGCACTGTGCAATCACCAGATTCGGGTTTGAAATGATAAAGAGCGGTGCACCGACGACTGGTAGTCGCAGGGCGCCCTGCAGAGCGGGTGGCAAGGCCATGAAGGTTTCTCCTGATTGCTGTGTTTTAACTGCGGGTTATAAGAACTCTCGTCCTTTCGTGGGCGATGCACGTCTGTCGTGGAAGGTGGCCTACATGCGAGTACCCTGTGCAGTATGACTGCCAGCGCGCATAATGAGGTTTATTCTACCAAGTTTCGACATAATATATGCCATTATATTGTTGCGCAACTAACGCCAGCAGTGTGGGTTGATCTGCATGTATCACCAATACTTTGGACTCTCTGAACCGCCCTTTTCGATAGCGGTTAATCCTCGATATCTCTTTATGAGCGCGCAACATCGCGACGCACTCGCGCACCTGTTATACGGCGTGGGCAGTGGCGGCGGATTCATTCTACTCACGGGTGAGGTAGGTACAGGAAAAACGACGCTGAACCGGTGCCTGCTGGAGCAGCTACCCGACAATACGGATATCGCCATCATATTGAATCCTGCGCTGAGCGCGGTTGAGTTGCTTGCTAAGGTTTGCGATGAACTAGCGATCGAATACCCGAGGGGCACCGACAGCCTAAAAGTACTGACCGATGCGCTCCATCAATTTCTGCTGGCAAACTATGCGTCCGACAGAAGAACCGTACTGATGATCGATGAGGCGCAGCACCTCAATTTCGATGTTTTGGAGCAAATTCGATTGCTCACGAATCTCGAGACTGATGAGCGAAAATTGTTGCAAATTATTCTGATTGGTCAGCCCGAGTTGGGGGCGATATTGGCGCGACCCGAACTGAGGCAGCTGAATCAACGCATCACAGCGAGATTCAACTTGACAGCTTTGGGTGCCGATGAAGTCAGGGTTTACGTTAACCATAGATTGCAGATTGCAGGACTTGCGGAGCATCGCGCGTTGTTCAACGACTCTGCACTGCGCGAGGTTTACCACTTAACCGATGGCATACCGCGTTTGATCAATCTCGTCTGTGACAGAGCGATGATGGGAGCCTACGGCAGGGGTCA
>VMDB01000020.1 GCA_008081075.1 Halieaceae bacterium
AGATTCAGCGTACTTTTGTAATCGCTCATACTTTATCCGTGGTTCCTCAGCCACTCGCGGGCGTTGGCCTTGTCCGCCGCGATGCCTGCCTTCAGGGCATCGAGTGACGGAAACTTCTTTTCGTCACGCAATTTGTGCACAAACCGCACGGTCAAGCGTTGCCCATAAAGATCCGGGGACCCATCGAGAATATGTGCCTCCAGCGTGGCCTCGAGACTGTCACCAATTGTCGGCTTGACTCCCACGTTGGCCACGCCCGCCGCCTCGCTCAGACCCGCGCCGAAGACCTTCACCACGTACACGCCATGTAATGGCGACCGTATCCGATGCAACGCTATATTGGCCGTAGGGGTATCCAACTGCCTTCCCAATTTTTGCCCATGTTGCACCCTGCCAGACATCTCAAAGGGGCGACCCAACAATTGCCTCGCCGCCTCGAAATCAGCCTGATCCAGTGCAGAGCGGATGCGCGTACTGCTGACCCGCTCTCCCGCGACCTCACAGGTCGGCGTCGGGGCGACAGCATAGCCAAATTCGTCGGCCAACGCGCGGACATATTCCAGGTCACCCTCGCGTCGATTGCCAAAGCGAAAATCGTCGCCGAAAGCGAGGTACTGTACTCCCAATCCCTCCACAAACACCTGCTCAACAAATTCCCGTGCGCTGAGTCGTCTCAGTTCTTCGTTAAAAGACAAACACAACACGCGGTCGACGCCACATGCCGCCAACAAAGGCCACTTGTCGCGCAAGGTGGTGATCCTGGGCGGTGATTCCAATGGGCGAAGATACTCGCGCGGCAAGGGCTCGAAGGTCACCACCGTGGTGGGCACACCCCGCTTCGTCGCTTCCTCACTGAGATGCGCCAGTACCGATTGATGTCCCAGGTGGACACCATCAAAGGCACCGATCGTCACCGCGCAACCGCGGTGGCCGGGCTCAAGATTGTGCCGACCGCGAATGAGTTCCATGGAGCGGGAGATTTCCAAGCCAAGCAAAGGACAGTATACCGATGAGTGCCGAGCAGATCAGCCGCTTGAACCCGCGACGCGACGGGCGATGGCCCCCGTCATACCCTCTCGTCAGCGGCGCAGCATGGCCGGGCGCAGCCCCAGTATCCATAAACCCGTTACATAGGCTAGCAGGCCGCCCAAACACACCCCGAGCAAACGGTATCCGCGCTGCCAGGCATCCCAGTGATCCCACAACTGTATCTCGGGAGTGGCGCCCCACAGCACCGCCGTCATCAGCAGCGTCGCAACGACAATCCGTGTTATCCAGGCAAGAGGAAACCCGCTTATATTCAGCACTCTGTCGCGACGCAACCCACGGTAGAGCAGCCCGGCGTTCAACCATGCCGACACACTTGTTGCGAGGGCGAGGCCCGCGTGCCCGATGTTGAACCACCACATCAACGGCAACACGAATGCGAGATTCAGTACCATGTTGGTGCCCATAGCGATGATGCCGATCCGCACCGGCGTTTTCATGTCTTGCCTGGCGTAAAAGCCGGGCGCCAATACCTTCACCAGCATAAAAGCCCCCAGGCCCAGCGCGTAGGCCTGCAGGCTCACAGCGGCCATGACTCTGTCGGAGGCACCGAAGGCACCGTACTGAAACAGCGAGATCAACAAAGGCTCGGCTAAAAACGCCAGCGCGACCGTCGCGGGTATGGCGATCAGCAACACGCTACGAATGGCCCATGACAGAGTATCCGAGAAGGCGGGATCATCCGCTCTCGCACGTTGTCCAGACAAAGTTGGCAGAATGACCGTGGCGATCGCAATCGCAAAAACGCCCAGCGGCAATTCGGTGAGCCGGTCTGAATAGTAGAGCCAAGAAACACTGCCGGTTGGCAGTAGCGAAGCCAGTACCGTATCGAGCAACAGATTAATTTGGCTCACCGACACGCCAAACAAGGCCGGCACCATCAGCACCAGAATACGCTTTACCCCCTCATGCCTCGGTGCCCATCGCGGCCGGGGCAGCAAATCGATACCCGCCAGCGCCGGCACCTGAAATAACAGCTGGGCGAATCCGGCGATTAATACGCCCAACGCCAGGGCAAATGCCGGCTCCTCAAAGTTGGGCGTCAACCACAACGCCGCGGCGATCAGGGAAAGATTAAGGAGCACCGGCGTCAGGGCCGGCACGGCAAATCTCTGATAGCTGTTGAGGATGGCACCGGCGAAGCCGGTAAGCGAAATCAGCAGCAGATAGGGGAAGGTAATCTTGATCAGATCGCCCGTGAGCGCAAGCTTGGCGGGATCTCTCAGAAAGCCCGGGGCGAAGACGGTAGCGACCAGCGGTGACGCAAGGATCGTGAGCAACGTGAGCAGCAGCAAGGTACCCCCCAACACGCCGGCGACACGATCAACCAACTCGCGCACTGCCGCGACGCCGCCCTTTTCACGTGTATCGGCGAGCACCGGCACAAAGGCTTGGGCGAAGGCCCCTTCCGCGAAGAGGCGACGGAGAAAATTGGGTATTTTGAAGGCGACGAAAAAGGCATCGGCGTTGCCATTGGCGCCAATCACATTGGCGAGAACTACATCGCGCACCAAACCCAATACCCGAGACAGCAGGGTTGCACCACCGACAATGGCGCTGGAACGCAACAAGGCCGGCGAGTCCGCCGCAAGGACCGCCTCGGATAAAGCTTCCCTATCGGGATCCGGTGCTGACGAAGATTCAGACATGCCAGTCCGCGCGCAAGCGCTCACCATGGCGGGCAAGCCACTGCAGCGCGATCAAAGTGTGACCATTATTGATCTCGCCACGATCGAGCATCGCTAGCGCTTCGGTACGCGGCATCTGGTGCACCAAAATATCCTCAGATTCGCTGTCGAGACCTTTTATGGCGCCGTGATCGGCACCCGTCGTCTCACCAATGAAAAGACGAATTTGCTCCGAACAGGCCCCTGCGCTGGGGTAGAAGGTGGCTATCGGTTCGAGCCGGGTCAACTGACATCCCGCTTCTTCTTCACTTTCCCGGTGCGCTACAGCCGTATCTGACTCTCCCGGCTCGACCACGCCGGCGATGAGTTCCAGCATCCAGGGGCTGTCTGAACCCCGCATTGCCCCCACACGGAACTGTTCAATCAACACCACCTCATCGGCACGAGGGTTCCAGGGAAGCACCCCCACCGCGTCCCCTCGCTGGAACAACTCGCGGCGGATAGGTGAGGACCAGCCGCCGGCAAACAGGCGGTGGCGTAGGGTCACGGTTTCTACCGAAAAGTAGCCACTGAAGCTCGATGCTCTGCTCTCGAGCACCACATCCTCGGCGCCAAACTGGCGCCGAAACGCCGTCAAAACCGCCGCTCCGTATACCAATCGACCGGTGCTGAGTGCTGATCGACCTTGTCCACTACATCTAGAATCAACGCAAACAATGCCATGCGGACGAGCACGCCGTTGTCGCTCTGACGGAAGATAGCGAGGTTTGGATTGTCATTGAGGTCGACATCCAACTCTCGGGCGCCCTCGCGGGAATCGCGCGGCAGTGGGTGCATGATGACGGTATTGGGCTCACAGTTGGCGGTATAAACGCTTTGATTCAACCGGAACCGCCCGCGATACAGGTCCGCTTCCTCAGCACTGGAAAACCGTTCTTCCTGAATACGGGTGCTGTAGACAATATCCATTCCCGCAATGCCTTGCTCAAGCGAGTCGGTTTGCAGCACCTCGTGCCCAGCCGCCTGCAATGCGTCCACCACCTCACCCGGCATATTCAGCGCCTCTGGAGACACCAAACTGACGCGAAGGCCAGAAAAAAGAGAGAGTAATTTGGACAGTGAATGCACCGTGCGCCCGTAACGCAGGTCGCCCACCATCGCGATCCGCAAGCCGTCGAGGCCGCGGTTGCGGCCGGCGAGCTCAGAGCGGATGGTGTAGAGGTCCAGCAGCGCCTGGCTGGGGTGCTCGTTTGCGCCATCCCCGCCATTGATGACGGGCACGCGACTGGCATGGGCAAACTCCGCAACCGAGC
>VMDB01000199.1 GCA_008081075.1 Halieaceae bacterium
TTATTTGTGGGGACTTGACCACGACTGGCGATGGCATCATTGCTGCGCTTCAGGTAATGGCCGCTGTCGTTCGATCTGGCGAGAGTTTGCTGACGCTAAAGAGTGGTCTCTACAAATACCCGCAGACCCTGTTGAACGTGACGGTCTCGCCGGATTTCCGCCTCACTGAATGTACTGAAGCGCTCGAGGAGAGTCGCCGGGTCGAGGCTGAGTTGGCTGGACGGGGGCGTCTGGTCCTGCGTCCATCCGGAACCGAGCCCCTGATCCGGGTCATGATTGAGGGGACAGACGGTAGCGAAAACCAGATGCTCGCCGAACGCATTGCGCAGGCAATCAGTAGCGCCCAATAGCAGTTCCTGTGAGGCGGTAGAGATTTTTTGTGGCCGATTGAGTCATTGCAGCCTGTGAGCAAGTCGCTTGCGGCTGGTCTGCGTGATCGGTATTATCTCGCGCCCCGAGAGGCGTCTGGCGGCGTTGCCGAGGGCAAGAAAGGAGTTCCCATGGAACAAATCACACTGATGGTTCATCTGCTGGTGGCGCTCGCGTTGATCGCGCTGATCCTATTGCAGCGAGGAAAGGGATCAGACATAGGCGCGTCGTTTGGCGCTGGGGCCTCTCAGACGCTCTTCGGTAGCGCAGGTAGTGGCAACGCTTTGACCCGCATGACGGCCTGGTTGGCGGCGATATTTTTCGCTAGCAGCTTCGGCCTCGCCGTCATTGCCGATAATCGCACAGCGGATGAAGATGACCTTGGATTTGATATCCCAGAGTCGACAATTGAGTCAGCACAGATTGAGGACGGGGACCTACCGACTCTGGAGATTGAACCGTTCACGGAAGGTGCGTCTGATGATGCGCCTGTGTTGGACGGAGAGTGAGTGCGCGGAAGTGGTGGAATTGGTAGACACGCTATCTTGAGGGGGTAGTGGCCTATGGCTGTGCGGGTTCAAGTCCCGCCTTCCGCACCAAAACTTAAAGGGGCTCCAGATGGGAGCCCTTTTTGTTTGAGGTAACGGTCGCTCATGCGATCAGACCTTGACCCCGCCGTGGCCTCTGCCGAACTCTGTGTTATGACACGTATCCGGCTTGGGGCAGCGCGAAGCGGCCCTGGTCTGCCATGAGTCGAGCGAATCTCGCTACCACGGTGCGCGCGGCTTCGACGTCGCTCCGCCTAATCGGGCCCAGTTCCGCCATTTCCTCGACAAAAAGCGCTCTGGCGCGGCTAGACATCCCGTTAAGAAACGGATCGCGGTGTTGTTTTGATAAGCCCGTCATCGCAATCATTAGCACCGGCGAATCGACTTCGCGCACCAAGGCTTGAAGGCTTCGGGCATCGGCCAGGGCCACTTTTTCGATCGGCATGATTTGATCACTGATTTGTTCGGCGAGATCTGCGTTGAGCTGATGCAATTGGTCTAGGACTGCATCGGCTCCTGAAACGCCCATAGCGCCCACGATGCGAGCGGCGGTATCGATGCCTCCTAGCTTGATGGCGGATCTCCAGCGCACCGGCGACCTCTCAGCTCTGTGTATTGCTCGGATGCACCGTACTGCCAGAGGATGTTTTTTTCAAATGACCGGAGGCGTGACCGAGCGCCGCTTATACGGCGCATTTTTGGTGGGTTGACGGCGATGCCCCCGGTTCCTATACTCCCGCGCCTCAGTTTGTGGTGCGTGCACCACGGTGACGCCTGCGACTGCCGTCCTAGCGATGGACAGACGCCAAGAAGGGGGCAGTCACTGAGCGTATTGATGCGGGGTGGAGCAGCCTGGTAGCTCGTCGGGCTCATAACCCGAAGGTCGTCGGTTCAAATCCGGCCCCCGCTACCAATTTGACGGCGGCTCGTTGCTCGCTGACCGTCACCTCGGAAGCCCCTTTTGGGGCTTTTTTGTGGCCGTGTGAATGGCATGGCTGGAGGGAGGACGACATGTCGGGAAAAGAAGCGCAGTTGATGCAGCTTTTGCAGCCGACCGTCGAAGATATGGGTTATTCCCTATGGGGTATCGAATTGACCTCCCCGGGAAGGCGGCCAACGGTTCGAATTTACATCGAGGCCGAAAATGGCATCAGCGTGGATGACTGCGCGCAGGTGAGTCACCAGGTTAGCGGAGTTCTCGATGTTGAGGACCCCATTAGCGGCGAATATACGCTGGAGGTGTCTTCGCCCGGTATTGACCGCTTACTGTTTCGGCCCGAGCAATATGAGCCGTATGTGGGCGAAATAGTGGACATCCGTCTGCGTTTGCCGGTTGAGGGCAGGCGCAGATTTAAAGGCCTCTTGGTCTCCGCCGATCGCGATATGGTTGTCGTGGAGATCGATGAGCAGGAATACACATTGCCCCTCCGATCGGTTGATCGGGCGAGGGCGATGCCCAGATTGGAGTTTGGGCAAAACAAACAGTGAAACGGTGGTATTGAGTCAACGCGAGGCCGGGCTTGTTCGACCTCGCTAACGTGCAGAGAGTGAATCGATGAACAAAGAAATCCTGATGGTCGCAGAGGCGGTCTCGAATGAAAAAGGGGTGTCAGAGGACATCATCTTTGAGGCGATTGAGCTGGCGCTGGCCACCGCGACGAAAAAACGTTACGACGAGGAAGCCGATATTTTGGTCACCATTGACCGAGAGTCGGGTGACTACGTCACGAAGCGACGTTGGCTGGTAATGCCTGATACGGAACTGGCGCTGTTGGGAACCCAATTCACGACTGAAGAGGCGGCCGAGGTGAACACCGCGCTGCAGCCTGGCGATTACCATGAGGAAGTGGTCGAGAACGTCGATTTTGGGCGCATTGCTGCGCAGACCGCGAAACAAGTCATCGTTCAACGGGTGCGCGAAGCCGAGCGCGCGCAGATCGCTGATGAGTATCGAAGTCGCGTGGGGCAATTGCTGGCGGGTACGGTGAAAAAGGTCACCCGAGACAACATCATTGTCGATCTGGGTAATAACGCCGAAGGACTGCTTCCCCGAGGAGAGCTGGTCGGTAGAGAAACTTTCCGTATTAACGACCGCGTGAGAGCGATCCTGACAGAAATCAATACCGAGTCTCGCGGACCACAGCTCATCTTATCCCGCGCCTGCCAAGAAATGCTGGTTGAACTCTTCAAGATTGAGGTACCCGAGATTTCAGAGGGCGTTATTCAGATCAGGGCGGCTGCCAGGGACCCTGGTTCCCGCGCAAAGATTGCCGTTAAAACGGGAGACCAGCGCATTGACCCAGTCGGTGCTTGCGTGGGTATGCGCGGCTCAAGAGTCCAAGCTGTATCCAACGAGCTGGACAATGAACGCGTCGATATCATTCTCTGGGATGACAATCCCGCACAGCTGGTGATCAACGCAATGTCGCCCGCTGAGGTTGAGTCGATAGTCGTAGACGAGGATAACTCGACCATGGAAGTCGCGGTGGCGGAGGACAACCTGGCGCAGGCAATTGGCAGAGGGGGACAGAATGTGCGGCTTGCCTCTGAACTCACAGGTTGGATTATCAATGTCATGAGTGTCGACGAAGCCATCGAGAAGCAGGAAACCGAGGCCGGTGAGGTCATTGAGCAGTTCATGACGGCGTTGGATATCGATGAAGACATTGCCATTGTGCTGGTCGAAGAGGGTTTTACTACTCTAGAGGAAATTGCTTACGTTCCCCTCGAGGAAATGAACGCTATCGAGGGCTTCGATGAGGAAATCTCTGAAGAACTTCGCGCGCGAGCAAAGGACGCGCTACTGACCATGGCCATCGCCTCGGAAGAGCAATTGGGAGCCAATGAGCCCGCTGAGGATCTGCTGACCATGGACGGCATGGAAAAGCATCTCGCTTTTGTTCTTGCGGGGAAAGGCATCGTCACGATGGAAGATCTTGCGGAGCAGGGAGTCGATGATCTCCTTGATATCGAGGATATGACCGAAGAACGCGCGGCAGAGCTCATTATGACAGCTCGCGCCCCTTGGTTCGCTGAGGAGGAGGAGG
>VMDB01000211.1 GCA_008081075.1 Halieaceae bacterium
GAAATTTATTCGCGCCATCGTAATTACAGGTGATCGTGCCTGCGCCAACGTTGCTTTTCGAGCCAACATCCGCGTCGCCCAAATAAGCAAGGTGACTCGCTTTAGCACCAGGGCCTAGATGCGTGTTTTTAATTTCGACAAAATTGCCCACCTTCGCCCGCTCATCAATCACGGTGCCGGGACGGATGCGTGCATAGGGGCCGATACTGGCGCCCGCTTTGATCACCGCCCCCTCAATATAGGTGAAAGGATGAATCTGAGCTCCCTCGCCGATAACGCTGTTCGCTAGAACACAGTTAGCGCCTACCGCCACGCCGTCAGCAAGAACGACAGCCCCCTCAAATACCGTGTTCACATCAATACGCACATCACTGCCGCATTGCAGCGTACCGCGAATATCCAGTCGTGAACGATCGGCGATAGAAACGCCCTGGCTCAACAGTTGGTCAGCCAAAGCGCCTTGATACAAACGCTCTAGCTGCTCGAGCTGTTGCGGTGTGTTAACACCCAGACAATCGAGGGCGTTATCGGACGCCACCACCGTAACCCTTTCTTCCTCTGCTACGGCAAGTCTCAAAACATCCGGGAGGTAATATTCGCCTTGGGCATTGTTGTTAGTGAGTCGCTCCAAATACTGCCGCAAAGTCGCTGCGGGCGCTGCCAGCACCCCCGTATTAATCTCACGGAGGGTTTTCTGATCGGGGCTGGCGTCTCGCTCCTCGACGACACCCTGAAAATTGCCCCGTGCATCACGGAGCACGCGCCCATAACCCGCAGGATCCGGCAGATTCGCAGCAAGCATGGCCAAACCAGATGCCGCCACGCTCACGACCTCGCTCAGAGAATCAGCCTGTATCAGGGGCACATCGCCAAAAAGGACCAACACCGTGCTGGCCGCGTGACAAGCATCGATGGCCTGTTGCACCGCATGACCCGTGCCCAGCTGTTGCGGCTGGAGATGGCACTGCACGTCGGGGGCCGTTACGGCGGCCGTTACTGACTCGGCGTCATGGCCCACCACCACATGAAGACGCCCGGCACCCAGCCGCCGTGCAGTCTCCAGCACGTGACAGACCAGGGGCTGACCTCCCAGCGGGTGCAACACTTTGGCTGTGCTGGACTGCATGCGGCTACCGTGTCCGGCAGCCAAAATAATGACCTCAAGCATAGTCAGGCCCAATTATCTGGCGGCAAATCTGACGCCATGATGAAGTCCACCGCGGGTTTTGCAAGCAAGAAGCGGGCGATCGCCCAACAAACACCGGAAATAAGGGGGATTGGGTTGTGAATTATCCGCGGCCCGCGCGATTTTTTAACTTACGCAGGGTCGCAAGTTGCGCAGTCGCTTCAGCGAGTTGCGCGGAGGCGCGACCATAGTCGATTTCACCTTGCTGATTCGCCAACGTCTCCTCGGCATCCTTTCTCGCGAGTTCGGCGGCGGCTTCATCGAGGTCGTCTGCCCGAACAGCGGTGTCAGCTAGCACAGTGACAACGTCACCTTGCACCTCAATAAACCCCCCCGAGGCATAGTAAATCTGCTCGGCGCCACCTTGTTCCACGATGCGGATAGGGCCAGGGATAAGGCGAGTCAGCAAAGCGGCGTGGCCGTAACACACACCCAGCTCGCCCTCAACGCCGGTCGCGACCAACAGCTCCACCAGCCCCGAGTAAATCTGCGCCTCGGCACTGACAATATCGCAGTGTAGGGTCATCGCCATCTCTCAGTTCCCTCGGCGCCTTAGAGCTTGGCCGCCTTCTCCACCGCCTGCTCAATGGAGCCCACCATATAAAAGGCCTGCTCCGGCAGCTGGTCGTAATCACCCGCAAGAATGCCCTTAAAGCCCGCAATCGTATCCTTCAGGGAAACGTAAATACCGGGAGATCCGGTAAAGACCTCGGCTACATGGAAGGGCTGTGAAAGGAAACGCTCAATTTTTCGCGCTCGCGCCACAATCAATTTATCTTCTTCCGAGAGCTCGTCCATACCCAGAATGGCAATAATGTCTTTCAACTCCTTGTACCGCTGCAACACCGTCTGAACGCCGCGGGCTACGTCGTAGTGCTCCTGACCAATAATGAGCGGGTCGAGCTGGCGCGAGGTGGAATCGAGGGGATCGACCGCCGGATAGATACCTTTGGCGGCAATATCTCGGCTCAGTACCACAGTAGAGTCAAGGTGGGCGAAGGTGGTTGCGGGCGAGGGATCCGTCAAATCATCCGCCGGAACATACACCGCCTGGATCGAGGTAATCGAGCCCGTCTTTGTAGAGGTAATGCGTTCCTGTAGCACGCCCATCTCTTCGGCCAGCGTAGGCTGATAACCCACCGCGGAGGGCATCCGCCCCAAAAGCGCCGAAACCTCGGTACCCGCCAGCGTATATCGATAAATGTTATCCACAAACAGCAGAACATCGCGGCCCTCATCGCGGAATTTCTCCGCCATGGTCAAACCGGTCAGCGCGACGCGAAGGCGGTTGCCAGGTGGCTCGTTCATCTGCCCGTAAACCATGGCCACCTTGGATTTGCTCATTTCTTCGACGTTAACCACGCCGGATTCCTGCATCTCGTAGTAAAAGTCGTTACCTTCACGGGTGCGCTCACCCACACCCGCAAAAACAGACAGGCCGGAGTGCTCAGTAGCAATATTGTTAATCAGCTCCATCATGTTGACGGTTTTGCCCACACCGGCACCACCAAACAAGCCCACCTTGCCGCCCTTGGCGAACGGGCAGACCAGGTCAATCACCTTGATACCCGTCTCCAACAGGTCATCGGATGCGGCAAGCTCTTCATAAGTGGGGGCGGCTCGGTGAATCGCCGCACGCTCTTGCTCTCCGATAGGCCCCTTCTCATCAATCGGGTTACCCAACACATCCATGATGCGACCGAGGGTCTCTGTTCCCACAGGCACCGATATCGGGGCGCCGGTGTTTTCAACGCTCAGGCCACGGCTGACCCCCTCAGAAGGGCCCATTGCGATGGCACGCACCACCCCGTCTCCCAGCTGCTGCTGCACCTCAAGCGTCAAGCCCTTGTCGGCGACTGTCAGTGCGTCATACACCTGGGGCACGCTGTCGCGGGGAAACTCCACGTCGATGACCGCGCCAATAACCTGTACGACCTTTCCGCTACTCATTTTTCGGTCCTCGTTTCAAAACTGGTGTGACGAACACTGCGCCACTTACTTTTTCCTGAGTCAGGGCGTTAGCCAATGGCCGCTGCGCCCCCCACAATTTCTGCCAATTCTTGAGTAATCGCCGCTTGTCTGGCTTTGTTGTAAACCAGTTGCAACTCATCGATCAGCTCGCCGGCGTTGTCGGTTGCGTTCTTCATGGCGATCATGCGCGCCGCCTGTTCACAGGCACCGTTCTCAACCACCGCTTGATAGACCAAAGATTCGATGTAACGAATCATTAATGCATCCAGTAGTTCCCGCGCATCAGGCTCATAAATGTAGTCCCAGTGATGGGAAAGCGATGCGCGCTCTTCCGGCTTCAGCGGCAATAATTGCTCGACCCGGGGCGACTGGGTCATGGTATTCACAAACTCATTGCCCGCCAGAAACAAGGCATCAATCCGACCTTCGGTGTACGCGTCGAGCATGGTCTTGACGCCGCCTATCAGATCTTCAATCGACGGCTCTTCGCCCAGATCCCTGACCGAGGCGGTGACATTTCCCCCGACGCTGGCGAAAAAGCCCGATGCTTTGGCACCTACCAAACACAGCTCAACCTCCACGCCCTGATCTTGCTGCGCACGCATCGACTGGATCGCCGCCTTGAACAAATTGATGTTCAGACCGCCACATAGTCCACGATCGGTCGAAACAATGATATAGCCCGCGCGCTTGACCTCCCGCGCCTGCATATAGGCATGACGATACTCGGGAGTTGCGTTGGCAATATGTCCCACCACAGCGCGCATGCGCTGGGCA
>VMDB01000008.1 GCA_008081075.1 Halieaceae bacterium
GAAAATGGCGGGGTTATCATCGCCCATCAAATCACGATATTCGTCAAAGATGCCGTCATCCGACAGCGCCGGCATCGCGAGAATCCCGATAAACAAAGCCCATTTTTTTATCATTTTTTCAGCCCCCGGAGAGCAGCGGCAAGCTTTCAGCGGATGGTGGTTTCACCCTCGCCCGTGCCGCCCTGATTGTCTACCCAAGTGACCTTAACAGTATCACCCGCTTCACCGCCCTTGAACCGCACGCCCAAGAAAGGATTAGCCGAGACCGCGGCGCCCCAATAACCTTGCATCACCGTGCGCTCGCCATGAAAAACCGCTACCTCAGTAATAAAGTGCGCTGGGATAGATTCACCCGCCTGATCCTTACGCATGCCCGTTTCCATGGGGTGACGCATCAACGCCTTCACTTCGGTAACGCCGTCGGCTTGCTGTGCTCGAATTTTAATTCTGCTCATTTTCTTCTCCTTATCCGCCGCATCCGCCGAGGGTCACTTTGGTCTCTCGAGACTGCATATAAAGCGCCCCGTCCGCCTCCACTACCGCATAGAGGTTACAGGTTTGCGCCACCTTCACCCGGGTTTCGATATAAACCTC
Organism: Halieaceae bacterium; assembly: GCA_008081075.1. Taxonomy (GTDB): domain Bacteria; phylum Pseudomonadota; class Gammaproteobacteria; order Pseudomonadales; family Halieaceae; genus Luminiphilus. The sequence goes on from VMDB01000008.1 coordinate 595, forward strand.
GGTATCCGGTGCAATATCGAAGACTGCTGCCATCGGATTTGGATTCATCTCCACGAGAACCGACACTTTGCTCACATTGGGGAGTGCCGCCGAATCGACCTCGATCCTAATGGGCACCACCGCGCCATTCTCCGCGATGTCGGGCGTGGTGAATTGAATAGCGTCATGTACGGTAGGTGTGCCACCAAGTCCCGTCAGCGCGGCGTCGATCCCAGTAGCCGCAAAGGCTGCTTCGGGTCTCGCCCACGCCCAGACCCGTGCGGGCAACGATACCGCCACGCTCAACAGCGCGGTCCAACCTAAAAAACGCCGGCGGGAAATCCCTGCCAACTGGGTTTGCTCATTCATCAAGATTCCTCCCCTGAGTGATCAGTGGCTGCGGTGAGCCAAGTAACGATGCTTTGTAATGTATCTGAATCCAGACCTGGCATGGGGGGCATGGGGATACCGCCCCACACTCCCGCGCCTCCGTTAACAATCTTTTGCTCCAAGTAGGCGGCATTTTCGGCGCCGGCGTAACGGGCTCGAATCGCATCAAACCCGGGACCCACCAGCTGTCCCGCCATTTGATGGCAACCGGTGCAACCCGACTGGCCCAACAATGTCTCAGGAGCGGCGGCAACGGGGGGGGCGGCAACCTGAGCGGCTTCCTCGGGGGCTGTCCACAAGCCCGCGTAAGGACTCACGCTCCTGACCTGCTCCGCCAAATTGCCGTGGGCGTTCATGGCGTAATCGGGTAGCGATGACGACACGGTCAGATCAACTTCGCAGTCCGTCTCACAAGTATCGCCATTGACATCCGGCTCACCGCGCAAAGACCACAGACCGTGATCCTGACGCATGCCGTTGCGATTAGGCATCCGCGCCTGAACCTCGTCGATATTGGCATCCGATAACACCAGATCCTCATCGACGATATAGCCGAGGTTGAGAATGTAGGCGAGCAATGCGTAGACCTCATCGGGCGTCAGCGACTTGGGTGCGTTCCATGGCATCGCGCGATAGATGTAATCCCACAGGGTGGACAGGGTTGCCACTTTCATCAGTGTCGTGCGCGCGACGGCGGGATCCTGGAGTGCGGCGACCCGTCCGGTCTCTATGTCCTCGTCAGTGATGTTTCCCAGCACGATCGGCGCAAAAACCTCATTGGAATCGCCAAAGTCACCGTGGCAAGCGGCGCATTTCTCCAACCAGATTTCCTCGCCCTGCCAGACATCGCCACTGCCAGGTGGTAAGCCGAGGAAATCCGGCCGAACGTCGATATCCCAGGCACTTAATTCGTTATCTGTGGCGGGTCTGCCGATGGTCTCGATACCAGCGGGCAACTCCGACGCGACGGCGCCCGCTGCAATGCTAAGGACCATTGCTACCGCTGTGAGAGTGCTAGCCCAATTGAACATTGTGCACCTCCCCATCTGCCCCGACGCGCCAGGTTTGGATTGCGTTGTTGTGGTAGATCGATCGTGTGCCGCGTACCGCCACCAGCTGGGCGCGCGCTGGCTGGGTATAACCCGAGGTGTCTGTGACCCGACTTTGCAACATCGCCTCTTCGCCATTCCACGTCCAATCAAAGTTGAATCGGGTCAGCGCCTTCGGCAATACCGGCCCTTCAAGGCGCGCAACCTGCCAGTTGCGCCCGCCGTCAACCGAGACTTCCACCCTGCTGACACTGCCGCGTCCACTCCACGCCAGACCGGTAATGCAGTAATAACCCTGTTTTAGCAATTTTTGCCCACCCGACGGCGCGGTAATGACCGACTTGGCCTCCTGAATCGACGTGTACTGACGATGGGAGCCATCGGGCATGAGGTCTACATAATGAGAAGCCTCATCCTTGGCAGCCCAGGGCTGGTCCCCCACCTCGAGGCGGCGGAGCCATTTGACCCAGGAAACACCCTGCACCCCCGGCACTACCAGTCGCAAGGGATAACCATTTTCGGGGCGAAGCATTTCACCGTTCTGGCCATAGGCCACCATGGCGTCGTCAAGCGCATTCTCGAGATTAATCGTCCGAGTCATGCTCGAACCATCGGCACCTTCGGCTAACAGGTAGCGCGCGCGCTTGCGGTCGTAACCGGCGCGTTCCAGCAGTAACGAGACCGGCACACCCGTGAATTCCGACGCCGATAGCATACCGTGGCTGTATTGCACCGTCGGCACCGCCACATTGCCCCACTCCAATGCTGTATTTGCACCACACTCCAAGAAATGGATGCGCGATACGCTGGGCAGACGCAACAGATCTTCCATGGTGAACACCAGCGGCGTCTCGACCAGACCGTTAATCATCAGTCGATGTCGGCGAGGATCAATGTCGACCCAGCCTTGATGGTGTCGCTCAAAATGTAGCCCGCTCGGTGTGATCATGCCGAACAGATTTTGCAACGGGGTGAACGCAACACTCGCCTGATCCGTTTGGGTCAAACCCGGGCTTTGTCGGCGCACAATGTTGGATTCGTAGGGCGATGGCAGGCCATAGGGGTTTGCGGCCACTGGCTTACCCAGACTGCGGCTCCACTCGGGAACGTTGACAATATCGGGGTCGTCTGACGCGCGAAGGGTTGGCGCGATCAGCGCGGCGGAGGCAGCAGCAAAAGCGCCCCGCAATAACTTTCGGCGAGCGTCGTCGACCCCATTGCGCTGGATATCATTGACGAGATCGGGGGCCAAAAACGATTCTGGCGCCAAACGGAGTTGACCCTGTTCTTGCTGTTCGCCTGCCATACCACACATCCCCCTTGATGGTTGGTTGTTGGCCGAAAATACCACCGGCAATGCAAAAATTTTTGGTTATTCTTTTTAAGAATAATGATATAACCATAGGTTAACCGGTGTTCCCGAGTATGGCAACCCATCCAACCACTTTTTTACCAGAGCCGCGGCAACCACTCATGACGTTTCCCCTTGTGCTGATTCAAGCTGCAGAACGTGGACCACAAACCACGCGCCAGACGGGGTGCGCACTCACCGTCTCCACAGGACGCGAGGAATACATCACAATCAATGGGTGGAACGCCCCATAGGGCTCCCGTGCCACACCGCCGCTCTCCGCAATGAGGAAATCATCATGACCATGCGTTCACTTCTTATACTCCTCGCCGCACTGGTTTTTCTCGCGCCGATGACCGCTTCCAGCGCAGATCCGGAGGCGCCGGGCATTGTCTTTCACGTCGATTCAGACCAGAAAATGAATCGGGTATTGCGGCAAATCGCCCGGCATCAAGCGGGCAACCCGACGGTACCGGCGCGCGTGATCTTGATTGCCGAAGGCGTCCGGCCCGCCATGGAAGGTG
>VMDB01000230.1 GCA_008081075.1 Halieaceae bacterium
TCCATCGCTAGCGGCCCCTTGTGTAACGCACGTGGTGTAATACGACTCTACACTAAAGTCTTTGCGAGTCGCGTACCGAAAACAAGCCAAAAAAATGCGACATATCAACAGCCTGTAAATCGCCGTTCTTTTATCACTGCCAGGCGTTACAGTAGAGGTCACGGTTGCGGAGTGTTCAGCTGGACATGTTGCGAATTTATACCCACGCGGAATGTCTCGAACATCAGGTGCCGGGGAGCCATCCCGAGCGTCCGGCCCGCCTCGCCCATTTGATCAAACATTTGGAACGTACCGGTTTTGCTCGAGATTATCCGCTAAGGGTAGCGCCTGATATAGAGCAAGCACGCATTGCAGCTGCTCACGATGCCTCGCTAATGCACCGCTTGAGTGAGCGATTGCCTGAAGACGGTTTGACACCCCTCGATCCCGATACTTGGCTTAGTCCAAACAGCCTGGCAGCCGCGCGGCACGCTGCTGGTGCAGTATGGCAAGGCGCGCTGGATGTGGTGGCAGGGGAAGTGGATCGCGTGTTCTGCGCGGTCAGACCACCGGGGCATCACGCAGAATCCGCAAGCCCCATGGGCTTTTGTTTACTGAACAGCATCGCTATCGCCGCGATCAATGCACTCACACTACCCGGTATAACGCGCGTTGCGGTGCTGGATTTTGATGTGCATCACGGAAACGGAACGGTCGAGATGTGTCGTTCATACCCTGACATATTGGTTTGCTCTAGCTTTCAGCACCCCTTTTACCCGGGCAGGTATGACGATCTGATTCAACCGAATATCGTGAACACACCGCTAGATGCGGGAATTTCGGGAGACACCTTTCGTCGTGCTTTAACAAAGTCGTGGTGGAGTGCTATCGAGTCGCATCGGCCGGATCTTATCCTCATATCTGCGGGGTTCGACGGACATCGTGACGATCCCCTCGCTAACTGGAATTTGGACGACGACGATTATGCTTGGGTGACAGGGGAGATTGTCGCGCTGGCAGAACAGTATGCGTGTGGGCGAATCGTGTCGGTGCTTGAGGGAGGGTATGACCTGGAGGCTTTAGCACGCTCTGCAATGGCGCATCTGTCGTCATTAGCCTCAGCTTGAGAGGCTCATTGTTGCTGAGCCTCTTGAATCGCGCCGTAGACGATATTTTTAATTTGACCGCGAAAATTGAAAGTGGACGAGGGTATGAGTTGCGCCATGAAGATCGCGTAGAGATCCTCCGTCGGATCTACCCAGAATAAGGTGGATGCCAGTCCGCCCCAATAGAAGTCTCCTTCTCCCACAGTCCCAGATGCGACTGCGTTCATAGTGGTCGCAAAGCCCAAACCAAATCCCACTCCCTCATTACTGGTTTCTGAAAAGCCGCCGACGGCCATCTGCGCCAGAGAGGACTTGCCCAAATGATTTCGCGTCATCAACTCCAACGTGGTGGGTGAAATCAGCTGTTTGCCCCTGAAGCAGCCTCGCTGGATCAACATGTCGCAAAAGTGGCTGTAGTCCTGCATCGTGCTCACCAGTCCCCCCGCGCCGGAGGGGCCGCTTGGTGGTGTACGGTAGTGACTCGTCTCGGGGTCATCCTGCAAACGCAGGGACTTGTTGGTTGCTCGCTCATAGCACGCTGAGAAGCGATCGAGTTTTGCATCAGGCACGGTAAAACCGGTGTCCACCATCTCCAGTGGCTTAAAGAGTCTTTCCTGCAGAAACTGCTCAAAGGGCTGGCCAGAAATCACTTCTACCAAATAGCCGCACACGTCGGTCGCCATCGAGTAGCTCCAGCGAGTGCCCGGATCATAGAGCAACGGCACGTTCGCCAATTTTTCGACGAACACTTCGAGGCTATCGGTGCTCCTTCGTGAGATACCCGCAGCCGCATAGGCACTGTCTACCGGTAGTTCCATCCCGGATAAAAATCCACCATAGGTTAATCCGGCGGTATGACACAGTAAGTGTTGGACGGTCATCGGCGATGTGGGTGCGCGCGTCACCATCGATTTGCCCTCGCCCTCAACCCACACCTGGTGCGAACGCCATGACGGAATGAACTTGTACACCGGGTCGGTCAGTTGAAATCGCCCTTCCTCAAACAGCATCATCAGGGCGATTGACGTCACCGGTTTGGTCATGGAGTAAATGCGAAAAATAGTGTCTGCGTCCATCGGCTTGCCGCGTGCCATGTCCATTTGGCCCATCGACGCATCAAACGCTGTAATACCGCGGCGCTTAACCAGGACCTGACAGCCAGCGATTTTTTCTGGGGTCAGGTAATGATCCTGAAGATGAGTGCTTAGCCTATCGAGCTTGTCCGGGCAAAAGCCTGCTGCACGTGGGTCGACGGTCATAGTGAGAGGTCACCAAGATTTTTTCGGGGTGGGCATCATAGAAATAAATTGGGTGACTGTCGTGGGGTATCTATTCCCGCGAAAGACAGGCACCCGGGGGTGCCCTCGTTATGTCAGGTGTGGATTGATCACCCGTGCCCGTAAAATGCGGTAGATGTCCTGAAACCCCTCGCCATGGGGTTTGCGGAATCTTTGTCTAAGCCAGCGGGTTTCTGGTCCGTAGCGATACTGGATAAAGTGACTGACCTCGTGCGCCACCGTGGCCGCTAGCGCCATCTCTACTGATACCGAGGCCCGAGAACCGATCACCGGATCTTTGGCGAATTTTGGATATTCCAGGATCTCGCCGGAACCGCGTTTGAGCGGCGATAGATCGATCGTAATGCCTTTGGCGCAGGCGGATGATCGATGCCCGGCGAGCTTCACGGTAAGGGTTAAATCTGTTTTTGCCGTTGGGTAGTCAACGGGCAGTTCGTAGTGTTTGAGCGTGATTTCGCGCAAGCATCGCTTGACCCATCTCACGACTGTGTCGCGCTCTACGGCCGTTACCCCCGATTTTTTAATCACTCGCATCGCGATAGTGTAGCCGGTTGTTACTCGCTTCACGGGGTTGCTGGGATAGCGCCGCTCGGCGGGTTACGATCTTCGTCACTCAGACTGCCGAAGATGCCACACCATTCTTCAAGACTGACTCATGCGTCTCATGGAGGTGTAGTAATGACCACACCAGAATACGACCCTGTTCCGTTGCAATACCCGGCGCCGTTGCCTGCAGCTGAAATGAATGCGCGAGCACACGCATATTTTGAGGTAATGAGCCAAAGAAGAACGGTCCGCGAATTTTCCGCGGAGCCCGTGCATCGGTCGGTGATCGAGGCGTGCGTTCTGACCGCAGGTTCTGCACCCAGTGGCGCTAATCATCAGCCCTGGCACTTCGTCTGCATCAACGACCCGGTGACCAAGCGTGCGATCAGAGAGGCCGCGGAGCGCGAGGAAGAAGCATTTTATGGGGGCAAAGCGGGTGACGCGTGGCTTCAGGATATCAACCCGCTGGGAACCAACGCCTCGAAGCCCTTTTTGGAGGAGGCTCCTTGGTTAATCGCCGTGTTTGCTGAGCGATACGGTGTGAACGATGCCGGTGAGCGAACAAAAAATTACTACGTACCGGAATCAGTGGGTATTGCCACGGGTTTCTTGATTGCCGCACTCCATCATGTGGGGCTTGCCACCCTGACCCATACGCCCGCGCCAATGAAATTTTTGAATACCATTCTTGGCAGACCCCAGCGGGAGAGGCCCTTCGTCCTACTCGTAGTGGGGCATGCCTCTCCCACCGCGACCGTGCCACGTGCGGCAGAGGTAAAAAAACCACTCCCTGCCATCGCCAGCTTTATCTGAGTTCCCATGAGCCATCACGAAATCATCGTTGTCGGGGCCGGGCTGTCGGGGCTGATAGCGGCGAGGGATTTATTGCGAGCGGGG
>VMDB01000232.1 GCA_008081075.1 Halieaceae bacterium
ACCCCGGCATCGGGACTTTGACCGTCTCGAAAACCCGAGTAACAGATGGCGCGCTTATGATCGAGTGGCGTGCAATGCCTCATAGACTGGAAGCGTACTTGAAACGTTCGTCTTTGTCCCACAAGCCCCAGTGAGCACCTACGTCCCCTTCGCCGGCATCGCCACCGACCTTCCACGCCTCGTCAAAAGACGCGAAATAAAACATCTCGATGTTTTCGCTGGCGGCCCATTCCATGGCCTTGAGGAAATAGAGATAAGCGCCCTGTGGCGATGACTCAGCCCCGTAGAAACTGCCGCCAGCACTGGGCCATCCGGTTTCAGAGATAATGATGCGCTTGCCTTCCGCCACTTTTTGCAAGCGCCGAAACATGTCCTGCATATAGAGGATAGCGTAGGGATGCGCGCAACCCTCCCAAAATGGGTAGCAATTGCTCAACAGCACATCGCACGCCGCCGTTACCGCCGGTCGGTCTTCAAACTCGTAGTACGCATCTACGTAACCCATGGGCACATCGGCGGGCAGTCGCTCTCGCGCCTCGGCCATAAAGTCGAGCAATTCTGCTTCTGTCAGATCGTCTCGGTACAGCACTTCGTTACCAACAGCGGCAACATCAACGAGGCCTTCCTCGGCAAGGGAAATCAGGTTTTCGATTTCTTGTCGATTTTTTTCGGGGTCGGTGCCCAGCCAGGCGCCCACCAGCGTTTTCAGTCCGTGTTCTTTGGCAACACGGGGGATCAACTCATTGCCCGCAGTGACAGAAAACGAGCGGATCCAGTTAAAGTGTGGGGCCAGTATCGCCATTCGCCGCGCTATCTGCTCAACAGATAACGGATCGCCGGGTTTTTGCCCCTCGGTATAAGCGCTAAAGGCAATGCCATGCATTTTCGCATTGAGGAGCGCAGCCAGGCGCTGATCAAGATCACCAATTTCTCTGGAATGCTCACTATCGCTCAATAGATAGTGACGTTTTTCCTCTCGGCGAGACATAGCGATTCCTGAAGTATTTGTAACGGCGCAACCAGATGCGCGGATGCTACCCAGCATCATGCTAGGGTGCAGTCTGAATACGACAGAACGCTGAAAAACTTAGATAAGCAGGAAACAAACAACCTTCACGCGACGGTATTCACCACGACTCAAACCGTCTTAAAGCCCCGATCCATCGGCAGAGTAGATCACCCAGATTTTGCGATATCCGTCGGTCTGCCAGATACCCGTCCACTCCTTGGGAATCGTCACCGCCTCTCCCGCGCTCACATCGGTAATGGTGCCGTCAGTCGAAATCAGCGTTACCCCACCCTCAAGAAAAAACATGAACTCATCTACACCGTAGGGCTCAGTGATCTCGAATCGCTGCGCGCCCGCCCGATACATGCCTGAAGCAAACTTTTCGTCGGTGGATTTGAGCGATGTAATATCGAGTACCTTACCCCCCGGCTCATCGGTCACTATGACGTTGGGGTTTTGGAAGGCAGCGCCCGCTAAATCGGCCGCTGAGAGCTTGGCCGGGTGCCGCTCTTGGCCCATGGCGGCATGACTCAGCACACTCATAAAAAAAAGTATAAGAAATGCGGTAATACGGCGTGTCGGTTCATGCTCCATGGCTGGCGCTTCCTCTTGGTAGATTACATGGCGTGCTTGGTAGGGCCTTAGCCCCAACAAACGGTATACCGCTTTATCGCATCAAGCCAGACGGATCTGCTCATTGACGGCGCGGTCGGCTGCATCGATCGCACCGTCAATGTAGGCATGGGCTTCTGAATCTGAATTAGCGATGGATATGCGCCCGATTTGTGCGCGCCCCGCGATATGCGGCCCGCTGTAACGACCGTAACTTGGATCGATGCCCACCCCCTCATATTCATACGCATAACCGTGTGGCCATCGATTCAGTGTGATGCCCGCCATATCCCGCTCCACGTCAAACCCGTGTGGCCCGAGCATGCCGTCAAAGTGCGCAAAGATATCCCGCTCAAAGTCGGCAAAGGACATCTGTAGCAATTTGGCACGCCCAGCGCGGTATTGATCTTTGGCGGGCAAACCCGGCTCACGAGGAGAATGCCAGGCTGTCACCAGAATGGGCTGATCGGTGCGCTGCGGGTATTGGTAGCGACCCAGGCTCACCGGAAAATCCAAGCGCAGATACTGAAACATAACGTTTCCTGGCGAATAAGCATGGTAGTAACCCGCGTCTTGAAATGCCTGCCAGTTGCGCAAGGCAAAGGTTCCCAACACAAAGGGAATTTTGGTCGCCTCCGAAATCGCCGCCTTCTGGACATCGCTGGCCTCGGGGCAGACATGGGGAACGATCTGGTTGTAGCAGGCCATGACTACGTGCCGCGCACGGACGCGGTGAAGCACCCCTTCGCGGACATAAACAACGTCAACAAACTCACCGTCAGGTGTATTACGTGCCTGCACGACGGTACTGTTGAGCCTGATGCGGACGGGATTTTCTGCCCGGTCCAGCTGCGCATAGTCTGCCTTTGCGGTCACCAAGTCTTCCATCGTCTCGCCGGGAATAGCCCCCGGAATCAGATGCCGTACCAACGCTCGGGCCACACTGGCATTGCCGTCAGGGAATTTATAAATGTAGGGCTCCTCCACACCGTGGTCGGGCCGCACGCCCACCTCGTCAGTGCCCGGAAACCAATACAGTGCCGCCTCCCACGCCGAGATGGCCTCCCAGCCCGCGCCCATCATGGGCAACCACGAATCCTGCAGTACCTGTCTGACCGATGCGGGTTGCTCAGCATATTCGTCCAACCACTGGAGGTAACTCGTACTGCGCAGAATCGCCTCGCGCTCCTCCAACGCTTTACCTTCCATGTAGTCGACACCGCCAATCAGCAGCCGCGAGAACGATGGCTTGTCGGCCTCGGGAATCGGCATCTGATTCACAATCGACGTCAGGCGCTTATTCCCACTGCCCCATAAATCAATGAGCGGGCGATCCCACCAGTCATAAATCGGGTTATCAATCAGCGCACGCCTGCCGAAGGTGGCGGCGTCAAAATAGAGGCCCTGACCCATTTCTCTTTTATCGAAGAAATCCTGATCAAAATATTGGTTGAACCGTTCAACGTAGATACCCACGTCGCGCAGTAACTGGGACGCTACTTTTGAGTAAGCCGACGGAGTATCGATAGCCTGACTGCCGCCATAGCCGATTAGCGTCTTGCCATCGACCGACAATTCATTGCGCCGCGCGTGCCCGCCAAAGTCATCGTGATTATCTAGAATCAATATGCGTACGCTGGAACCTGCGCGATCACGAAAAAACTTTGCGGAGGAAAGCCCTGACACGCCACCGCCCACGACTACCAGATCGTAGTCAGAATCGGTTTGCGCCTCAGGCGCGGTAAAGGTTTGCCCGGCTCGCGCAAGGGAGTGAGCGATTTCAAACGTACCTGCCACACTGCCGCGCATGCCCGTCCATGCGGGGGGGTAGTAATCCGCGCCGAGCGCTGTGTCGGGGAGCAAACCCTTCGCCATCGCCTCCAGCGGCGTCAGCTGCAGACCCGCGACGCCAATTGCGACACCATTGAGAAAGTCTCTCCGGGAAAAAGATCTTTTCAACCAAGTGCTCCTTGGGTTTTGATAGAGGCGGTCTACCGCGCCGCTCCATCATATTATGCGCGCTAAAAAAGGGTAGCCTCTTCACCCTCCGCCGCATCTGAAACACAATCAGGTGGGATTCCCCGCCTTTGACGGCGCACATACAGCACAGGAATCAAAGATGGCAAGCGATCGCATCATTCAGAACGCCTATTACGTCTCCGATCTCGACACCGCGATCACGCGCTTTCACCAGC
>VMDB01000089.1 GCA_008081075.1 Halieaceae bacterium
GATCAATGCCATCGGGAAAGGTTTTATCCAGCGCCTGATCTATGTCTTGATTTTTATAGTCGATGACTTCGTCATATCCCATTGCCGTCGAAAGACGATGACACTTCTCCGGGCCACCAGCAATCCCGACAACGGTCGTTGCGCCAAGCGCCTTGGCAATTTCTGCAACATGACTACCGACGCCACCTGCAGCCCCTGAGACGAGGATGTGATCGGTCGGTTTCACATTACCAATTTCGCGTAGGCCGACCAGCGCCGTAATGCCGGATAGAGATACGGCGCCGATACCATGTGACAGGGGTAAATCGGCGGGCAGGATAAAGGGTGCCGGCCGCTGCGAGGTATCAATTAGCGCATACTCCTGCCAGCCCACACGCGCTTGAACAATGGCGCCAACGGGCAGGTCGCTACAGTCGCTTTCCATCACCTGCGCGACGCCGCGGCCGGCCATGACGCTGCCCAGCGCTATGGGTGATTCGAAGTCGGTTTCGTTGCGCATGTAACGCAGCATCACGGGTGCAACGCCGAGATAGAGCGTTTTGACAACGGCTTTACCCGGCTCAATTGCGGGAATGGGAACTTCGACCAAGTCAAAATGAGACCGGTCAGGTATGCCCTCGGGACGCGACGCGAGACGCCACTGCTTCTGCATCAGATATGCCGTCGTTCAAGACGGGCTATAGGGTCACAGCACATGTATAAAGTGTCTCACGCCCAGTGCTTACTTGCTCATTCGAGACCCGATGGCGCAGGCCAACTCACATCGGGGGTAGCCTGATCAATATCCGCGGCGATTTTCCATTGACCGTTGTGTTTTTTATAAACCAGTAGAGACCTCCCGGCATCCCGATAGGTGGCGCCGCTCTGTTTGTCAACGGCTTTGAGCCAATACTTGCTGATGATGTATGCAATCTCTCCGTGGGTTTCTCTTAACTCATAGTCGAGCTCAAAAATTGATTCTGCCTTGCCGATGCGGGTCGAAAAATAATCGCGTATGGCCGCTATGCCAAACAGTGCTGGTTGCCCGTGCAGCGCAACGATTGCGTCGTCGACATACAGCGTCATCAGGCCGTCGAGATCCCCTTGCTCATAGTATTGAGCCCACTTACCACCCTCGGCTGCGATCTCATTTTCAAAGTCGGCGACGGCAACTGAACTCAATATCAGGCCCACAACTGCAGAGATGACGCGATACGATCTGTTATGAGCAGATGAGGATGAGTCAAAAGCGCATTTTCTCATTTGAATACCCCCAGCGCTGCTGCGATCAAGGCAAAGGCATAAATCGCCAGTACTGATTTGTATACCGGCGAGAGCGCTCGTGCGTAAGCCGCGTTTAGTTCGGGGTCTTCGGGGGTCGACCCCAAGGCGATAAACAAATCAACGGCGGGTTTGAATAACAGATCAAGCAGCACCCCCGCGCAGAAGATTGCGCCCACTGCCAGTACTTTGAGAGCGAGCCAGTCCGGGGTGTCGGTTTGGGTAAGAAGGTAAACCCCCGCAATGCTGACGACCAGTGCAAGCACCAGATTCAGCGCCCAGTTGATTTTGGCGCTTTGCTCCTGAACCTTCGGGTCAGTGCTGAGGAAGCCGCGCCAGAGGATCAGCAGCCATACTGCCGCCGCCAGCCACATGACTCCCAGTGCCGCATCCGAGAGTTTGAGCCAACCCGCTGCAACGGCAAGCTGACTGCCAGAGGGAATGATCAGGGTCAAAGCGGACCGGGGCAATCGATCCAGTACCATACCGAGTTGCAAGACAGTCTGCCGTGTCTCGATACTTAAACTCGTTCGCTCCGACCACCGGGCGGCAATGAAAACGCCGACGTCAGTCCCCACCCAAAACACCAGCAACAGAATGTGCAGGTAAAGCCACAGACTTTCCATCGTTTATCCCCTATTGTTTTTATGTAATGTTTGCGCCCGATTCCAGCACGTCTTTAATTAATCGAAACCGCGCTTGGGCCCATTGGGCATCCTGCTCTTGTGTAGGCTCAAATTGCTCCAGCGCTTCTCCGGTAATAACCCCCGATTGTGCCAGGAGAGCTTCGAGGGATTTGACGCGCTCGTTCAGCACTGAGTGTTCCGTCATTAGGCGCACAATAATTGCCAGCAAGCGATCGATTTCCGGATCAGAGAAAAAAGCGGGGCGCCCTGCCTTGACGGCTTTTTTATCGACATTCACGCGAGACCACCTTTTTGCGCGCCGAAGGCATACCAGGTAATGGTGTCTGACAACCTGCCGGTGTCGGAGTCGAAGGCCACATCTGCGCCAGAGGCAGCAGCAAACTCCGCCTCGCTGACATAAGTAAAGCGGGGCATAGTGGCCTGAAAAAAATCATCGGCAGCAAAGCCGGCATAGGTGCAGAGCCCGGTGTAGCTAAGATCGCGAAACTCCTTGTAAAAGGGTTCGTTGTTGTAAAAACAATCCCAGTCGAGATAAAAGGCATCGTAGGCGCCCAGTGCATCGTTAGGGGGGAGCTCCATATTAATCAGCACGCCACCCGGCTTCAGAATCCGGTGTGCTTCCTTAAAGAACGCCTTGATCAAATGGGTGGGTAATTCGTGGAGAAACATTGAGGAGAATACAATATCAACGCTGTCATCCTCATAGGGAAGGGCATCACATCCGGCCTGACGGAAATGGATGGGGACGCCAAATGCCTCCGCCCGAGCGTGCCCGTATTTCAGGCAGGAGGAGGCAATATCTAATCCATGCACTTCCGCGTCCGGGAAAGCCTGTTTCCACGGCAACGTGTTGTGGCCGATCGTGCAGCCGACATCTACGATCAATTCTGGATTCAGCGCTGGCCACTTGAGGCGGGTGTAGTTGGCCATCGAGTGGCCAATGTCGTCCAGATTCTTGCCCATCACGCCAAAAGAGAAGACCTCCAGACCGTTGTCATAGACAACCCCCGCCTCGGCGTCGCCGCTACCCTGATAATTGCCGGGCATCAGATGGACATCCATGGCCTCACTGTAAGCTGGCAATTGGACGGTTGCATCAAGCGTGAGTGACCCGCCATGCGACGCTTCTGTTGGGCTATTGATGCGCTCAACGGATTCGGGGTCAGCGGCGATGGCCGTGAGTATCGATTGCCAGACCAGTTCCTGTGTGGCGCAACGCAAGCTCGAGTACCACTTGAAAAGATCGCGGTCTTTCAAAAATTGATGAACCGCCTCGCCGGAGCGGTGATGCTGCCCAGTGTCTTGGCTGGCTTTTTCATAATCAGCCTGCATTTGGCCCGCGAGATCGGTTAAAACCCACGCCCGCATTGATGAGGTAAAGCGCTCGCGCGCGCGCTGATCGAGATCTTTTCTCAGCGCCAGTGAGTGTTGCAGTCCGGCCATCGGTTACCTCTATTTTGTGGTCTCAATTGAATTGAGGGTTTTGTGGGTTTTTAGGCGTTGCTCATGGTTGATTGAGACTTAAGTATAATGATATACCGATCGTACCAAGCCGTGGTGACCGTCACGCGACACCATAAAAATAAACTATAGGGGAGCCCTCGAATGAGAAAATCAGTGAATTATAAGTATGCGCCGCTCTTGCTGGCCGCGGCCGTAGCGACGCCCAGTGTGACCTTTGCCCAGCTGGAGGAGGTCATCGTAACCTCTGAACGGCGCCAAGCATCCGTGCAGGATGTGCCGATTGCGGTAAGCGCATTTAATGAGGAGCTGGTTGAGCAACTCCAAATTGACGACACGCTGGACTTGATTCACGTCGTACCCAATATGTTTGGCGGCAATAACACTGGTCTGGGTACCGCCAACATGTATTACCTCAGGGCTCAGGGTAACGACGAGTCTA
>VMDB01000238.1 GCA_008081075.1 Halieaceae bacterium
GATCGCGATGAAGTGATCGACGGGGTCCGCTGGATTCAGCTGGACCTGCCTCAGTAGGTCGGCCGCCGTGACGCCTGTCCAACCCAGACCCATCCCGCCCGCGGCGGCCGACCGGGCGGCTGGCACCCCCGCCTGCCTGTCCGCCGCCTGCCATCGCGGCTTCACGCTGATTGAGGTCATCCTCGCGCTGGCGCTGACCACGCTGCTGCTGGGGCTGCTCAGTTCCGGCGTATTTATCGTGGCCGGTGACTGGAACCGCAATGCTGATCTGCTGGATGCGAGCCTCGATGAGGCGCTCACCATCCTGCAGATCGATCGCGCGCTGCACGGCGCGTTCCCTCACAGCTACACCAACGAGGAAACCCTGTCGCGGCAGCTGTTTTTTGCCGGGGAATCTGACTATCTGGCCTGGGTGTCGACGGTGTCGCCGCAGCGCACGCCCGGGCTCACCGCCTGGGAGCTGTTCAACGTGGAAGATGAGGGGGTGTATCTGACGCTGGTGCCGGCGTTCAGCGATGACCCGAGTCTGCGCCTGCAGGAGGCGGAGCCGATACTGATCTACCCCGGTTATTCGGTGTCCTTCAGCTATCTCTATGAGGATCTCGGGGAGACCCGCGTGTGGAATCCGGAGTGGGACGGCGAAGAGCTGCTGAGTCTGCCGCTCGCCGTGTACGCCCGCTTTGAGCCGGAGAATGGCGGTCAGGCAGAGGAGTCCGCCGAGGTGCTGGAGGTCGTCGCGCGCATTCGCAACAACCTGCACCGCAGCATTCAGCCCAACACGGCGGAGCAGCGCGCCTTATGACAAACCTGCCCGGTGCAACAGCCAAAAGTCAAAAAGGGTCAGTTCTCATTATTGTGCTGTGGACGTCGGTGCTGCTGACGGTGCTGGTGACCGCGATGGCGGGCAAGGTGCGCCTTTCTGCCCGGACAGTTGCTCACAATCAGGATGTCAGCACGCACTGGGCAGCGGTCATGGGCACGGTGCATCAGGCCGAAATGGAGCTCATGCTGGAGATGATGGCGCCGCCGATTGATCAGGAGGTAGTACTGACAGAGGAAGGCGAGGCAAGAAACCCGCGCTACCGCTTCAACGGTCAGCCTCTGACGCTGCACTATCCTCAGGCTGAGGAGATGGTGGTGCGGATTTATGATCACGCCGGCAAGATCAACCTCAACCGCATACCCCGTCGCAACATGCAGATGCTGATAGAGAAACGGCTGGGCGGGCTGGATGCCGACCCGGAGCAGGTGCAGGATTTGCTAAGCGCCTGGACCGACTGGACGGACCTGAACAATCTCGAGGGGCTCAATGGCGCTGAAGAGGATTACTACCAGTCCTTGGAGCCCGGCTACTCTCCGCGTAACAATCCCGAGCTGGATACCGTGGAAGAGATCCTGCACATCAGGGGCTTTGCCGAGCTGCTGGAAGGGGTCAATCTGGAGGCTGCGTTCACCATTTACGGCAACAACCGCACCGTGAATCTCAACCTCGCCACCCGGGAGGCCATGGCCCTGCTGCCCGGGCTCGACGAGGAGCTGATCGAGAACATTCTGGCGTTTCGCGAGTTTGAGGACATCAACAATCGCGCTGAGGTCGGAGAGATTGTGCCGTTCGAAAACCTGCAGGAGCTCTCCGCGTGGATCGGCACCAACACCTCACAGATCTACTCAGTGTATGTCTATCCCGGGGCTGCCCTGAGCGAAGCGCAGCAGCTGGCACTCGAGGAGACTCAGGAATTTGTCAATCGGGACCCGGTCACGCAGGCCTACATGGAGGTGGTCGAGGCCCGTGCCCACACCACCCTGCCCCGCCTGTACAAGGTGGACCCTTACGGTTACCTGCCGGACACAGCGCCGCCGCGGGTGTATCCGGAAGATTATCTGTTCGATGCTCAGTAGTCAGTGGCAGTAGCATTGACAGTGGCTTTCGGGGCGGTGCGGCCAATGAGAACCGGCGTGACCGAGAGAGACGGAGAGACCAAGCAAGAGAGATCACGGGAGATCAAGCGAGACGGAGTGATCGAGAGAAACCAGGAGAGACCAGAAGAGACCGACAGAGACAGAGTGACCCAGAGAAGCACAAGGAGTCTCAGGCAGGACAGACTCAGAAACAATAATCACCCTGAGACAGACAAAAAGAGAGACAATCCGGTAAAGACTCCCGGGGTTTTCTTGAACAGCGCAGATCAGGCTGTGAACGCGGCAAACCGTCAGCCTCAGAAATACGCATAATCACCCGAAGGCAGTCTGAAAGAGAGACAGTCCGGTAACGACTCCCGGGGTTCTCTTGAAAAGCGCAGGTCGGGCTGTGAATGCGGTAAACCGTCAGCGCTGCCGCGAGACCTGCCAGTCCGCGGCCATGGCAATCGGCCCCACCCCCTTGTTGGCTTTGACCGTCAGCTGTTTGCTGAACTTGGTCTCATACCACAGCAGACCGGTTTCATCTGCCAGTCCGCACAGCACATAGAACTCGCCGACCCGCATGGCGAAATTCTTCACCACCAGCGAGACCGTGAAGCGATCGCCTTTCTTGAAGGGCCCTTTCTCCACGCCTTCGACGTCGGTGGTGAAAAACGAGGCCATGGGTTCTTCGGCCGACTTCATGAGGGCAAAGCCGAAGGTGGCCTGGTCGACGTCGTTCAGCACTTCGACCTCCATCTCCAGCGTCACATCGGACAGCGCTTCCAGTTCGTCAAGCACCTTGCCGTCGCTGTCTTTCACCGCGAGTGAATTGATCCGGCAGTCCTGGGTCGGGCTGTCCTGCTCCTGCTCGGCCTGTTCCAGCGCTGCAGGCAGGTCATCGCGGATGGTGTTGTAGGATTTCTTGTTGTTGCAGAAATCCTC
The DNA here is from genome assembly GCA_008081075.1 of Halieaceae bacterium. Classification (GTDB taxonomy): domain Bacteria; phylum Pseudomonadota; class Gammaproteobacteria; order Pseudomonadales; family Halieaceae; genus Luminiphilus. The sequence continues at coordinate 2,845 of VMDB01000238.1, forward strand.
GTAGTGACCGACCACTTTGTCGCTGTCACCCATCTCCCTGATCTTGCCCTTGTCGATCCAGATGGCGGTGTCGCAAAGCTCCTGAATGTGGAACATGGAGTGGCTGCAGAACACCATGGTTTTCTGCTCGGCGCGAAACTGGTTCATGCGTTCGACGCACTTGCGCTGAAACGCCATGTCGCCCACCGACAGCGCTTCATCAATGACCAGGATATCCGGCCTCACCATGGTGGCAATGGAAAACGCCAGCCGCACGTACATGCCTGATGAATAGGTTTTGACTGGTCGGTCAATAAAGTAATCCAGCTCGGAAAATTCGATGATGTCTTTTTCCAGCTCGGCAATATTGTCGTCGGGCACCCCCAGCAGCGAGGCGTTGAGATAGATGTTGCGACGACCGGTAAATTCGGGATGAAAGCCGGCGCCCAGCTCCAGCAGCGCGGCGACCTGCCCGTTCAGCTGTACCGTGCCGCTGCTCGGCTGCAGGGTGCCCACCAGCAGTTTCAGCAAAGTCGATTTACCGGCGCCATTGTCGCCGATGATTCCGAGGCTCTTGCCGTCCGGCAGAGCAAAGGAAATGTCCGACAGCACGTGGTAGAGCTGATGGCGCGGTTTGCGCAGGATGATCTCCCACAGTCTGTCCTGCGGACTGTCGTAGATTTTAAAGTCCTTGTGCAGGTTGCTGACGGTGATGCGCGGCGTGTCCATCTACAGCACATCTCCGAAGGCGTGCCGGATGCGCATGAACAGCCAGCCGCCGACGCAGTAGCTGATCAGCGCGGTGGGCACGATGATCGTCAGATGAGTCAGGCTGACTTCGCCGAGCAGCACGATCTCCCGGTACAGGTTGATGAAGCTGTGCATGGGGTTCAGCAGAAACAGGTCCCGGACACTCTCATCCCGGATCATCGAGATGGGGTAAATCACCGGCGTGAGGAAAAACCAGATGGTGACGCTGAGCAG
>VMDB01000092.1 GCA_008081075.1 Halieaceae bacterium
TTACCGAAGACGGCATGGTGATCTCCTTGCCAGCCAATTCAAAAGAGATTACGGTGGAATGAATATCAGCTAGCAGCCAAAGTGAAAATACGGCGAAAAAATATAGGAAGCCTCCCCATGACACCTTTTACTCAATTTGTCTTCGTTGTAGTTTCTTTCATACTGCTGCCCAGCGCGTGGGCACAGAGAATTCTTGCTACTAGTGATCTCTGCCAGGATAACTCTGCCGCAGATATTGTGACGTTTGCCGACGCTGTGCTGGAGAGCGAAGTGCGCGAGGCTCTATCCATCGGACCGCAAGAAGCTCTTACTTGCGAATTGGCATCATCATTAAGCAACCTTGATGCTTCAGGCCCAGGCGCAAGAAGGTCGGTTTCCGGATCACCGGAATGGCAGGACGTGGACCACAGCTTTCACGATCTGTCCGGTATACAGAACCTTACTGGACTGACTGATCTCGCCCTGAGAAACCGGGGGCTTTCAGATATCTCACCACTTTCAGAGCTGACCGGCCTGATCAATCTAAATCTACACACCAACTGGATCACTGATATCAGCCCGCTGGCTGGATTAAGAAATTTAGTGCGCCTGCGCATCGCAGAAAACCCCCTAACAGACATTACTGCACTGAGTGATCTCACCGAGTTGAGGGTGCTGCGCATGCATCGCCATGGCGACTTTATTGGAGGTCAGGTTCCGCGAACACACATGGGAGCAACCGGCATTCTGTTTACCAACGCCGTGACAGACATCAGCCCTTTAGCGAATCTCACCAAGCTGGTCGATCTGAACATACATACTCAGGATATCAGCGATCTCTCGCCCTTAAGCGGATTAACCTCTCTCGTTGAACTGAGACTGGCAGGCAACTCGTTTACCGACCTCAGTCCACTGCGTGGACTGGATTCACTCGAGTATCTTGAGCTCACCGGTAACAGTATTACAGACATCTCTCCTTTAAGCGGCCTAACCAGGCTGGTTGCGCTGGATTTACGATTCAATCCAGACCTGAACAATATAAACGCGCTGATCGAAAATCCGGGAATCGGTGCCGGGGACATAGTGGAACTTAGACACACCAACGTGTCCTGCTCGGATCAGGCCCGCCTGGCTGAAAAAGGTGTTGAGGTTCGCACGGAGCTGTTTTCCTCTTGCGCGACAGCGACCAGACAACGATAAGGAATCAGGCAGATGAATGCGCCCAAATTAATCATTGGACTCTGGCTCTCGCACTTTGCGCTGGCCAGTTTTTCGTATGGAGCAGAATCAGGGGACATCACTGTAACGCGCCTGGCTGGTGGCCCGATCATCACTCCTGATATGGATGACCGCATGGGCGGTAATATTCAAGGGCCCTCCCTGATCAAGGTGCCGGACTGGGTGGAAAATCCACTCGGAAAGTATTACCTGTATTTCGCCGACCACCGCGGCACCTATATCCGCATGGCCTATGCCGATGAGGTCGCGGGCCCGTGGATTATCCACACGCCGGGAACACTTAAACTGGAAGACTCATTCTTTCCCACCACCTGCCCGCCCTGCTCGCTGGCACCGGGCCGTGTTGCCGCCCTGTACCCGCATATTGCTTCACCGGACGTGCTAGTGCGCGAAGATCTCAGACAAATTGTTATGTACTACCACGGTCGTGGGGTGGGAAGACAGTTTACCCGCGCAGCAGTCTCGAGTGACGGGATTCGGTTTGAAGGCCGAGAAGAAGATCTTGGGCGCGCTTACTTTCGCGTCATTGAATATGAAGGCTACTACTATGCCATGAGCATGCCCGGGGTTTTGTATCGCTCTCGCGATGGACTGACTGGTTTTGAGGCTGGACCGCAGTTCTTTACTGCAGACATGCGTCACTCTGCCTTGCTGATTCGGGACAACCTACTTCATGTGTTTTTTTCAAACCGGGGTGACGCACCAGAGCGCATCATGCTCTCAACCATCGAACTTACTGAGGATTGGCGCGAATGGCGTGCGAGCGAGCCGATCGAGGTCATAAGACCAGAGCTTAATTACGAAGGGTCCGATCTGCCTGTCGAGGCTTCCAGAGGCGGTCACATCGACGAGCGAGTGCATCAGCTAAGAGATCCAGCCATTTTCCAAGAAGGAGATAAAACCTATTTGCTGTATTCGGTAGCAGGAGAAAGCGGAATAGCCATCGCCGAAATCAATTTTCCATAGGCTATTGGGTATTCTGTCATCAGAGCGCCCAGAAAAATCCGGGCATGAGGAATTAACCATGAATCGAAGCGCTACATCCGTGCTCGTTACGCTGCTCATTGTTTCGGGCACACTCTCTTTAGGGCTTATCGACTCAGCCAGAGCTCAAGCTACCACCCTAGCGCCTTCGGATCATTGCCGGGATTTTCCGCCTGAAGCAATCGTCAGCTTTGCCGATTCAGACCTAGCCGAAGTTGTAAACGACGCCCTTGGTATCGATCCGGGCGACGCGCTTACCTGCAAACTGGCAGCAAGTCTCGAGGAATTGATTGTTGGCACCACCATAGAACGAGTTGTCTACGGCGGCACCTTGCGCCCTTCACCGGAAAAACCCTTTGAAAGCCTGGAAGGCATTCAGAATCTTACCGGTCTCACCCGACTCAGCCTCATCAATCGACTGATCACTGACATCAGCCCATTAAGAAGTCTCAGCAATTTAGTCCAACTCAACCTGCACACCAACTGGTTCAGCGACATCAGCCCGCTGAGTGGATTAAACAGGCTGGAGCAGCTCATCATCAGTGAAAACCCGATTTCGGACATAAGTCCACTCGCGGGACTCACAGAGCTGCGGCAGCTCCATGTTCATGGCCTCTATCCTTATCAGCTGCAGCACTATCTTAATATGCAAGATGGCCGCGACCCTGACGTGGTATTTAACGGCATCACCGACATCAGTGCACTGGCGAATCTGACCGAAATGCGTTTACTGCGCATTCACCTCAATGCCATTTCAGACATCAGCCCACTGGCCAACCTCACTCGACTGACGCACCTGCGCATCTATGACAGCCATATACAAGACATCAGCCCTCTCTCCGGTCTCGATGATCTGGTCTTGCTGTGGGCGCACAACAATCAGATAGAAGACATCAGCGCCCTCGGTGGATTAACCCGAATGCAACAACTGAGCCTCAACGACAATGCCATATCCGACATCACCCCACTGCGCGGCATGATCGATATGGAGCATTTGTTTCTGAGCAATAACCAAATCGAAACGATTGATGCTCTGAGGCGCTTGCACAAACTCAAAGTCTTGAGACTGGAAAACAATGACATCTCCGATCTTAGTGCACTGGCATCCTTGGATCAGCTCGAAGAGTTAAGCCTGGCGCAGAATTGGTCACTTTATGATGTCCAGCCTCTGCTTATAAATGCCGGATTGGGCGAAGGCGATGAACTGGATCTGCGATTCACCTATGTCCGCTGCTCCGACATGGATGCTTTCGCTGACAAAGGAATCAATTTGCTGAGGGTCACAGCAATTAACGGGTCTGCCTGCCCGGGCCGTCGATTAGTCGACCCATAGTGTGCTCTACATGAGCGCTGCGTAATTCGCGAGCCCGGCATCAATAACTTAACCACCCACCATTCAGGTACGCTGCTAGCTTGGGTACGTCCACATGGAAGCGGCGACAGGCACTGGAAGACACACTGAAAATACCGCCGACTAGCAAGAGCGGAGCCAATCAAAGCCTTGCGCTTGTCTTTTTCCTTATTGGCTGTCTACCGGCGGTTCCACTGCCCGCCACCATCCACTACCAGTTCCGCACCAGAGATGTACTTGC
>VMDB01000202.1 GCA_008081075.1 Halieaceae bacterium
CGCGCAAGCGGAGGCCCTAAACCAGGTGATCCGGCGGCTTGAGGTCATTCGCGCTCTGAGTATCGCCCAGCGCGGTGCCGGCACCTTACGGGACGCTGCTCGTGAAGCCCTTTAAAATCGCTGTACTTGGAGGTGGTTCGTGGGGCACCACCACGGCCTCTGTGATCAGTCGCAATTGCGCGTCGGTGCTGTGGGCGCGAGATGCCGCCATCGTTGACGCGGTTAACGAGGAACATCGCAACCCACGTTATCTGGGCGATGCTGCCCTCAACCCTAAGCTGAGGGCGACAACAGATATTGGTGAGGCTGTCACTGGGGCTGATGCTGTACTCATCGCGGTACCCAGTAGCCACTTCCGGGAAGTCCTCAGTAACGCGCTGCCCAATATTACTGATGCCGTCCCCGTCATCAGCTTGAGCAAGGGTCTGGAAAAAAATACCCGTATGCGGATGACGGAGATTATCCGAGAAGTGGCACCTGCGAGCATTTCCGGAGTGCTGACCGGACCGAATCTGGCACGGGAAATTGTTGCAGGCCAGGCAGCCGCCAGTGTGTTAGCGCTTGAGAACCACGAGGCTGCCTTGGCGCTCCAACGAGTGCTCAATGCGGGTTTATTTCGGGTCTATACCAACGATGACGTAATTGGTTGCGAACTCGGTGGCGTATTGAAGAACATTATTGCCATTGCCGTGGGCATGGGTGATGGACTCGGCGCGGGTGACAATACCCGGGCCGCTTTGATTACCCGCGGACTGGCCGAAATGAGCCGCCTGGGCAAAGCGCTCGGGGGAAGAGCGGAGACTTTTGCGGGGCTGGCGGGCATGGGGGACATGATTGCCACCTGTACCAGTCCCCAGAGCCGAAATCGCCATGTGGGTATGGAACTGGCCAAAGGCCGACGCATTGACGACATCATCGATAGCATGCACATGGTGGCTGAAGGGGTAAAGAGTGCCCCCACCGTTATCGAGCTGGCGCGTGAAAACGACATCAGCTTGCCGATCAGTGAGGATGTGTATCGGGTCATCATCGGAGAATCCAACGCCCGTGGCGTCTACCGGGGTTTGCTGCGGGTTGCTGCGGGAGCGGAGTCGGAGCCGGGTTAAACCGATAGCGGTAGGGACTATCGACTGTGACTAATGCCATGGCGAGAACCCGCCATTTTGTCTACGCTATTTCAGAGGGACCTGATAGATGATGCCGTCATCCGTGGTTACGAATACTTTCAAGCAACTCGCGCTTGGCGCTGTCTGCGCCTGCCTGATCAGTTGTGCGACCAGCCCGACCGGGAGAAGCCAGTTTATTCTCATCTCTCCCGACGCCGCCATCATTGAGTCGGAGACGGCTTACCTCGATACGGTTCGTCAGCTCGATGAAGAGGGCAAGCTGGTGAGCGACCCGCTCACGGTGGCGCGAGTCGCTCGGATCACCGGTCAATTGGTGTCAAAAGCGGTCACAGATTATCCGGAGAGTGCCGATTGGAAGTGGAGTGTGGCGATCGTCGACGATACCGATACCGTCAACGCTTGGTGCATGGCGGGCGGGCGAATGGCGGTCTATACCGGTCTGTTTGATCAACTCGAGCTAACCGATGATGAGTTCGCGCAAATCATGGGGCACGAAATTTCCCACGCCCTCGCAAACCATACGGCAGAACGAATGTCGCGGGCGATGGCGACATCGCTGGGCGTCGCCATGATTGGCGCGACATCGGATAACAGCGGTGTAGCAGTTGCGGGCGCGGCAGCGGTTGCGACGGTTGCCCTCACGCTGCCCAATAGCCGGGAAGCAGAAAATGAAGCCGATATCATGGGGATGATATTGGCGACCAAGGCGGGTTTTGATCCCGAAGCGGCGGTGACGCTGTGGCAAAAAATGGGCGATCTCAACGATGATCGCCCGGCGGAGTTCTTAAGCACCCATCCTGCTCCAGAGAACCGGCAGGCGGCACTCAATGCCATGATTCCCAGCATGCTCAAGATCAACCCGGACCGTAAGAAACCACCCATCCACCCGGTCGAGATAGTGCGAGAAAGCTGAAGCTAATGTCTCTGGATGTGCAAAAAGTGTAGATGGTCCTCATATTGGTTGAGGATATCGACAATGATTTGTTCCTCGCTCCAACCCATGACATCGTAATCCTGCCCCCCCTCCGCGAGGTGGACCTCAGCACGATAAAAAGCGGTCTTGGCCTCGTTCGTGGCTGATACGCCCAGAGAAACATCCGGCAGAGGATGACTGCGGGCTTGCACCTCGTAGACGAAATCGACCTCGTCACCGTGTGCAACCTCGATCCTTACCGACCCACTACCCTCCTCGGCGACGACGCGTGCCACTACTTCTCGATCGGCCAAAGCCGCAGCGAAAGAGGCCATCGCCGGGCGAACCGTGTCCCGCTGAAAGCGTGCCACCGCATCTTCATCGGGGTAATCAAGTAACAAATTCAGCCGATCGCGCCAACCCTCTGCCGCCAGTGACGGCGGCGTGTGAATAGAGTGAGCCTGCCGTTTTGCACCATCGACCAACAAAGCACGACCGAAACCCCACATCGCACCGAGCATGGCCACGGCGAATGGCAGCGCGCTGGCAATGGTGGCCGTTTGTAGGGCCTGCAAGCCACCTCCCAACAATAAGAGAGAAGCCGCCAGTGCGATAACAAAGGTCCAGATGGTGCGCTGTAATGCGGGGGTGTTATCGACCCCGTTGGCGCTCAGCATGTTGAGCACCATGGCGCCGCTGTCTGCCGAGGTAACGAAGAAAATGACAATCATGATCAGAGAAATGACGCTGAGCAGCTCGGTGGCGGGCAAAAACTCCAGGAACCGGAACAACCCCACAGCGGGGTTTTCCTGCACCGCCGTACCCAACTCGACAAATCCCTGATTGGTAATGACATCCAGTGCGCTACCGCCCAATACACCCATCCACAGACAAATAAATAAAGTAGGCACAACCGTCACACCCACCAGAAACTCCCGAATCGTTCTCCCCTTAGAGATGCGCGCTACAAATACACCCACAAAAGGTGCCCAGCTGATCCACCAGCCCCAGTAAAAGATGGTCCATCCACCAAACCACTCGGTGGGCTCATAGACGTACATGTCCAGCGTGCGGGGAATCAGTCCCGCCACATACGCCCCAAAATTCTGCAGCGTTCCCGCCAACAACAAGGCGGTGGGGCCTGTGAGCAAGATCAGCAACAGCAACATGACTGCAAGCACCACATTGATTTCGGAGAGACGCTTGATGCCTGAGTCCAACCCCAAAATGACCGAAGCCGTGGCCAGCGCCATCGTCGCAAAAATGAGTCCGACCTGAACCCACACGTCAATTGGCAAGCCAAACAGGTAGTTAAAGCCCGTATTGATCTGCAGCACGCCCAAACCCAAGCTCACCGAGATACCACAGGTGGTGCAGATCACTGCGAATACGTCTACCGCCGCACCAACGGGTCCGTGAATGCGCTCACCGATAAGCGGGTAAAAGGCCGACCTGAGCGTGAGTGGCAGATCGTGCCGATAGGCAAAATAGGCCAGGATCATAGCCACGACGGCATAGATCGCCCAGGCCGTAAAGCCCCAGTGGAAATAACTGATCTGAATGGCTTCGGTGGCCGCCGCAGGCGTGCCGCCAGGGCCCGTCGGGGGAGACAAGAAATGCATGACCGGCTCGGCGATACCGTAAAACATAAGCCCAATGCCAATACCGGCCGCAAACAGCATCGAAAACCAAGAGCCGTAGCTGTACTCAGGCTCCGAGTGGTCCGGGCCCAACTTGATATC
>VMDB01000029.1 GCA_008081075.1 Halieaceae bacterium
TCACTGCACCAGTCGCCCCGTCCTTGAGCCGGTATCCAGCTTTGTGGATCAGGTGGTTGATTGTCGCAAATCAAGCTTAAAGTGTGCCGGTGTCCCCCGTTAATGATGAAGAGCCGGACAGCTACGGAAGAGGCATCGGTGGTCTGCGGCTGGCCCAGGGTTGAGCGGCCTCCAACTCAAAAGCAAGCTCATACAAGGTTCTATCGGCTCCGGGTGCCGCCATAAAATGACTGCCCACCGGAAGACCTGTCGCTGATGAGTGAAACAGTGGGACGGACATAGCGGGTGCGCCCATGCCGTTTGCTGCAACCGTATATCCCAATAGTTGTCGATTACGCGCGAACGCGGTTTCAAAAGGATCATCGTAGGCAGGGTGCCCAATCTGGGGAGCCTCCACTGGGACTGTCGGTGTCAGCCAGACATCATAGGTTCCAAAAAATTGTTCAAACTCAGCTGTGAGTTGCGCAAAGTACCTAAGGCCTGTTTCGCTGGCATCTTGTGGCAAACGGGCGCCATAGCGCCCCAATTCGACCGTCGCTCGCGTCAAGATACCGGCCTCCTCTGCAGGCTTGCCGGTAAGCGACTCCACCAGAGCCAGCAGGCTTGGCATCCCGGCCAACATCAAACCATCAGCCGCCTCAAACAAAGCTTCACCTTTGATGGGGTTTGGCACTTCCACAACGTGATGGCCCAGTGCCTCGCACAGCTTCATCGTGTCTTCCAGCACCTGCTTTACCGCCGGAACCGGCGCTTCTCCAAAAGCATTTTCAGAAGTAACCGCAATGCGAAGACGCCGCTTACCCGGCCCCTCTACCAGGCCCACCGCCGGATAGTTCGTTTGATTATTCGGGTTCTCAGTGGCTGCCAGCAGGGCCGCACTATCGCGCACCGTACGACTCAAACACTGATGGGTACGCAAGAAAAAATGGCCCCCATCCGGCTCCCCGGAGCGTTGTCGGTAGCGGCTGGCCTTCATCCCTAAGACTCCACAATATGCAGCAGGAATTCTGTTTGAGCCCCCGCCGTCTGTACCGTGAGCCAAAGGTACATAGCCCATAGCGACCGCCGCTGCGCTCCCGCCGCTTGAGCCACCCACATGGCGACCTAAGTCCCAGGGGTTTCTTGTAGCGCCAAAGGCCAGATTTTCAGTCAGAGCCCCTGAGGCAAACTCCGGAGCATTGGTCATGCCCAATATGCTCAGACCCGCGCGCTCCATAGCCTGCACATACTCGACCGAGGCTTTAGGTACGTTTGACAAATAGAGCAGTGAGCCGCTGGTTCGCCGCACACCCGCGTAATCAATCAGATCCTTCAGCAGAGTCGGCACGCCCGCAAATACGGTATCCGGCGAGATGTGCGCAACCTGCTCCAACGCTTTGGCAAAGCTCCGGGTAGTCAGCGCATTGATCTGGCCATCCAGCGCTTCGATTCTAGTTACAGATGCCTCTAGCACCTCTCTTGCAGACACTTCGCCGGCGCGAATTAGCTTGGCCAGGCCCACAGCGTCGTATTGCAGCAATTCGTCTTGCAAGACACTGGCGCGGCCTTGCGCGGCGAACGCGGGCGCGAGGCTCACTGCTGCCAAAGTGGTCACGGCCGATCTTAAAATGAAGCGCCGATTTGGCATCCAGACATCATCGCTCACAGTGAGTACTCCCTCTAGTCGATACTATGCTGATGGACCAAGCTCAGAAGCCGCATTTCTGGATCTGATGAATCAATGATCGCCCATGAGAATTTTGAGCAGGTCCGACTGATAAATCGATTGCTCGGGCACCGGCATACCACCTTCGTGCAAATCTTCCTTGGAGTAACGAGACAATTGATCAATCAAAAAAGCATGAGCTCGAGCAAGCTTCTCCATCTGCACAAAATCAACGCCTCCCCAATCCACATCCGCTGTGGAGTGATAGAACTTGCCGGTTTGAATCCATCCAGATGAAATAGCGTTAAGGTCGTTATAGGGTATGTGAAACGCCGCCTCATCAGCAGCCGGATCTATGTACACCAGATCCCCCATAGAAATCCCATACTTATTCGCCGCGTCTTTGAACAAGTCGATCAACACCGGACTGCGATTTGTGACCAGCAGCATCAAGGGATCCGCAACATTTGATCGGGCAAACAAGGTTCCTTCATCCATCGGCCGAATCATACCCAGATGCTCAGGGCGCAGCACCAATAACAGGTTTTCAGTCATTAGCTGTCGATGCTTGTCGATGAACGGCAGCGTTCCGCCCACACCCGGCACTTCGTGGTCGCCTTGAAAAAGAAAGATGATGCCGTGCTTGCGCTGCTCCAGTGGTACTTTGGCGTAGTGGCGCGCTAGCGCCAGATTGAGCGCAATTGATGATCCGTTGTCGTGGATACCAAAAAAGTAACCGTCTACATGCGTGGGTATAACAATGTACTGATCTGACTGTCCCGGCAATATGGCATAGGTGTTACCGCTGATACGCTCATCGCCCGATTCCATGCGCCCCTGCACCTCAAGATTGACCATGACAGCTTGCTCGGGAGTAGCACGATCCAAGAGCTTGCGCAGATAGAGACCCGCGTCATTGCCAATAGTGGTCCAGGGCAAGGCTAAGCCAATATCATCGCCACCGCCCGGCGCACCAACGCGACCAGCCACCTGCTGGGTGTTAGGAACGTCCCACCAAACAACCACGCCGGCCGCCTGACCATAATCTCCCGCGGCTATTCTGGAGTAAGCCGTTCGTGCACTACTCAACAATGCACCCGGTTGCGTTCGCCCGCGAAGCAGCACGATCTTGCCATCGAGATTCCGGCCCTGTAACTCCGCCGCGGTGCCGTCGCCCACATACACCATAGGAGCGTGAATCCCACCCGGGGGCGTTGTTGCAGAAACGAACGCCGTAATCGGACGCTCAAAACGATAGGTTTCGTCAATCGATAAACCGGATGCAGAGGTAACCGTTAAAGAGCAAACAGTGGGACGCCATTGAGGATACTGTGACGGAAAAGGGTCGTGGTAAACCTGCTCAAGCCCAAAGGATTCTAGCTTCTGGTAAATCCACTGATGGGCTTCGCGTTCGTACTTGGTGCCTTGTATGCGCCCCCAAAGCACTTCTCCATCGTCGCGAGATTTTTGGGCAATATCAATCAACACCTGGGCATACTCCGACAACTCCGCCGCGCTGATATCACCGCGCGGGTCATCCGACACCGCTAGATATTGCGGTAATTGCTGCAAGCCAATAGGGAAAGCGTGAGCGTCACGCTCGCCTTTCAACTTGGTGGCGTACTCATCGGGCGGCAGAAATGCGATATCAGACAACATTTTAACCAGCGCCTGAGGCGAGGTCGCCAGTGCTTGTTTATTTTCGGGGATGTCAGTATCGGCAGAAGTTATTCCCCCTTGAGACAGCATTAAAACGCAGAGCGCAAACTTCAAAGCAAAACGACGCATGATTATTAGCTTCCCTGTTTTTACTGACACATAAAAAAATCTACCCACAATAATCACCGCGGCGACGCGGATAATCGATTAAGTGAAAAACGGCAGTCAAGTTTCAAAAGCTGCAACAGGCACTTAAACATTGCGCAAAAAACCTTAGCCACCAACGCGGGCAGCTAAGTTCACTCGGCCTTACTATTTAAACACGCCTATCAAAAGTTCAGGCGCAGCTGGAGTTCCAATGTGCGCGGAGCTTCGATGATATGAAAGTATGCGAACTCAAAGCCGAAACCCAGTCCAGACAATGTCGCGTCGTTACCCCAATTGAAG
>VMDB01000204.1 GCA_008081075.1 Halieaceae bacterium
TTTGTGCGCCGAGCCGCATGGTGCCTCCGAGGTCAGAGTCCTCGGAACGCTGCTCTACACTGCCATCGGCCGTCTGCCACTCGGTGATCAGCGCTACGATTGGATGCGGGGTATCCGGCTGCATTTCTGTTGAGTGCGCGCCTTCCAGGTCGCAGACGTGGCGGGCGTATTCGATCAGGGCCATGTGCATGCCGAGACAGATACCCAGAAACGGGATTCCCTGCTCCCGCGCAAACCGAACCGCGTCGATCTTGCCCTGAATACCGCGATCACCAAAGCCACCGGGCACCAGTATCGCGTCCAACTCAGCTAACAGTCCCACTCCCTTGGATTCTATTTCCTCGGCATCGATGTACGAGATGTCCACCCTGGTATCGGTTTGCAGACCCGCGTGATCCAACGCTTCGTTCAGCGATTTGTAGGCATCCACCAGATCAACATACTTGCCCACCATGCCAACCCTGACGACGCCCTGACGCTGACTGAACTCCCGCCTGACAACGTCCTCCCACTCGGACAGATCCGCAGCAGGTTGATCCAGTGCGAGCCTTTCCAGAATGTAGGTATCCAAACCGCTGGCATTCAAGTGCCCGGGAATTTGGTAAATAGAGTCTGCGTCCAACAGGGGGATTACCGCGCGCTCCTCCACATTGGTGAAGAGAGAAATTTTGCGTCTGGCGCTGTCGTCGACCTCAACCGAACAGCGACAGAGCAGCACCTCGGGTTGCAGACCGATTGAACGCAGCTCCTTCACCGAATGCTGGGTGGGCTTGGTTTTGATCTCCCCTGCGGTGGGAATATAGGGGATGAGGGTCAGATGCATCAGCAAGGCATTGCTCGCCCCCAGTTCCAGTTTTAACTGACGAACCGCCTCGAGAAAAGGCTGGCTCTCAATATCGCCTGCGGTGCCGCCCACTTCTACCACGGCAACCTGCGCATCTCCTGCACCCTCGATCACCCTGCGCTTTATCTCGTCCGTAATGTGGGGGATTACCTGCACTGTGCCGCCGAGGTAGTCACCCCTGCGCTCCTTGCGCAGCACCTCATCGTAGACCCGCCCAGCGGTAAAATTGTTGGCCCGGCTCATGGTTGCGCGGGTAAACCGCTCGTAATGCCCAAGATCGAGGTCGGTCTCTGCCCCATCGTCGGTCACAAACACCTCCCCGTGCTGAAACGGGCTCATGGTGCCGGGATCGACGTTGATGTAGGGGTCTAGTTTGAGGAGGGTGACTTTCAGACCGCGGGCTTCGAGCAACGCGGCGAGTGAGGCGGCTGCAATCCCCTTACCGAGCGAGGACACCACACCACCAGTAACGAAGACATATTTCGCCATGGATTCCACCAAAAAAAGAGTGGCCCCGGACACCTGTTTCGGCGCCTCTCGAGAACGACCCTCTGATGGCCGGCTAGTCTAACAGGAAGCCCGGTAAGGCTCAATTCAAAGTGCTGAAAAAGGTCGCCAAACCGGTGTCATGCCCCGACCTTTACGCGGCGCATCACGAGCGGTAATCCCCTCAAGGGGGCCCACCGGCAAAATCCAAACAGGGTCGTTATTATCATATAAAACAGGGAGTTGGGATCGCCACCAAGGCGGCACTTCCCTTTCCTGAAGCCACTTAGGGGTAGGCTTACGAACCCCCGCCGGGGAGGTCAGCGAAGCAACTTGGTGGCTGGGCAGTACGGTCAATGTGGCTCCCTCACAGAGCGTGGGGCCGGATTCGTCGACGCTCCAACTGAGCTCCCCCCAAGCACCCGCTAGCGCCTGCCCTACCACAATGTTCTCTGGCAGCCCCCGACTCGCCTCAGGCTCGGACACATCGATTATCCGCTTCCGCCACACCCTCAGGCACCGCTCATTCCAAGTGAGCTCAGGTAATCTGTCCGGCTGTGCGGTCAAGGCCTGACGGGCAAACTCGACCAACCGCCGCTTGTCGGGGACCTCCGTCTCGGATTCGCTCAGCCACTGGTGAAGTTGCGCGGCCAGCAACTCGGAATCCATCTCTGAATCAATTTCCAGTGCCGGCTCGCCCATGATGGTGTGAGTCAGGGGTAATGGCAGTCGGGAGAGTCGCCGCTGCACTTGGCTTTGTAACTGCGCGGCACGCACTACTGTGTCCCTGTAGCCCGCCCAGCGGGCCTCAACGGCGGGTATCACCACCTGCCGCAGATAATTTCGATCCTGGTCTACCCTGAGGTTGCTGGGGTCGGTGACGTACTCCAGCTCTGCACGCGTCACAGCGTCGTAAAGCAGCGCCCGCGGCGTCTCCAAAAACGGTCTGAAAATTGTGCCTTTGCCGCAAGCGCGTTGACGGGGAATACCGGCAAGCCCCCGCGGTCCAGCACCACGAAAAAGACGCAGCAGGACGGTTTCTACCATGTCATCGGCGTGGTGCGCGGTGAACAGCACGTCGCCCTCGAGCAACACCTTTTCAAACGCGTGATATCGGGCTTCTCTCGCCGCCGCTTCCAGGCCGCGACCTGAAGACTGCACATCAACAGTTTCAATACAGAGCGGAATCTTCAGCGCGTCACAGTGACGCCGGCAGAGCGCAACCCACTCGGCCGCATCAGTGTGCAAGCCATGATTGACGTGAACCGCAGAGATGGAGGGGCCCTGCGCCTCTGCGCGTAACGAATGGAGCGCGTGCAACAACGCCACGCTGTCCGCACCGCCGGACAGCGCCACCCACCAGTGGGAAGCGTCAATTACACTGCTGGGCAGGGGTGAGAGTAATTCGCGCAAGGGGGCGCTGACCTGGGATCAGTTCCCGTAGGACATGAGCCGGCGATAACGCGCTTCCAGCATGGCCTCGGTGTCCATCGAGAACAACCGATCAATCTGGCTGATAAGGTGCCCTTGGACACGCGCCGCCATCTCCGTGGGGTTTCGATGAGCGCCACCCAAAGGCTCGGCGATGGTCGCATCGACAATTCCCAATTCCTCAAGCTTGGATGACGTCACCCCCATTGCAGCCGCGGCGTCAGGCGCAAACTCAGAGCTCTTCCAGATGATATTGGCGCACCCCTCGGGCGAGATCACAAAATAGGTGGCGTACTGCAGCATGGCCAGATGATCCCCGACGCCTATCCCCAGAGCGCCGCCAGAAGATCCCTCCCCGATCACAACGCAAACAACCGGCGTTCTGAGCCGCGACATGACTGCAAGATTTTGCGCGATGGCCTCAGAAATGCCCCGTTCTTCGGAATCGATACCCGGGTAGGCGCCGGGTGTATCAATGAGGGTAACAACCGGCATCTTGAAGCGCTCGGCCATCTCCATGAGCCGCATGGCCTTGCGATAACCCTCTGGCTTGGGCATGCCAAAATTACGATAGACCTTGTCCTTTACCGCCCTGCCCTTTTCCTGACCAATGACCATCACAGGTTTACCGTCCAGGCGCGCCACACCGCCCACAATGGCTTTGTCGTCGGCAAAATGGCGATCGCCGTGCAACTCGTCGAACTCGGTGAAGATTTGGGGAATGTAATCCAGAGAATACGGGCGCAGTGGGTGGCGTGCCACTCGCACAATGTCCCATGCGCTGAGGTTGGCATAAATTTTTTCTGTTAACGCCGTCGATTTTACGCGTAAACGCTCTATCTCCTCGGCGAGATTCAGCTCGGCGCCATCGCCGACGCCCTGCAATTCCTCGATTTTCATTTCGAGTTCGGCAATGGGTTGCTCAAAGTCGAGATAGTTAG
>VMDB01000101.1 GCA_008081075.1 Halieaceae bacterium
CGTGGGTGTCACTGGGCCGCTCCTGCGTACTAATCCCCAAGGCATCAAACCACTCAGGCGTGACGCCCGAGGCCAAGAGAATGAGGTCCGCCGCTACTATCTCGCCCGCTTCGGTCTCCACCCCGGGGGAATCCCCTTCTGTGCAGAGTCGCGTGCACCTCACCGGTGCGCGAACCGACACGCCCAAAGCCTCCGCGCGCTCCAGCAGATGGCGCCCCAGATCATGGTTTTCGGCAACGTAACCCAGTGCCTCGGCATCGATATCCTCGGACTGCATCAATGTGCTACCAAAGTGGCCGCGGTGGGACACGTGGATGTCCCGGATAACGCCACAATCGGGGGCCAGCGCAGGCCAGATGCCCCAATCTTTAAGCAACGCCACCGAGTGTAAATTGAGGGCTGATGCGCGGGTATCGAGCGGATTAGAGGTGCCGGATTTAAAAGCCTGTGCCTCAAGCAACGTTACCCTTATCGAGGCGCCGGATAGTGCGTCTCCTGCGCGGGCAATGGCTACGGCGAAGGCAAGGCCCGCCAACCCCCCGCCAAGGATGACAATGTGCGGCGCTGGGATCACGCCGTCGCGGCCATCAAGGCTTCAATCTCCTCCGCGCGCTTGGGTACGTCTGCCGTCAGCACGTCACAGCCTTTCTCCGTGACTACAACGTCATCCTCGATCCGCACACCAATGCCACGCCACCGCTTGGCGACGCGGGTATTGTCATGCGCGATATAAATACCGGGCTCAATGGTCAGCACCATCCCGGGCTCAAGCTGCCTCCAGCGTCCCGCGATCCGATAATCGCCGACGTCGTGGACATCAAGCCCCAGCCAATGGCCAGCCCTATGCATATAAAAATCCCGATAGGCCTCTGCCTTGATGAGCTCTCGCTCGTTACCCTTGAGCAACCCGAGCTTTATCAAACCCCGAGTAATCACCCTGACAGTCGCATCATGGGGCTGATTCCAGGTGTTACCGGGCTTCACCTTGGCAATGGCGGCGCGCTGTGCCTCGAGCACCAAATCGTAAATGGCACGCTGCTCAGCGCTAAACTGCCCGTTCACGGGAAAAGTGCGGGTGATGTCCGCTGCATAGCCCTGAAATTCACAGCCCGCATCAATCAACACGAGATCCCCCGAGCGCAATCGCGCATTGTTCTCGGTGTAGTGCAGGATGCAGGCGTTGGCGCCTGAGCCGACGATAGAGCTGTAGGCGGGAAAGCGCGCACCGTGTTCAGCAAAAGTATGCTGGATGGACGCCTCCAAATGATATTCATATCGCCCCGGCTGGCATTCGCGCATAGCGCGGGTATGTGCCTCAGCACTGATCTCGCCCGCCCGGCGCATGACCCTGATTTCTGCGGCAGACTTGATCAAACGTTGCTCGTGAAGTAGAAATGCCAGATCGGTGAAGTCGGCAGGTGGCGCGGCTCCGGTTCTGACCAGCCGCCGGATCTGATTGACCCAGCCCATCACGCGCTGGTCAAACACGTCGTCGTGACCCATGGAATAGTAAATCCGTTGTGTCCCCTCAATCAGCCCGGGCAGGATTTCATCGAGATCATCGATTGGGAAAGCATCGTCGACACCGAGATACGCCACCGCTCCCTCAGGGCCTACTCGATAACCATTCCACAGCTCCATCTCCGGGTCCCGCTCGCGACAGAACAACACGACCTGACCCTGTCGCCGCCCGGGTATGAGCACGAGTACGGCGTCTGGCTCTTCAAAACCGGTTAGGTAGAACAAGTCGCTGTTCTGCCGAAAGGGATACTCGGTATCTCGACTGCGCGTGACCTCCCGTGCACCAGGAACAATGGCAATACTGTGCCGGTCCATCATGTCCATCAGCTTTTTGCGTCGTCGCGTAAATTCCGATTTAGAGATCTTCACTGGTCGCTTCCTGTGTTGATTGGGCGTCGCTCACCACATTGATTGCGGCGAAACGAATGTATTCGATGATGTCTTCAACTTGACGCTCAGCATCTTCCGAGCTTGCCTCCTCGGTGTCCACCTGAGCAATGGCCGCCATATCCCTGAGTGCCTCGGCGGTCAATGTAGGAATGGGTTCGCTGGCCGCCTCCCTGATGGTGATGCCCTGAGTAAATCCCGATAAAAATCCGGCCGTCCACTCTGAAATTGACGTCAGCCGGTCCTCCATCGCCTCGTCATCGGGGGGTAACAGCGGCTGGAAGGTGTAGTCAGCGTCGACGATAGCGGAGAGCGTCGAGAGGCTGAGACGAGAGATAAAATCGACCAGCTCCCCGGTGAATTCCACTGCCAGGGCTTTCTCGAGCGCGGCAATGGTGGCAGAAAAATGCTGCTCGCTGTGCGGACTGAAGCCAGCGCCCAACAGACCCACCATCGCACCGTGAAGCGTGGAAGGGTTCAGTGTGTGTCCCGCATGGAACAGCGCATCCGCCGCCTCCTCCCAAGAGGGCATGTCCTCAAATGCGCCAAGGGTATCCAGTAACACCTGCGGGTCCTCCTCCACTAGCAAATATCAATGTTGCGCCAAAACTGAAGCCAACGAGAAAAATCTATCTGTCTCTCTGCGCGTCGCACAACTGTCTCGCACGTTGACCCAATGAAACGCCGCGCATTATAGTGCCGACTCGCAACCTACGCAGTGTAACGCCCGTGGCCGAAAACCTGATTCAGGCGCTGGAAAAAAAAGTCAATGACCTCATAGCACTGAGCCGCGAGTTGAATAGAGAAAACCGCGCGCTCAAGC
The DNA here is from genome assembly GCA_008081075.1 of Halieaceae bacterium. Taxonomy (GTDB): domain Bacteria; phylum Pseudomonadota; class Gammaproteobacteria; order Pseudomonadales; family Halieaceae; genus Luminiphilus. The sequence goes on from VMDB01000101.1 coordinate 2,732, forward strand.
TTCGGGCGGCCGAGCTACAGCGCGAGCGAAGGGAGTTGCTTGAGAGACAACGTCAGGCCAGTGAGCATGTCGAAAACTCTCTCGCCAGACTCCGCTCTCTGGACGGCGGCGCATGAACAGACCCAATACAGTCAGCGTTGATATTCTCGACAAGGAGTATCAGGTTGCTTGTCCCCCCGATGAGGAGGCAGCGCTCGCGGGCGCAGCGCGATACCTCGATCAACACATGCGTGATATCCGTTCAACAGGCAAGGTTATTGGCTTGGAGCGCGTCGCCATTATGGCGGCATTGAATATCAGCCACGAACTGTTAGCGCTGAAGGGTGGTGGTAGCGCGGAGACCAGCGAAGATCAGCAACGGCTGTCTACGCTGAACAGCCAGCTGGATGAGGTGTTGTATCAGCTACGGCAGCTCGAGATTAACTAGCGCCCGTAATTCGCTATACTGGGCACGGCCTGAAGTATTTGCCAGACGATTTTGTCCTCGAGCCGATAATGCAGTACCCGGAGAGCACCTCCGCGGTGGTTGAGCAAGCCTGGCCTGAACCGGGAAGCCTGAAGCCGCGAGGTGGTCACCACCTTGAGCCGCAGGGTTCAAGGGCTTATTCGTCAGCGGTGCCACGGGCCACTCCTTACCCACCTCATCTTGTTATCAGCCCTCTCTCCATCGTCAGTGGCGTGCGATTTATCCCAATAATCTGCAAAGATATTGCAGCCTCATGGTGTCGGGCTGCAATAGCGCAACTTGGACGAAATGAGTGAGACCGACCAGATAATGATGCCCCGTGACAAAGCGTCTACACGAAAGACCTTGCGGCAGATGAGGGATGAACTCTCCCCCGCGGAGCGCCAAGCTGCCGAGACACAGTCGCTGATGTTACTGAGCCGATGGCAAACTTGGGGTCATGCGCGTGTCATCGCCAGCTATCTACCGCATCAATCAGAGTTTAATC
>VMDB01000169.1 GCA_008081075.1 Halieaceae bacterium
CCGGCAGCTACCCTCTGCCACACCGAAGCGACCCTGACCCACCAATTCAATCGCCTTGTGCCACAGTGGATCCAGCTCCTTATTACCCATGGCATTACGATAGGCTTCGGCGGCACCGACATCATCGCCCTCTGCCGCGCGGATCTCATAAAGATCCCGCCAGGCAGCCACCAGCTTGGGATTAATCGCCACTGCTTGCTCTGTAGCTCGCCGCGCTTCACTGAGCCGACCCATGCCTTGCAAAGCAAGACCCAATTCGTGGTGCGCAATATCGAGGGAGGGCTCCACGGCGATAATCCGCCGCAGCAAGGGCTCGGCACCGGCGTGATCACCGGAGCGACGGAGGGCAAAGCCGTGCAGCATGATCAGCCGCGTATCATCGGGCGCTTGTTTCAGCCCTTCTGCACAAAGGTCACGTGCGCGTACGGGCTCCTGATTGCGAAGGGCTTCGCGGGCTTGGTCAAACAGTGTCTCGACTGAAGGCATTTCTATCTAAAGGTGCGCGCATTGAACCGACATTGGCCACGGGAGTATGGGGTGCATACCCCACCAAAGCAAAGGGCGCCTATGCAGGCGCCCTTTCCAGTGTTACCCGTGTTTTTTGGGTCAGAAGCGCTGCTGCCATCTGACGCCAATCGTGCGGGGCTGATTGATGGTGATTCGCTCATCCCAGTTGACGTCGTTGATCCAGATGTCAGCACGCTCATCCGTCGCGTTCTGAACATAGAGCTCTGCGCTCCAGTTCTCTCGCTCAAGACCAACAGAAGCATTGACAATATCGTAGGCATCTTGCTTCTGGCGGAAGCCACCGAACAAATCGTTGTAGGAATCGCCGGTGTACATGTAAGCGGCTTGAACAAACCACTCATTGGCGAAGCCGTATCGAGTTGACAGATTCCATTTGACCTCTGGCACACGGGGCAACCGGCTACCCGAAGGGGCGTCGGGCTGTGGACTGCTCGGGCTACGTCGGTAATCTTCGGTCAACTCAGCGCTGAGGAAGCTCGCCGCGCCACTTAGCGTCCAGTTGTCGGTAATCAGAGAGGTGAAATCGAACTCGACGCCGTTACTCTCAGCTTTACCCACGTTGAACGTCAGGGTAATGGGGGATATCGAGGTATCCAAGCGCGACAATTGGAAATCATCCCATTCCTGCCAGAACGCCGCTGCGTTCAAACGCAGTCGACCATCAAGCAGCGTCGACTTGAAGCCCACTTCGTAGGCCGTGAGGATATCGGATTCAAAGGCGCAGCCAATGTTCACGTTCCCCTGGCCACCGAGGCCGTCTGGAATGCGCGTTTCGCAGAAACGGTTCAAGCCGCCGGGTCGGTAACCCTCACCCCAAGTGGTGTAGAGCAGGATATCGTCGCTCATTTGCCACTCAAGGCTGGCGCGGTAGACCTCATCTTTAGCCGAAGTGGTGCGGCCAACAGAGGCGCAATTGGCGCCATAGTTACTTTCAGGTCGGTCACCCTGCGGGCCAAAACCACCGCAGGGCCACCAGATAGTGCCCGAGAAGCCGTCCAGCGTACTATCGTAATCAAACTGACGCGCGCTTCCCGTGATGGTTATGCGCTCTGTAATGTCAAAAGACACCTCGCCGAAGATCGAGGATTCCTCGTAGGTTCTGCCGAAATCCGTCGTCCAGTAGATATCAGGGGCATCAACCGCTGCCTGAGGTGTCTCGGCCAGACCCAACACGTGCCACTCGGTATCGGCGGTATCCTCAACATCAACATTGTAATAGCCAACCATGTATCGGAATCGCTTTTCAGGGTTGGAGAGATAACGCACTTCGAAGGTGGTTCGATCCTGCTCATAGACGGCAGTGTACTGCTGACGAGGGTCACCGCAGGTGCCAAAGTAGCTCACGTAGCAGTTGTAGTAAGGCTCGACGTAACCCGAGGCGATATCCTGATCGCTGTAGAGAGAATAGTCGTTCCAGACCTCACCCTCGCGATCAAGCTTTGCCGCCGTTGCCATCAACGTGCCGCCAAATAACTCGCCCTCGATTTTCCCTGAGAACTGCGTCCACTTGTCGTCCATCCACTCGGGGAGGAGGAGCATTACCTGTAGGTCACCCACTGTTGGGTCATGGTCCCACACACCCTCTCTTTCCAGATCCTGCATCATGGCGGTGGCGGTGAAGGTCCAGCTGTCATTCAGGTCAACGCGTAGCGATGCTCGCCCGCCATAGGTCGTTGCCTCGTTGAAGTTTTCCTCTACCACATCGTTGTTGGTCACGGTGACGTCCGCGGCGATGGCACGCAGCGGGCTGTCTTCGGGCAGTCCCGCGCGAATATTGCTACGGCTGAAGGTATGGCTGCCCGCTACGTTATCGATGTAGCCGCCATCGCGCTTATAAAAACCCATCAGTCGGACGGCAGCACGTTCACCAATGGGGAGGTTTACAAAACCTTCACCGCGGTAGCTCATGTCTCCGCTCTTAGGCTGGCTTCCATCCAAGCTATAGCCTCCGGAGAACTCACCGATCTCAGGGGCATTCGTGATGATGCGGATTGCACCCGACTGCGCGTTAGCGCCAAAGGTCGTCCCCTGAGGTCCCGCCAACACCTCAATCCGATTGACGTCATAGATATGCGGGTTTAGGTAAGCACCCACCAAGGTGACTGGCTGCTCATCCAGATAAACCGCGACTGCAGGGTTGGCGCCCAGCAAGCTCTCGCCGCCGCTAGAAATGCCGCGGATATAGATACTACCGGTGCTTGGCCCTAACGAGATGAAGCCAACGTTGGGAAGCATCATTAAATAATCTTCCATGTCGGTGATATTGAGATCCGTGAGTTGGGCCTCACCCATCACGGTCACGGACATCGGGATGTCCTGAACACTCTCGGCACGCTTGGTCGCGGTCACGAGAACCTCTTCGAGGCCCTGTGATAGCGCGGGCGCGCTGAGCGACATGGCACCTACCACACCACAGGCAGCAGAAACCGCGACCGCGAGGGGCCTACGAATCTGCTGGCGCTGGAGTAGTGGGGAAACAAGTGGCTGTTCTGTATTTTTCATGCGTTGTTATCCTCTTGAAAACGCGCTCAATGGATTGAGTTTGTCTTTAAATTGCACCCCTTGCGGCACCCTGCTAAATCGCCGTGACACGCAGCCAGATTCCGCATTGCAATGCCCTGTTTTACCCCAAGAAAGTGACTGGAGGCAATCTTTAATTGCCCGCTACCGTGCGCCCCAACTTGGTGCTTCGAGGGCAACTCAGAAAACGGGGTGGATCGACGGGCTCAGTCACGGCCCGCGAGGCGCCGAAAAATTCATAAAATATTGATTTTTTATATATTTAATAAAGCGCCGGCAGCGCCGAGCCATCGGGGTCGCCTGTCGCCTAGGGCGCACGCGAGCTTCTATCAGGGTGATTGGTCAAACCGATCACCCCGGCGGATCCGTATCCGCGCTCGGATCGGGGTGATTGGCAAATCGTATGCTGCGGATCACACTGTCGCGCGGGCAGATAACACTCTGGCTCCCATTGCATACAACGACTAACCGCTGCGCTTGCCTCTCTGCGCGGCACAGGATGCGCTATGAACATTGTTGAACCCGCGAGAGAGATCCCCGTTATCCACGAGACCGAAGTGCTGGTGGTGGGCTCCGGCCCGGGAGGGCTCGCGGCGG
>VMDB01000195.1 GCA_008081075.1 Halieaceae bacterium
GCGTAGCAGTTGGCAGGGCGTCACCGGGCGCACTGCTTGAACTCCTCAAACCCATTACATGGTTCCCGCCCATGTGGGCGTTTCTGTGCGGTTGGATATCCGCCGGACCGGGTTCGAACCTCAGCGCTTGGTCACTCCTCGCCGGGATTGTACTCACAGGACCCCTTGTGTGTGGCGCCAGTCAAATCGTCAATGATTGGTTCGACCGGGAGGTCGACGCACTAAACGAACCCAATCGGCCGATCCCGTCGGGCCGCGTCCCGGGAAAACTCGCGCTATGGTTCGCAATGATCTGGACGCTCATTGCCCAAACATGGGCGATCTCACTAGGATCGTGGGTCAGCCTTGCCACATTTATCGGCCTGCTACTCGCTTGGGCCTACAGTGCGCCGCCGCTGCGGCTAAAACTCAATGGGTGGTGGGGCAACAGCGCTGTCGCCCTGAGCTATGAGGGGCTGGCCTGGATTACCGGGGCCGCCATCGTGCTCGGGGGCGCACTGCCCGACGGGCGCGTGCTGCTGGTCGCATTGCTCTATAGCGTGGGCGCCCACGGCATCATGACGCTGAATGATTTCAAGAGCGTCGAGGGTGACTTAACAATGGGTATTCGCTCGCTGCCCGCTCAATTGGGTCGCGAGCGCGCCGCGTGGGTCGCCTGTCTCTTCATGTTGCTCCCACAACTCGTCGTCATCGGCCTCTTGATCGACTGGCAACTGCTGCCCTCGGCCGGGGCAGTCACGGGCGTGGTAGTGGCACAACTGCTGGCCATGAAAAAACTGCTAACGGATCCCAAGCAGCTGGCACCCTGGTACAACGCCACCGGGGTATCACTCTATGTACTCGGCATGATGGGGACTGCTATCGGTCTCGGAGGCTGGCTGGCATGAGGTCTTCAGGCGTACTCAGCTGGTGGGAGATCATCCGGCTAGGCCTGATTCAAACATCGCTGGGTGGAATAGTGGTACTGACCACATCGACGCTCAATCGCATCATGGTGGTTGAGCTTGCTATGGCGGCGACCATACCGGGTCTACTCGTGACTATTCACCACGTGGTTCAACTGGCGCGACCCCGTATCGGATATGGCTCCGACATTGGCGGGCGACGCACACCGTGGATTATTGGCGGTATGTGTATTTTGGGACTTGGCGGTGTGCTGGCGGCTTTCGGCACGACTGTAATACCCGAGCATTACTGGACAGGCCTCGCGATAGCCGCCCTCGGGTTTTTTGCGATCGGTGTGGGCACGGGCGCTACAGGAACATCCCTGCTGGCCCTACTCGCAAAACAAGTCGCGGCGGAGCGCAAACCGGCGGCCGCAGCGCTGGTATGGTTCATGATGATCATGGGCTTTGCGCTAACCGCGGGTGTCGCCGGCCATTTTCTGGACCCCTACTCGCCTGATCGCCTGATGCAGGTGACCGCGTCTGTCTCGATACTGGCCATATTCATCACCCTGATTGCCATTCGAGGCGTGGAACGCGCGCCGGCCACTCCCGCCTCGCGTGGCGCTTCTGACCCATCGAGCGACTCATTCATGACGGCGCTTCAGGAGATCTGGCAAGAACCTCAGGCAAGAATCTTTACCATCTTTGTCTTTGTATCCATGCTCGCCTACTCCGCTCAAGACCTGATTCTCGAACCTTTTGCGGGCTTGGTCTTTGGCAGGACACCGGGAGAGTCCACCCAATTGGCGGGGGTCCAGCATGGTGGCGTACTCCTGGGTATGGCCGCCATGGCGATCTCGACTCTGGTCTTTAAATCACGGGGCGCAGCCTTATTGCGACTTTGGATCAGCGGAGGTTGCCTGCTATCCGCAATCGCACTGTTCATGCTGTGTTGGGGTGGTATGAACCGTGCTGATTGGCCGCTCGAAGCCAACGTCTTTTTGCTGGGAACCGCCAACGGAGGATTCGCGGTCGCCGCGATCGGCGCCATGATGGTGCTCGCCAGCAGCGGCCAACAGCAACGTGAGGGCATTCGCATGGGGCTCTGGGGAGCCGCTCAAGCCATCGCCTTTGCATTGGGTGGATTCCTCGGCACGGTGGCTGTTGATGTCACCCGATACTGGTTGAGTGAACCCGCGATTGCCTATGGGCTGGTGTTTGCTTGCGAGGGCATACTTTTTATTGTGGCGGCCTCTCTGGCACGCCATATCCACATCGCCAACTGGCGTTCACAAGGGGCCGCAACGCTGCCCTCATTTGGCGATATTGCACTGGCTGAGACGGGCGTCGGCGCCAGAGACGGGGGTTCAATATGACCGAGAACACGGCTGATTATGACACCATCGTTGTGGGTGGGGGCCCCTCGGGCGCCACCGCTGCAAACGATCTGGCCCAGAGAGGGCATCGCGTACTCCTGCTCGAGCGCGGCTTCCGCATCAAACCCTGTGGCGGGGCAATACCACCCTGTCTGATGGACGAGTTTGACATTCCTGAGCACCTATTGGTTGCTCGGATCCGTTCAGCGCGCATGGTATCGCCGAGGGGCGAAGCCGTGGATATGCCAATCGATGGCACCTATGTGGGCATGGTAGACCGGGACGAATTCGACCCCTGGCTCCGCGAGCGTGCCCAAAGCAGCGGTGCTGATGTGGTGGCCGGTGTGTTCAAATCGCTTCGCTATGAAGGCGAACAGGTAGCCTTGACCTATCAGACCAAGGACGACAACCCGCGCATCATTACTGTCACCGCGCGCAGCGTCCTTGGTGCAGACGGAGCGCGATCTGCCGTAGCGCGAGCCACCATCCCCGACGCCGATAAAACCCCTTGGGTGCTGGCCTATCACGAAATTATCGAGGTGCCGGAAGATCAAAACTGGGCGGCCTATGACCCTGATCGCTGTGATGTCTGGTATCAGGGGCGCCTGTCTCCGGATTTTTACGCCTGGGTTTTTCCCCATGGGCGCAATGCCAGTATCGGGGTGGGTAGCGCCCACAAAGATTTTTCTGCCAAAGCGTCGGTAGCTGCACTCCGGCAAGACGTTGGTCTGACCGACGCCGTCACCAAGCGCAAAGAGGGCGCGCCAATTCCCATGAAACCCATGAAACGCTGGGACGACGGTCGCGCGGTACTGGTGTCGGGCGATGCAGCCGGTGTCGTCGCGCCCGCATCTGGCGAGGGAATTTATTACGCCATGCTATGCGGCAGACTCGCCGCACATGCGATAGAGGCCTTTCTCGTCACAGGCGATGCGCGGGAACTGGCGCAGGCGCGAAAACGATTCATGAAGCTCCATGGCAAGGTGTTCTGGGTGCTGGGACTGCTACAACGCTTTTGGTACGGCACGGATAAACGGCGAGAAAAATTTGTCGCCATGTGCCGTGATCCCGATGTGCAGACCTTAACGTGGCAATCCTACACGACCAAAAAATTGGTGCGCCGGCGTCCACTTGCGCATGTCAGAGTTTTCTTCAAAGACGTCGCGCAGTTGCTCGGGTTAGCGCGAGCATAGACCATGCCAGCGTGGCTTACCCTGCCCCTGCTGGTTGATCTCATTCTGTTGGGCATGCTGTGTGAGGCCGGCTGGCTTGTCTGGCGCACGAAACCGATAACGTTGGCACCACCGCCACCGCTGCTACTCCACGTCGTCTCTGGCGC
>VMDB01000216.1 GCA_008081075.1 Halieaceae bacterium
AGCGCTGGAGACGCTGCTGCCCGCGCTCGTATCGATGTTCGCACCCGTGTCGCTTAGGGGGACAGCGATGGGGGTTTTTTCCAGCGCGCAATTTTTTGGCGTATTCAGCGGCGGGATTGCAGGGGGTGCGGCATTGCAGTGGGGTGGCATGGAGGCGCTGGTGGCGCTTCTCTCCGGGCTTGCGGTGGTTTGGTTGGCGGGCGTCTGGCGCTACGCCCGTGCACCGGTTGGCGCGTTTTAGGCGTGTAAATGTCAGAGAATGATGTACCCGACGAGCGGTAGCGTTGCTATAGTCTCGGACGTGTTAGATAAAACCGGGGGCCGTACGAGCAGCCTATCCCGGTGCAAATTTGGAGAACCTTATGGCCTCGCGTGGCATTAACAAAGTGATTTTGGTTGGGAATCTGGGCAATGACCCCGAGCATCGCGTGCTCCCCTCGGGGGGCGGTGTCACCAACGTGAGTCTCGCCACTTCGGAGAGCTGGCGCGATAAAAATACCGGCGAGCAGCAGGAGCGCACCGAGTGGCACAGGGTGGTATTTTTTAATCGACTCTCCGAGATCGCCGCCGAGTACCTGAAAAAAGGGTCCAAAGTGTATGTAGAGGGGTCCCTACGAACGCGGAAATGGCAGGACCAGTCTGGGCAGGACCGCTACACGACAGAAATTGTCGCCCAGGAGATGCAAATGCTCGACAGCCGCGGGGGTATGCAGGACGGTGGCGGCTATCAGCCTGCACCCGCCGCCAGTGCGCCTGCGGCCAGCAATCCCGCGCCCATTGATTTTCCGGAAGACGACATCCCGTTCTAATCGATGGGCAGATTGATGCCCGGTAATGGATGGGTCTGATTCCCGTGCGTATTTTGGTTTTAGGCTTGGACTCTCCCCTCGGGTTTTCACTGAGGTCATTTGCCGCGCCTCTGATGCGCCATGAAATCATCGGCGTCGATATGGATGCGACGCGTTGGCGCCGCGAGCGGCAGGTAAAAAAACTGATTCGCCGACAAAGTGTCGATCTGATTCTGGATGCCCGGCTCGTCACCCAGATCGACGGTGTTGACCCTGTTGGCCAACCCGATCTCGAGCGAACACGGTGGCTGGCTGGTTTGGCCGCGCGCGACCACATTGCCTATTTGTTTCTGTCCAGTGCGCGGGTCTTCTCGGGCACGTTGTCCCGTCCGTACCGCGAGACCGATCAACCCGACGCCACTGATTCGGTTGGTCGGACCCTCATCGAGGTCGAGCAGTTACTCAGGGAGACGGTGGACGAGATTTTTATTTTACGTCTGGGCCTGATGTTCGGCGGTCGTCGTCCGAATCCGCTCGCGAGGGCGCTGGATGCCCTCTCAAGAGGAGACCGAGTCAAGGTGAGCGAGCAGGTCCGGGGTAGCCCGGTGCACGTTGCCGAGGTGGCGCGGGTCATTCACGGCATCATTGATCAACTGGGTGCAGGCGCGCCGAGGACAGGCCTCTATCACTACAGTGGTATCGGCGAGGTCAACGCGTATTCGTTTATGGAGGCAGTGCTGGCCAATGCGTCGCAGTATGCCCCCTTCAGGGAGGCTAGGGAGCTGATGGAGCTGACCAGTGACGGTTCCAATGTGGCCACCAGTCTAAGTCTTGATTGCGCCGAAATTCGTCACCAGTTCGGTATTCAGCAACTGAGCTGGCGAGAATTTGTTCCGCGGGCGGTGCAACGCTACATTGAACTCTACGCAGAGGGATGAGAACGACATCATGAGCACAGCCTTGAATGTGGCCGTACTGACCGTAAGCGATACTCGCACTGCTGACACCGATACCTCGGGCGCTTTTCTTGAAGACGCGTTGAGGTCGGCGGGTCACGCTGTGGTCGATCGACAGATTGTGATTGACGATATTTATCAGCTCCGTGCGGTGGTATCCCAGTGGATCGCAGATCCCGGCGTAGAGGTGGTGCTGACAACGGGAGGCACGGGGTTTTCAGGACGTGATTCCACGCCAGAGGCTGTGGCGCCTCTTTTCGACAAGGTCATCGAAGGTTTTGGAGAGGTATTTCGGGCGCTGAGTCTCGACGAGATCGGCTCTTCCACGATTCAATCCCGAGCCCTGGCGGGTTTGGCAAATGGAACCGTGATTTTTTGTATGCCCGGATCGACCGGGGCCTGCCGCACGGCGTGGGAGGGCGTGATTCGGGATCAGCTCGACAGCGAGCATCGGCCGTGTAACTTTGTTGGGGTGTTGCGGGGGCACTAAGACATGTCGTTAACCCCGCTGGCGGACGCGCTCGAGATCATCCTCGATTCGGTCGACCGAGTTCCCAATCCTGAGCCAGTGGGGCTCGAAGTGGCGCTCAATCGATATGTCGCCGAAGCGGTTGTTGCGCCCTGCGCGGTGCCGCCGGCCGATAACAGCGCCATGGACGGTTACGCCGTCTGTAGCACTGACGTCCCCGGCCTGTTGCCAGTCAGCCAACGTATTCCCGCGGGTCAGCCGCCGCTGGCTTTGGCGCCTGGAACGACAGCACGTATCTTTACCGGTGCCGAAATCCCCCCCGGGGCAGATGCCGTCATCCCTCAGGAGGACGCAGAGGCGACCGCCGCTGGCGTGCGCTTGCCATCCGCGAGTGAGGGACAGCATATCAGGCGCCAAGGCGACGATATTCGACCGGGTGACTGTTTGGTGCAACGAGGGCAGTGTTTGCGGCCACAGGATGTTGGCTTGCTCGCCTCGGTCGGTATTAACACGGTATCGGTCTACCGCCCCTTGCGTGTGGCAATACTCACCACTGGCGATGAGTTGCGTGATCCCGGTAAGGATGAGCTCGAGTCTGGGCAAATTTTCAACAGTAACCGTTTTGTACTGGCGCATCAGGTTCAGGCGCTTGGCTTTGAGGTGACGGAGAACCGTCATGTTCCCGATGTCCCGGCCACAATTGCGGCAGCGTTGCAAAGTGCTGCTTCGAGCGCCGATTGCATCGTGACGGCCGGCGGTGTGTCGGTAGGAGAGGAGGATCATGTCCGGGGAGAGATCGAGAAGCAGGGTACCCTGTCGATCTGGCGCCTGGCGATTAAGCCGGGTAAGCCACTGGCATTTGGTGAAGTGCAGGGCACTCCCATATTTGGGTTGCCCGGCAATCCGGTCTCGGCTTGGATCACTTTCGCGCTGGTTGCACGACCATGGCTGGTGAAGCGTCAGGGAGGGATGCTCCCAGTGGTGCCGCGTTTTCCGGTGCAGGCCAGCTTTACTATCGCGCGACCGGGCTCGCGAGAGGAGTTCTTGCGCGTGCGTCTGGTGGGCCAGGGGCTGGAAATGAGGGCGGAGTTAACAGGTAGTCAAAGCTCTGGCGTACTGACCAGCTTGAGTGCAGCCGATGGTCTGGCGGTGCTGCCCGCGGGTGCAACCGTGACACCGGGAGATTGGGTCGAGGTGATTCCCTTAAGCGCGCTGTGGCAACCGGGATTCGGCTAGCCTCAGGCCCGATACCGTCTAAAGATCAACGTAGCGTTGGTCCCACCAAAGCCAAAGCTGTTGGACATCACCTGCTCCAGCTGTGCGTTATCCAAGCGTTCCCGGACAATCGGCATACCCGCGGCGCC
>VMDB01000150.1 GCA_008081075.1 Halieaceae bacterium
CCTCAGACATATCAGTTTCTCAGGCGGAGCGCATGTGTGTATTGGGCGTCTTCCAGTTGGTAGCAGGGTTCAAGTCGGCATTGGGCGACGCGTTTCGACCCACATTGATTCGCATAAAACCCTGCTGGTTGGGCACTGACTGGCCCAGCCACTTCCTGGGCGTACCCATTGAGGCCAATGCGCCGGAAACCGAGTTGCTACTGGCGCGTGCCTGTCTGACGCAACCCAATCCTTTGAAACGGCAATTACATGAACCGCCCGAACTGATCGCCGAACTGGATCGCTATCAGGAGGATGCCAAGATGGCGTTACTCCGAAATGACACATGCAGTTGGATACGCGGCCACTTACCCACCGGGACTTGTGACCTGACGCAGCTGGCGGCCCGACTCAACTGTGACAAGCGCACCCTGCAGCGCCGTTTCGAGCGTGAGTTGTCCTGTCGTTTTTCTGATCTGGTGGATGATGTGCGGGCTGAAATGTGCCTGCCGTTGCTGGAGAGCGGGGTGTTCCCCATGCAGGCGATCGCCGAGCAACTGGGCTATGCCACCTCGGGTAACTTCAGCCGCTTCTTCCAGCGTCGCTTCGGCTGCACGCCGCGGGATTGGACCCGATTGGCTTTAACCGCCTGATAGCGCCCTGAGGCGCAATTTGTCGGCTTTCTTTTCCCTTGTGAATCCCCTTTTCGGGCAGTAAACTCGCGCTCCTGTTTGCGTTGGAGGAAGTGCCCGATTGTGTTCAGTAGCCCGGATAACCGCCTCCAACCGCAAAACCTTGATGGGAGAGAGGCAGTATCAAGAGCGAGAGCAACAGTAAAAAGGCGCTGACCAACGATCAGATCACCGCGGACAACGTCCGTCTGATCAATGAAAAGGGCGAGCAGGTTGGCATTGTGACCAACGCTGAGGCCCAAGCCGCTGCGGAAGCCGTCGGCATGGATCTGGTGATGATGGCGGAGAACGACCCGCCCGTTTGCAAGATCATGGACTACGGCAAGCATGTCTTCGAGTCCAAGAAGCAGAAGGCAGCGCAACGCAAACGCGCCAAGCGCACCCAGATCAAGGAAATGAAGTTTCGTCCAGGGACGGAGGAAGGAGACTATCAGGTAAAGCTGCGCAACCTGACGCGTTTCCTCGAAAATGGCGATAAGGCCAAAGTCACGCTGCGGTACCGCGGACGTGAAATGGCCCACCAGGAAATCGGCATGGAGTTACTCAAGCGAGTAGAAGCCGATCTGGCCGAGTTGGGTAGTGTCGAGCAGTTCCCGAAAATGGAAGGCCGACAACTGACAATGGTGATCGCCCCCAAAAAACGGAGTTAGTGGCCCGTGAATGCCCTGACGTCCGATTAAGTTAACCACGGCCGATTCGTCGGCGCGTGCCAATGCGGAGTAGTTAAAGATGCCTAAAGCAAAAATTCACAGCGGGGCCGCCAAGCGGTTCAAGAAAACGGCAGGTGGTTACAAGCGTAAAAGCGCTTATAAGAGCCACATCCTGACCAAAATGACGACCAAGCGTAAGCGGCAGCTGCGTGGAACCTCGATGATCCATAAGTCGGATGAGGTTCTGATCGATCGCATGCTGCGCGCCAAATAACGCTTACACGTATCAGGAGAACTGACCTATGCCTCGCGTAAAACGTGGAGTGACGGCGCATCGTCGTCACAAGAAAATTCTGAAGAAAGCCAAGGGCTACTATGGCGCGCGATCTCGCGTGTTCCGGGTTGCCAAGCAGGCTGTCACCAAAGCAGGGCAATATGCCTATCGCGATCGTCGGCAGCGCAAGCGCCAGTTCCGCGCGCTGTGGATCACCCGCATCAACGCGCAGTCGCGTGCTAACGGGTTGACCTACAGCCGTCTGATCAATGGCCTCAAGCGGGCTGATGTGGCGCTGGATCGACGCGTACTGGCAGACCTTGCGGTGCACGACAAGGAAGCGTTCTCTGCAGTGGTAGAGCGCGCTCGCACTGCTCTGGCGGCCTGATAATTCCGATTGCGACATTGCTCGCCGGGTTGAGTCACGAAAGGGGAGGCGGTTGTCTCCCTTTTTTGTGTTGACACCCCTCAGGGCGACTCCGCAACATCGAAACGATGCAAGCACTAGACGAACTTAAAGCCGAGGCGACTGCTGCCATTGAGTCAGCGGAGGACTCGGCCGCGCTTGAGAAATTGCGCGTCGAGTGGTTGGGTAAAAAGGGGCGGGTCACCGATCTATTGAAGTCACTTGGCCAGCTGGATGCTGATGAGCGACCCAAAGTAGGCGCCGAGATCAACGCTGTTAAGCAGTTGCTCAATGAGCAGATTAGCGAGCGTAAAGAGACCCTGCAGCAGGCTGCCATTGCCGCGCAATTGGCGGCGGAGTCGCTGGATGTCACTTTGCCGGGTCGGAGCGAAGATTTAGGCGCATTGCATCCGATTACCCGCACGATTGACCGCATGGCGGCATATTTCGCGGCGCTGGGTTTTGAGGTCGTGGAAGGCCCCGAGATCGAAGACGACTATCACAACTTCGAAGCGCTCAACATTCCCGCGCATCATCCGGCCCGGGCCATGCACGATACCTTCTACATTGACGACACCCACGTGCTGCGCACCCATACCTCGGGCGTTCAGGTGCGCACCATGGAAACCCGGGAACCCCCACTGCGGGTGATTTGCCCCGGCCGTGTTTATCGGTGTGATTCCGATCTGACCCATTCACCCATGTTCCACCAGGTCGAGGGCTTGCTGATTGATGAAGACGTCAGCTTTGGGCAGCTGAAGGGCATCATTCAGGACTTTTTGCACGCGTTCTTCGAGCAGGACGCGCTGGCGGTGCGCTTTCGCCCGTCCTATTTCCCCTTTACCGAGCCCTCTGCGGAGGTGGATATCCAGTGCGTGAAGTGCGCGGGCGAAGGTTGCCGTATCTGCAGTGGCACCGGTTGGTTGGAGGTCATGGGTTGCGGCATGGTGCATCCCCGGGTGCTGGAGATGAGCGGCGTGGATACCGAGCGCTTTCAGGGTTTCGCCTTTGGTATGGGCGTAGAGCGCCTGGCGATGCTGCGTTACGGCATTGGTGACCTGCGGCTCAATTTCGAGAACGACCTGCGCTTTCTCGCGCAGTTCCGGTGAGGTGGCGGCGTGATTCTCTCTGAAAATTGGTTGCGGGAGTGGACGAATCCCGACCTCGATACCGAGGCGTTAGCGCACACGCTCACCATGGCGGGTTTGGAGGTGGATGCTGTTACTCCGCTGGCGGACGGCCTCAGCGGCGTCGTGGTGGCGGAGATCGTTTCGGCTGAACCGCACCCCGATGCCGACAAGCTGCGCGTGTGCAGTGTTAACACCGGTACCGAGACGGTACAGATTGTTTGCGGCGCACCCAATGCAGCGGCGGGCCTCAAGGCCCCATTGGCACAACCGGGCGCCAAGCTGCCCGGCGGCGTCAAAATTAAAAAGGCCAAGCTGCGGGGTGTCGAGTCCCAGGGCATGCTGTGTTCCGGTTCCGAATTGAATCTATCCGAAGACCACGACGGCCTACTCGCCCTCGCGGCGGATGCGCCGGTTGGCACGCCTATTGAAGACTATCT
>VMDB01000185.1 GCA_008081075.1 Halieaceae bacterium
AGGGCGGCACGGGCGAGGGTGAAACAACCATCCGTTGAAAGCTTGCCGCTGCTCTCGGGGGGCTGAAAAAATGATAAAAAAATGGACTTGGCTAATCGGGATTCTCGCGATGCCGGCGCTGTCGGATGACGGCATCTTTGATGAATATCGTGATTTGATGGGCGATGATAACCCCGCCATTTTCGTTATTGATGAGGGAGAGGCGCTGTGGTTCGAACCTCAGGGCCCCCTCTCTGCGTCGCTCGAGGGCTGCGACTTGGGCTTGGGTCCGGGGGTGACCGCCGGTGCCTACGCGCGATTTCCTCGATATTTCGAGGACACTGATACGGTCATGGATATCGAGTCGAGACTTCTGTACTGCATGCAACAGTTGCAAGGGCGTGATCGCGACACTTTGCTCGCTAAGCCCTATTCGTTGCGCGGAGATATGGGCACGGAATTGGAGGCGCTGGTGACTTGGCTGGCCGCCGAGTCGGAGGGGGCAGTGATCGCACCCGAGCAAGCGCATCCGGCTGAGCGGGCAATGTATGCCCTGGGCGAGGAGGTTTTCTTCTACCGTGCCGGACCCCATGACTTTTCTTGTGCTACCTGTCACGAGCAGTCCGACATGCGTATTCGGTTACAGGCCCTGCCGAATCTGACGGAACATCAGGGCGCGGCAGAAACGTTTGGTAGTTGGCCCGCTTATCGCATCTCCGAGGGTTTGGTGCGCACTATGGGATGGCGTCTGCAGGACTGTTTCCGTCAGCAGCGATGGCCCGGGCTCAAGCTAGGATCAGAGGTCAGTGTGGCGCTGCAGACCTATATGGCGGTGAACGCCGCAGGAGGCGTAATGACCGCGCCGGGGTTAAAGCGATGAGATTAATGCTTCGAACGGGTGTTTTGCTGGCGGGGGCGTTGACATTGTCGTCTGGCGTCGTGTCATCGGAACGACTCGATGCAGTACTCGAGCGCTCCTTTGCAGACAACGGGCAGGCAACGGTGGATCGGTTGCAACAGGATCCGGTGCAGCAGGCTTGTCATCACTCGAGATCGACGCCGCCTGATGCAGCGACAGCCACATCATTACGTCAGGAAAGACTCGACGCTGTCGTATTTCCCGCGGACGGCGATTTTCTGGGTGACTGGCAACGGGGTGCTGAGGTGGCGGATAACGGGCGCGGCTTGCAGTCTAGCGATGATCCCGCGCAACCTAACGGCGGCAATTGTTATGCCTGCCATCAATTGGCGCCCGATGAGGTGGCCTACGGTACTTTGGGGCCCTCGTTGACGGGTTATGGTGCACGCGGACAGTCCGAGCCCATGCTGCGCTATACGTGGACCAAGTTGTGGGATACCCATGCTTACAACCTGTGTTCGCATATGCCGCGATTTGGTGCTCAAGGGATTCTGACAGAGCAGCAACTCAAGGACATTATGGCGTTTCTGCTCGACCCCGCGTCCCCGGTCAATCAAGACTTGTAATCTGTCGCGGCGCGCCAATGCAGAGACGAGAATTTCACAAGCTTTTAACACTCGGGGTAGCGGCGGGACTCGCTTTACCTTCATCACTCCGCGCCAGTGGTGCCGGCGACGCCTATCACGTGCCTCGAGTGGGTAATGTGCACCTGATGCACATTACCGATGTACACGCCCAACTTTTGCCCATCCATTACCGCGAGCCGTCAGTCAATATTGGTTTGCACGAGGCGCGTAATCGACCGCCGCATCTCGTGGGCGAGTCATTTCTCAAACGGTTCAACATACCGTCGGGATCAAGCCTGGCCCACGCAATGACCTACCTCGATTATGTCGCGGCGGCGGAGCAGTTCGGGAAGGTGGGCGGATTCGCACACCTCGCGACCCTCATCAAGCGCCTCCGGGCGGATCGACCCGGCGCGCTGTTGCTCGATGGTGGTGACCTCTG
The DNA here is from genome assembly GCA_008081075.1 of Halieaceae bacterium. Taxonomy (GTDB): domain Bacteria; phylum Pseudomonadota; class Gammaproteobacteria; order Pseudomonadales; family Halieaceae; genus Luminiphilus. Next base: position 1,907 of record VMDB01000185.1, read on the forward strand.
GCAGGGATCGGCCACCGCTTTGTGGACTCAGGGCCAGGACATGGTGGCCGCGAGTAAACTGCTCGGCGTCGATGTCATGACGGGGCATTGGGAGTTCACCCTGGGTAGCGATCGGGTCATGGAGATACTGGAAAATGATCTCGACGGCCACATCGACTTTATCGCCCACAACGTCAAGGACATGGACTTCGGCGATCCGGTTTTTGCGAGTCACACGCTGCGGGAGATCAATGGCGTGCCCGTAGCCATCATCGGGCAGGCGTTTCCTTACACGCCGATTGCAAATCCTTCCCATTTCACCGCGGGTTGGACCTTTGGCATTCAGGAACGAGAACTGCAGGAAAAGGTTGAGGAGGTTCGCGCCGCTGGCGCACAGGTGGTGGTGCTCCTGTCGCACAATGGAGCCGATACCGATATTAAGCTGGCCTCCAGAGTCAGCGGCATTGATGCCATTCTGGGCGGCCACACCCACGACGCTATCCCTGAGGCACTCGAGGTTGCTAATCCGGGTGGCTCGACCTTGGTCACCAATGCGGGTTCGAACGGAAAATTCGTCGGCGTGCTCGATTTTGATGTGCGCGACGGCAGGATTCGCGACTGGTCCTACCGATTACTGCCCGTGTTCGCCGATCTCCTACCCCCTGATGCAGCAATGGCAGAACTCATTGCCGACATTCGGGCACCTTTTGCAGCACAGCTCGCTGAACCCCTCGCTCAGACGGATGCGCTTTTGTATCGGCGCGGTAATTTCAATGGCAGCTTTGATCAGCTGATTTGCGACGCATTGATGGCGGAACTCGATGCCCCCGTATCGCTGTCTCCGGGTTTTCGTTGGGGTACGACACTGCTGCCAGGCTCCGTCCTGACGATGGAAGATCTCATGGCGCAGGTCGCAATCACCTATCCCTCGGTCACCCTCACAGAAATGAGTGGTGAGTTTCTGAAACGGGTCCTGGAGGATGTTGCCGACAACTTGTTTCATCCAGATCCCTACTACCAGCAGGGGGGAGACATGGTGCGTGTGGGAGGGTTGTCTTATGACATGGCGCCCCTGGCAGACGCGGGATCGCGGATCTTCAACATGCGCCTCAATGGTGAAGCGATCGAGGCGGGGAAAAACTACAAGGTTGCAGGGTGGGCATCCATGCAACAGCAGGATGGTGAGCCGATCTGGGATGTGGTCGCTCGCTGGCTACGAAGTGAAGGTAACGTTGGCGGCATGAGTCCAAATCAACCAAACCTGTCGGGACTGGTTGACAATCAGGGTATCGTCTAACGACTCAGAGCACCGTATGAGCCCCATTACGATTTTGCAATCAGCGCCGGCGGATGCCCCTGCGTGGATGTTGCAGTGCATGACGTCGGTGCAACGTTGGGCAGATCGCCACGGCTACGATTACCGCACGTGCGGCGATGATCTGTTTGATAATCTGCCTCAGGCATTGCACCTAAAACTGTCGGGTCGCACACCCATACTGGCTGATCTTGCGCGTCTTGACTGGATCACGTCGGTGCTCCGTGAGCGAGGTGGGCTGGCCGTCTGGATTGATGCAGATACCATCGTCCTCGATGCCCAATGGCAACTCCCCCTCGATACCCATACGTTTTTCGGTGAGGAATGTTGGATTCAA
>VMDB01000223.1 GCA_008081075.1 Halieaceae bacterium
CCGATGGTAGTGTGGGGTTTCCCCATGTGAGAGTAGGTCATTGTCAGGCATCTAAATCTAAAGGGCTCATCCTTCGGGGTGAGCCCTTTTTTACTTTTATTAGGAGGGCTACAGAAATCCTCTGGAATAGCGGGCTAGAAGACTCTATGACTCTTCACCCTGCTACAGTTTAACAACCGCGTAGGAGGCCTTATGAGATGCCAAAGCACCTGTCTGCCCGCGCACTGGTACGTACCAGACGACCAGAATTCCCCGTCTACTGTCTTCGCCATCACGCTGTAGATACAGCGAGTCGATGGTTCCAACAGCATTTCCCTGGGCGAGTTCTTTTTGCTGTAAAAACCAATCCTCTGTTTGTGCAGACCCTTGCAAAATCCGGATTGCGTCATTTTGATGTCGCCTCTATAGCTGAGATTGAAGAGGTAGCAGCAAACGTCCCGAATGCACGGATGTCATTCATGCATCCAGTTAAAAATCGCGATGCGATTCGCAGAGCTTACTTTGACTTCGGCGTTCGTGATTTTGCCCTCGACAGCGAGGAGGAGCTTAAAAAAATCCTCGATGAGACCAACTGTGCTAAGGACCTGAACTTATTCGTCAGAATCGCTGTGAATAATCGCCATTCACGTATGTCGTTGAGTGGGAAGTTCGGTATAAGCGGTCGTGAAGCGAGACGTTTGCTATTCAAAGTACGGCAAGTGGGACGCGGCCTGGGTGTATGCTTTCACGCCGGCTCTCAAATAATGCATCCACGCGCCTATGTCGAAGCGATGAAGCGCGTTGCCAAGTGTATCCGCCGGTCGGGTGTGATTATCGACTATCTAGATATTGGAGGCGGCTTTCCATCAGCATATCCTCATCTTGCTCCTCCCCCCATGCAGTTGTTTATCGATGCGATTATCGAATCATTCAATGAAATGCCGGTTAGCGAAACCTGTGAGCTCTGGTGTGAGCCGGGGCGGGCATTGGTTGCCGAGGGCGCTTCCCTTGTCGTAAAAGTCGAGCACCGAAAAGGAAATCTGCTCTATATCAACGACGGTGTATTCGGTGGTCTATTCGACGCAGGTCAGCCTGGCTTTATTTATCCAGTAAGGTCACTAAGTGAGAAAGAGTCAGCTGGCCGAGAACTGACTGAATTCAGCTTTTTCGGACCAACCTGCGACAGTATGGACTTCATGCAGGGGCCATTCCTGCTGCCCATAGATGTCAGCGAAGGTGACTATATAGAAATTGGTAGTCTTGGTGCTTACAGCCTGCAATTGCGCACTCAATTTAACGGATTCAATTATTCAGAAACGGTCGAAGTTTCCGACGGGCCGCTGCTTTCCATGTATGGCCTAGTTGAGTCTTCCAAAATGGACGCTGTGACGGCAACGAGTCCGGAGTTAGTTCCCATTGAATTGTCAGGAGAAACATATTGAATAGCATTCTTGAACAATCTGAAGCTGCTTCCAAACGGGCGGTGCTTTCGACGGAAGTGGAGCACATCGATATCACTTCATTTGATGCGCGACCATTGATCGATGCAATGGGCAAGATGTCTTTCACATCGCGAGATCTGGCGCGTGCAACGGAAATATTCAATGAAATGCTAGCTGACGAAAACTGTAGCATTGTCCTGTCTCTGGCAGGCTCAACCTCTGCCGGCGGTTGTATGCGCCTCTATCATGACCTGATCGAACACAACATGGTGGATGCCGTTGTGGCGACAGGCGCCTCGATTGTCGATATGGACTTCTTCGAGGCAATGGGATTCAAGCACTACCAGGGCAGCGCTGATATGGATGACCGTCAACTGCGAAGCCTGTACATAGATCGTATTTATGACACTCTGATCGATGAGGAACAGCTGCAGGCTTGTGACCATGCCATTAAAGAAATTGCCGATGGCTTGGCAGCACGTCCTTATTCATCCCGTGAGTTCATTCAGGAAATGGGTAGATGGTGCACAGAAAATGCCATGAAGCATGAAAGTCTGGTTGAGGTTGCCTATCGACATGATGTGCCAATTTTTTGTCCGGCGTTCACCGATTCCAGTGCCGGTTTCGGGTTGGTGTTACATCAGGAGCAGTCTCCTGAATCTCATATGACCATTGACTCCATTCGTGATTTTCGTGAACTCACTCAGGTTAAAATCGAGGCAGGGACAACTGGGCTATTGATGATTGGTGGAGGCGTGCCAAAGAATTTCGTCCAGGACACTGTAGTCTGTGCTGAGATTCTCGGGAAAGAGGTTGAAATGCATAAATATGCTGTTCAGATTACTGTTGCCGATTCTCGCGATGGTGCCTGTTCAAGCTCCACGCTCAAGGAAGCCTGTTCGTGGGGCAAGGTAGACATTGCGCGTGAGCAGATGGTGTATGCGGAAGCTTCAAGTGTTCTGCCACTTCTCGCGAGTGATGCCTGGCATCGGGGTCTCTGGAAACAACGGGAGCGCCGCCACTTCAGCAGGTTGTTCTCCTAAGTGCATGATGAAATATTTGCCAGCCAGTGAGGGGTTTCTTGGGCTCGACAGCGGTGACTCGGTGCCGGTGAGCGAGGCAGAGGCCGTCATTGTTCCTTTCGGATTGGAAGCCTCGGTCAGTTATGGGGGTGGTACAGCACTCGGGCCTCGGGCCATTTTACAGGCTTCTCATCAGGTAGAACTTTTTGACGAAGAGTTCTGGAAAGAGGCTTATCGGGACTATGGCGTTGCGACCCTCGACTATCCGGAAATCTCGTCGTACATACCAGACGCTCTGGAGCAACTCGCTGGTACGATTAATCTTGTTCTTGAGCAAAAGAAATTTCCTCTCGTTCTTGGTGGTGAGCACAGTCTCACTGCGGGTTCAATTCGACCTTTCGTCGAGCGCTTCCCGGATCTCGCAATTTTGCATTTCGATGCCCACGCTGACTTGCGGGACGGTTATGAAGGGGAACACTTCTCGCACGCTGCAGCCCTACGTCGAGTGATGGATCATCCGATCGATACTCTGGTTTCTGTGGGTATTCGTAATATCTCAGCTGGGGAGATTGGCTTTTTAGAATCTAACAGCAACCGTATCCACGTCCATTGGGCGAAAGACAGAAAGCACTGGGATCCGCTTGCGATCGTAGAGCCCTTGCGCGATCGCCCTGTTTATCTGACCTTCGATCTTGATGGATTTGACAGTAGCCTCATGTCGGCAACCGGAACGCCGGAACCGGGCGGTTTATACTGGGACGAAGCCATTGCCATTATTCGCGCCGCTTCGGAAGCTGCAACAATCGTAGGTGCCGATGTCGTCGAACTGGCACCGCGCCCGGAACTGCACGCCTGCGATTTTTTGGCGGCAAAGCTCTGCTACAAAATTTTGAATTTCGCTCTTAGCGCGCGCAATGCTTGATTGCAGATAGCTCAGCCTTGAACTTGAAAATTCACTTCACACCACCACGTTCAGCTCCTGTAGGTTGCCTTCCAGCAGAATCTACCGGACAGGTGCTTCACATTAGCGCAGCGACAACT
>VMDB01000115.1 GCA_008081075.1 Halieaceae bacterium
CGAGCTACAGGAGTACATCACGCGCACCTTTCCGGTTGTTCCCGGCTGGGATCTGGCCGGCAGCATTGTTAAGGTCGGTGCAAAAGTCACTGACTGGCAGGTTGGAGACGAGGTACTTGGCCTGGCTTTTACTTGGTCCATACAACACGGAAGTTATGCGGAATACTGCCCCATTGATGCCGCTTCCATCACTCGAAAGCCTTCGTCAATCTCCTTTGAGCAGGCTGCCGCCCTGCCTTTAGTCAGTTTGACTGCTTGGCAGGCACTGAGCGAATTCGGCCAACTGCAAGCGGGGCAATCTGTTTTTATTCAGGCCGGCGCCGGCGGCGTCGGTAGCGTGGCAATCCCGATGGCCAAGCACCTTGGGGCAAAGGTCTACACGACCACCAGCGCCAAAAACCACGATTACGTCAAATCGCTCGGCGCCGATGTGATCATCGACTACAACGCCGAGGAGTATGAATCCGCGTTACGGCGCCAAGAGCCTGCTGGCGTTGACCTGGTGCTTGAGGCCTTGCTGGGCAACGGCATTGCGGAAGCGGCCATTCGACTCACAAAAGACGGGGGACGCGTCGCCTACATGAACAATGAACCTCCGGAGATGGATGAGATTGAGCAGCGCGGCATTACCGCAGAGTTTCTCCATCACCGACCGGATGGCGACATGCTAAAAGAGCTGGTGGGCTTGTATCAGTCGGGCGAGATCATCCTGCCCAGGATTCAGGTGCGCCCGCTTGAGGACGCGATGGACGCGCACCTCGAATCGGAAAGGGGGCATACTCAGGGCAAAGTGGTACTGCGGCTCTGACAATTCGCGCGTCCCACGACGGCCCTGAGCTTGAAATTAGCAAACAAACATTTTAAGGTTAAAATATCTTGCGGCTAGCGCGCGGTTTGCAGCTGTCTTGACCTTTGTGTCTACCGATCTATAACGGAGCATACCTATGAAACACCGCATCTTTCCCAAAACCCTAGTCAGTGCCGTGGCCGGCGCTACCCTATGCAGCTCAGGGTTTGCGCAGAACGTCCTCGAGGAAGTTGTTGTTGTCGCGCAAAAGCGCGAACAGAACCTGCAGGAAGTTCCCATCGCGATCAATGCCTTCACGGGCAGGCAAATGAATGCCTTGGGCGTATCCGAGAGTTTTGATATCGCAGCATTCTCCCCTGGTGTGCACATATCGGGAAATTTGGCTGGCCAAAATACCCAATTCTCTATTCGGGGCGTCACCCAAAATGACTTCAACGACATTATCGAGGCACCCAACGCGGTTTATCTCGACGAGGGTTACATTGCGGTAGCGCAGGCACAGACCTTCGCCGTATTCGACATCGAGCGGGTGGAAATCCTGAAAGGCCCGCAGGGCACTCTATTTGGTCGTAACGCAACCGGCGGATTGGTGCACTTTATCTCCAACGCGCCCTCCTTTGACGGCGTTGAGGGGTATGTTGACGTTGAGTTTGGACAATTCGATGTTCCCAACAATGCCAACCGAACCGTCGTAGAAGCAGCCATAGGCGGCCCATTGTCAGAGACCTTCGCTGCGCGAGCGGCTATCCGATACAGTGATCAGGATCCCTATCTGGAGAACCTCTACAGCAACGCTGATCAGTTGCCCTTCCTGGGCGATCCCGGCCCGGGTGCTGGCGCCGACCTCGGTGACGACGACACAATGGCAGCACGCATCCGCTTGGCTTTCGAGCCGAGTGATCGACTGAGATTCGACCTGAGCTTCAATTACTCTGACAGTGAAGTCGCCACTGGGCCATATCAAAGCAAATCGACCTTTGCTATTGCGCAGGATCACGACGGCAATCCCGATACGCCGCCGGAGTTGATCAACGTCATCAACACTCCGGCTGGCGAAACCCGCCTTTCTGCACTGTACGATGCCAACGGTAATGACACCGGCCTCGACGCGGGTGCGGATATCGAAGATGGCGATTCATTTCTTCCCGGCGGCGGTGCCGGCTTGCCCGGCAGATTTGGCGCGGGGGCGGACTTTTTCGGCTATCTCGATCCCGATGGCGATGACTTCACCTTCTCTGGTGACTTTGCGTTTGCCGATCAAGGTAGCACCGAGAACTCTGGTATTAACCTCAAAATAAGCTACGAACTCGCCAATGGCATGGACTTCGTTTCAATTACCGACAGCAAAGATTACGAGAAGCTGCTCTTCATCGATGTTGACTCTGCTCCAGTCAACCAGCTGGCGAACTATGCCGCCGTTGACGCCACCAGCTTCACGCAGGAATTCCGTCTGAGCGGAGAAACCGATCGTTCGCGGTGGGTTGCGGGCGTTTACTATCTCAACATCGACTCCGAATCGGATAATGGACTCAAAGGTCCACAAGGGTCGTTTGCAGATGTCTTTGGCGGCATTCCTATTGATGTTGGTACCGTCGCCGCACTCGAGACCGACTCCTACAGTGTGTTCGGCCAGATGGAATATGACCTGTCTGACCGACTGACAGTAATCGCCGGACTGCGAGCCATGCGCGAGGAAAAGGACTTTAAATTGAACATTGGTGTTGCACCCTCAGAGTCCTCCTTCGTCGTCAACACCCACCCTTGCTTCCGTGACGCGAGTCAATGCTTCCCGGGAACGGGGGTCGAGTACAGTGACGATGTATCCGAGAGCTACTGGACCGGAAAGCTCCAGCTGACCTATGACATGTCGGACGACCTGATGCTCTACGGTGGTATTAACCGCGGTGTTAAAGCCGGTAGCTACAACGCGCCGCTATTGGGCGCGTTCTACGGCGCTGGAGGTCCGGGCTCTCTCCCCTATGACGAAGAGGTTCTCACCTCTTATGAAGGGGGCTTCAAAGCCACGCTTGGCGGCGGGCTGACACGCATTAACGGCTCCGTCTTCTACTACGACTATGCCGATTATCAGGCCTTCCTCTTTGTCGGCGTTGGCGGTGTCGTAATTAACCGAGACGCGGATAACTACGGCGCGGAAATCGAGATTCAGAGCTCCCCGATGCCCGGACTCGACCTCCTCTTCAATGCCGCCTACTTTGATGCCACGGTGAAGGATGTCAGCCTGCGAAATGGCTCACCCCTGCCATCGGTTGACGTGGACCCCACCTATGCGCCGGAATTTCAGGCGACCGGCTTGATCCGTTACGCCTTCGATGCGCTGGGCGGAGAAATCGCCATTCAGGCTGATGTCAGCTATTCAGATGAGTACTACTACAATCTGAGAAACTTTGATGCAGACAAGTTTGACAGCTACACCGTGGCCAATGCGCTAATCAGTTACGAGACAAACGGCTGGACGGCAACACTGGCCGCGCGCAACCTGGGCGACGAGCGACCGGGCGTTCAAGGCTTCGACCTCGCGACCCTTTGCGGTTGTAACGAGGTGGCCTACCGAGCACCGCGTTACTATTCCCTGAGCGTGCGCAAGGACTTCTGATGCCTGCATCGCTGAGTCGGCGACACCTACTAGCCCGCAGCAGTGCTGCGGGCTTTTTTATG
>VMDB01000145.1 GCA_008081075.1 Halieaceae bacterium
TGGGGTCATGCGCGTGTCATCGCCAGCTATCTACCGCATCAATCAGAGTTTAATCCGAGCTGTCTGACCCGGGCGGCATCGGCGCAAGGCGCCTCCATCGTCTACCCCCGCGTCACCAACGAAACCCTGACTTTTCACCATTGGCATAGCGGTGATGCCCTCGAGGCAACCATCGGGGCAGTGAACCAACCGCTGGCAAATAGTCCACAGGTGGCGCTATCCGACATCGATCTTTTCATCACGCCCATGCTGGCCTGCGGGGACAACGGTATTCGCCTGGGGTACGGAGGGGGTTACTACGACCGGGTCTTCGCCGAAGCGAGGGGGTTCCGATTAGGTGTCGGATTTTCACTACAGCGTATTGGCCGTTGGAACACGGAACCCCATGACCAGCAGCTGTGGGGGTTTTTGAGTGAATCGCGATTGGAGCTATTCAGCCCCGGTCAGTAGGGGTGCAGCCTCAAAAGCAGTCAGGGGATGCCCTACTGCACCATGATGCCCGCCTGCTGCGGAGACAGGGAGGGTCGCTGCGGTTCACCAAACTGTAAGCCGAGTGTGAGCAACACCACGACTGCCGTTAGCACCCAGATGAGATCAGGTCGATTTCTGCGCATTCACCAGCCCCCCAGCCAGTCCAGCCAATACCGCGCAAGGCGATTTTGTTATTGTCCTCCGGCCCTCTCGTCGCATCGCAACCCCGAGCCAGAAAGGCAAGACTCCCCCGAAGACCCCTTACTGTCAAGTCGCGGGACGGCCCAGATACTCCCGGTAGGCCGGATTATCCGTCTCCTCCCAAAAGCGGTACCCGAGGCGGTTCAGCGCAGTCCGTAGCGCCGCGCGCTTACCGCTCGGCACCTGCATGCCAACCAAGATGCGCCCGTAAGCGGCGCCATGATTGCGGTAGTGGAAGAGAGTGATGCTGTACTCGTTGCCGAGCGCATTCAAGAAGTGCAATAAACTGCCCGGACGCTCAGGAAACTCGACCCGAAACACCATCTCGTCCTGAATATCAGGGGAGAGTCGACCGCCAATCAGGTGCCTGAGGTGCAGCTTGGCGGTCTCGTTATCGGTCATATCAAGCACCTGATAGCCCTTCTGTTGCAGCGTCTGCTGCACTTCAGACACGCCCTTGCCACCCGGACTCATGGTTAGACCCACGAAAACCCGCGCCTGCGCAGCGCTTTCATACCGATAGTTGAACTCAGTGATATTCCGCTTGCCAATGGCACTGCAGAACGCACGAAACGCGCCGGCACGCTCGGGGATCGTCACACTGAGAATGGCTTCGCGACGCTCTCCAATTTCGGTTCGCTCCGAGATATAGCGCAGACGATCAAAATTGGTATTGGCGCCGCTGACGGTCGCTGCCATAGCGCTGCCCGCGACGTTTCGCTCCTCGACAAATTTCTTCATGCCCGCGACCGCTAGCGCGCCCGCAGGCTCCGCGATCGCACGCGTGTCATCAAATATGTCTTTCACAGCTGCGCAAATTTCGTCGGTGGAAACGGTGATGACTTCGTCCACCGTTTCCTTAATCAGTCGAAACGGTTCTTTGCCCACCTGTGCCACCGCGCATCCATCTGCAAATAATCCGACTTCTCGCAGGGTGACTCTGCGGCCTTGATCCAACGCGGCGCGGACGCAAGCGGCATCCTCGGGCTCGACACCAATAATGTGGGTTTGTGGCCATACGTATCGCAGATAAGCGGCCATGCCGGCGAGCAAACCGCCACCGCCACAACAGATAAATACATAATCCAAGGGCTTGGGCGCCTGTCTTACCAACTCCATGGCAACAGTCCCCTGACCCGCAATCACGTCGGGGTCATCAAAGGGGTGAATAAAGGTCATGCCGTCCTGCTTCACCAGCGCCTGAGCCCGCACGGCGGCCTCGTCGAAGGAGTCACCATGCAGCACTACGGTAGCGCCGCGCGCGCGCACGGCGTCCACTTTGATCGCAGGTGTCGTCACGGGCATCACTATTTTTGCTTTGATACCGAGGGTTTGAGCTGCCAATGCGACGCCCTGGGCATGATTACCTGCCGAAGCAGCAACGACGCCGGCCTGACGCGCCTCGGCGCTGAGGCGACTCATTTTGTTGTAGGCGCCACGGCACTTAAAAGAAAAAACGGGCTGCAGATCCTCCCGCTTCAACAGGACCTGATTGCCGAGCCTTGAAGACAAAAGCGGCGCGGCATCTAGCGGCGTCTCGCGTGCGACGTCGTAGACACGGGCGTTGAGTATTCTTTTGATGTAGGTCTGTGCCATTCGCCGACCCGCCGCTTAAAAGCGTGTGATCATAAGGCTTTAGCCATACCAACACACGGTGCGTAGTTGGCAAAATGCCCACTCGCCGTGGCGGCGAACACCCCCTTATGCCGCGTAACGCGACTGCATCGCGGCGAGCGACAGCGGCTGAATTTTCGAGGCGTTACCAGCAGTGCCGAATGCTTCATAGCGATCAATGCATATGGCCTTCATTGCATCCAGGCTGGCCGTAAAGTACTTCCGGGGGTCAAATTCGGCGGGGTGCTCCGCGAGAAAGCGCCGAATTGCGCCAGTGGAGGCTAACCGCAGATCGGTGTCGATATTCACTTTTCTGACCCCGTGCTTGATGCCTTCGACCACCTGCTCAACCGGCACACCATAGGTTTCGGGAATGTCACCGCCAAACTCATTGATGACGGCTAGCCAGTCTTGGGGTACCGCGGATGAGCCATGCATCACCAGATGAGTACCGGGGATGCGGGCGTGGATGGCTTTTATGCGATCCATCGCCAGTATGTCTCCGGTGGGAGGACGGGTGAATTTGTAGGCGCCATGGCTCGTGCCGCAGGCAATCGCCAGTGCGTCCACCCCGGTATCGGCCACGAACTGTGCGGCCTCCTCAGGGTCTGTCAACAACTGGTCATGGCTCAATTTGCCCGCCGCGCCGATACCGTCTTCCTCGCCGGCCTCTCCTGTCTCCAGCGACCCTAGGCAACCAATTTCTCCCTCCACCGACACACCACACGCGTGGGCCATCTCTACGACATGGCGCGTGACGCCCGCGTTGTAGTCATAATCCATGGGCGTCTTGCCGTCCTCTCCCAGCGATCCATCCATCATGACCGAACTGAAACCCAACTGAATCGATCGTTGGCATACCGCCGCAGACGTACCGTGGTCCTGATGCACCACCACCGGGATGTGCGGAAACTCTGTCATGGCCGCTTCCATTAGCGCGCGCAGGAAAGGGGCACCGGCATATTTTCGCGCACCCGCACTCGCTTGCATGATCACGGGTGAATCAGTTTTGTCTGCCGCCTCCATAATGGCCCGGGTTTGCTCTAGATTATTGACGTTAAACGCCGGTACGCCGTAGCCATGCTCCGCCGCGTGGTCCAATAATTGCCTCAAACTAATCAGTGCCATGGTGCTACGCCTCGCTTGGTGTTCTTGCCTCTTTCTTACCACTCTCTATGTTCGA
>VMDB01000176.1 GCA_008081075.1 Halieaceae bacterium
ATGCCTCCACGACCATTTTCTGGACGACCAGCTACTCTCGACACCCCATTTATACCTCTTATCCTTTTATAGACGAGGAATTCATACCCAATTTTCGATCGAAGACAAAATCAGACTAACCCCGACCTGATATTGAACGAGATCCAGACACGTCCCCGACTGGACCCACGTTTCTCACTGACCAGTAAACCAACTCGCCTGCGTATCAAGCACCGATCGATCCTGAGACGCCACATAGCGAAGCTTTTCGGCTGCCTGCGGCAAGTGGTATCGATAGAAAAACTGACATGCGGCAACTTTGCCCTCATAAAAATCGGTGTCTGCCTGCGCGCCGTTTTGTAGCGCCTGCTGAGCAATCAAGGCCTGACGCAGCCATAGCCAGGCGATAACCACGTGCCCAAAGGCGTCCAAAAATGGCGTGGCACTGGAAAGGCGCGTGACCGTATCGGCCTCCTGATTCACGGTCTCGATCGTGTGTTCAGCGAGTTTCCAAATGCCGGTGAGCGCCTCCCCCATCGCTGCAAGCGACTCGCTTCCTGCAGCGGCCTCCAGCGCCGGCTGCATTTCCTCTTCGAAAATGGCGAGGGTGACGCCACCTGCCAGGTTGACCTTGCGGCCCAATAAATCGAGGCCATGGATGCCGTGGCTACCCTCGTGAATCGGATTCAAGCGGTTATCGCGATACAGCCGCTCTACCGGGTACTCTCGGGTGTAGCCGTAGCCACCCAGAATCTGAATTGCGTGCTTGTTAGCCTCGAGCGTGTATTCCGAGGGCCAGGATTTCGCGACGGGCGTGAGCAATTCGAGCAGCAACGTAAGCCGCTGTGATTCTTCTGGGTCGCTTGCGATGAGCTGTCGGTCGACCAACTGCGAACAATAAGACAGCAGCGCAAGGCTCCCCTCAACCGCGACCTTCTGCTCCATCAAGAGCCTGCGGATATCCGCGTGCTCGATGATAGGGAGCATCGGACTGTTCGGGTCTTTATCGCCTGGATGCCGGCCCTGCGGGCGGTTGCGGGCGTAATCCAGCGAGTACAGATAGCCCGCCAAACCCGACATCGTGGCGAGCATACCCACACCGATACGCGCCTCGTTCATCATATGGAACATGTTTTTGAGGCCTTCGTTTACCTCCCCCACCAAATAGCCCAGGCACTCACCGCCCTCGCCAAAGTTGAGCAGCGTGTTAGTCGTGCCGCGTTGACCCATCTTGTGATTGAGGCCCGCAAGCGCAATGTTGTTGGACTCACCCAGCGAGCCGTCGTCCTCGACGCGGATCTTGGGGACCAAAAAGAGTGAAATGCCTTTGACGCCCAGGGGCGCATCCGGTGTGCGCGCCAACACCATGTGCACAATGTTTTCTGAAATATCCTGCTCGCCCCCGGAGATCCACATTTTCGTGCCGGTCAACTTATAAGCGCCGTCGCCCTTGGGCTCCGCCATACAGCGGATGTCGGACAGCGAGGATCCTGCATGGGGCTCAGAGAGGCACATCGTGCCGAACCAACGCCCCTCAATGAGCGGCGCCAAAAACCGGTCACACAGTGCCTGACTGCCGCAGGCCTGCAACATATGGGCATTGGATTGGGTGAGGAATACATACCCTACTGCAGGGGCATTCGCGGCTTGAAACATCCCCTGCATAAAATTGGCGACCAAAATCGGAAGCTGCATACCCCCATGCGCTGCATCAAAGGTCGCCGTGGGCAACCCCGCCTGCACATAGGTCTCCAGGCAGGTTTTTAAGACGGCGGGCGTAATCGCCTTGCCATCCTCGAAAACCGGTTCGCATTCGTCCAGCTCAGCTGCGCAGGGTAGAAAGGCTTCCTCGGCGATTTGCTGGGCCAGATCCAGAATCGCCGTGATGCTGTCGCGATCATGATCTCCATAGCGCTCGCTCGCGAGCAGTTCGCTGAGATCAAACATTTCATCAAGGTAAAAATCGACGTCGCGTCGATTGACGATCATAGACATGGTGCGCCCCGAGGCCTTTATTCAAACGGTCGAGCGGGCGACGTTACTGGAGAGTGTCTTACCGATCAACTCGCAGGATGGACACGGGACATTGTCTGAAAAAATAGCTGTGCGTACTGGGGCTCCGCCAGCGTCTTCCGCTTAGGCGCGACGCCGGCGGAAGGCTATTCGCCTTGGTAATTGGAGTGCTGGCGAGGTCCTATTAAATCAGCGCGTATTGGCGTGACGTTCTCTCCTTCGACCACTTTTCGCACGCGCTTGCCGACTCGACCCTGCTTTACCCACACATAGTCATGTCTTGGCTCGTGTCCGGAAAAGCCCATCACATACTCCGTGAGTATGGCGGTGACCTCGTTGAGATCCATTTCCGCACACGCTCTCAACAAACGGTGCGCGGCATCTTCGATGACGTCAAAATCGAAGGACTCCTCTTCCGCGCGCATAATCATTGGATGACCCGTGCCGGTTACAGAGGTACCTAACAAAAGCTCTTCGTGCAGCTTCTCTCCCGGTCGCAGGCCGATATATTCGAGGTCGATGTGCTCGCCAAATAAATTATCCCGCTCCACGTCGTAGCCGCTGAGATGAATCATGCGCTCAGCCAAATCGACTATGCGCACCGGCTCACCCATGTCGAGCACAAATACATCGCCTCCGGTCCCCAGTGCTCCTGCCTGCAGCACCAACTGCGACGCTTCTCGAATACTCATAAAGTAACGAGAGACCTCGGGATGGGTCACCGTAACTGGGCCCCCGACACTAATCTGCTCCCGGAACAATGGCACAACGGATCCCGAGGATCCCAAAACATTCCCGAAGCGCACGATACAAAAGCGGGTGTCGGTCTCTATCTGAGAGAGACCCTGCAAAATCAGCTCGGCGAATCGCTTGGAGGCCCCCATGGCATTGGTAGGTCGCACTGCCTTATCGGTCGACACCAATACAAATGTATCTACGCCGGCGCGATGTGCAGCCCATGCGGCGCTCCACGTCCCATGAACGTTATTCGCAACGCCTTCTGATACGTTGTACTCCACCATCGGTACATGCTTGTATGCTGCAGCGTGGTAGACCGTATCGACCTCAAAGGTCCTAAAAATAGACTCAAGTCGCTGCTCGTCGCGAACGCTTCCCAGCAGGGTGACGACCGGGAAGCGCAGCCCCTGACGCTGGCAGATGCCTTTGATCTCGCGATCAATGCTGTACAAGGCGAATTCGGAAATATCGAGCAGGACGAGCTCTTTTGGTGAGGAGGCCAAAATTTGGCGGCACAGCTCTGAGCCAATACTGCCCCCCGCACCGGTGACCATCACCACTTTGTCGGTAATACAGCGATCAATCAGTTCTGGGTGCGGCGGAACAGGCTCGCGCCCCAAGAGATCGTCGAGGTCTACGTCCTGTATCTGATTGACCAGTGCATTACTCGAGATCAACTCCGATATCTTAGGGATGGTACGCACGCGCACCGGCA
>VMDB01000012.1 GCA_008081075.1 Halieaceae bacterium
GATTCGGGCAAGAAAACCGTGACACTCAGGCGTCCACGGGCGGTGCTTTTCGACCTGGACGGCACGCTGATCGACACCGCCCCGGAGTTTATCCATATCGCCGCTCAATTGCGTCGCGAGGCTAACTTGCCCGAAGCGGATGCCAAAACCATTTGGCATGCGGTTTCTGACGGAGCCATCGGCATGGTTCAGGCCGCTCTCGAGATACCACCGACAGACCCCGCGTTGGAGTTTTGGCGACAACGTTTTCTTGATCACTATGAATCAGGTCTGGGGGCACATAGCCATCCCTACCCCGGTATCCGAGAGCTTGTGTCTTCTTTACAGTCGCACGAGATACCTTGGGGGGTGGTCACCAATAAATTGAGCCGATTTGCAAAGCCCTTGATGTCGCTGATGGCCTTTGTTCCTGAGGCCCATGTGATCCTCACCCCCGATGACGTCGTCCGACCAAAGCCCGACCCCGAGTCGCTGCTGCTGGCGTGTGCGCAGTTGCAGTGTTCAGCTTCAGACACCATTTTTGTCGGAGACCACCGGCGCGATATTGAGGCGGGTATGTCTGCTGGGTGTCAAACCATCGCAGCGAGTTACGGCTATCTGGCCGAAGACGAATCCGCAGCAGATTGGGGCGCTGATGCCGTCGCGAACTCGAGTCAGGAACTGCAAAACTTAATTGAGGGTCTGCTGACGTGAGCTTTGTTCCCCGAGGTTGGCTACCGAGCCAGCGTGAACTAGAAAACAAAACGGTCATGGTTACCGGCGCGAGTAACGGTATCGGCCGCGCCGTAGCACTGGCTTGCGCGCGAGCGGGCGCAGAAGTCCTGCTGACGGGTAGGGACGAAACCGCGCTGGAGGCCGTGTACGACAGCATTGTCAGCGAGGGGGGTAAAACGCCGGGGTTGATCCCCCTGGATCTCAGGGTGACACATGACCAACCTTACGAGGAGCTGGCGGAGGAACTGCTCGGGGCTGGATTGGCTATCGACGGATTGGTGCACAACGCGGGAGTGCTCGGCGAACGTCGCGCGCTATCGCAAACCTCCCCGGAGAGCTGGCAGGAAGTGCTCCAGGTCAATATCACCGCCACTTTTCTGTTGACCCGTGCACTGATGCCATTATTGGAGCGCGCTCCCCGTGCTTCGATTGTACTGACCAGCTCGGGCGTGGGGCGACGGGGTAAAGCCTATTGGGGAGCCTATGCAGTATCTAAATTTGCGACAGAGGGCTACATGCAGGTGCTGGCCGACGAACTGGGAAGCACATCACTCATTCGCGTCAATAGCCTGAACCCGGGTGCCGTGAATACGCGCATGCGGCGGGCCGCCTACCCGGGAGAACCGCCGGACACCAATCCAGCGCCGGAAGCTCTGACGGATCGCTGGATTTATCTGCTCAGCGACGCGAGCGCGTCGCTTCATGGCGCGACGCTAAACGCACAGGGCTAGCGGGGTCGTCGGCTTCGTTCGCTACGGGGGCGTGGACTCTTCCCAATCAAACGCTCGTGGCGGACCTGATCCCGTTGACTCACAGATGCCACCTCGCGTGCCGGCAGTCCCGCCATTTGATAAATCACATCCACGTCTTTCTGCGGCAGTTCCAGCCACTGTCCTTTTTTCAGCTTCGAGGGCATAAAGACCTCGCCGTAGCGAACACGTTTTAACCTCGACACCGTCAGCCCCTGCGATTCCCACAGCCGCCTGACTTCGCGGTTACGGCCCTCCGTCAATACGACATAAAAAAATCGATTGATGCCGTCCCCACCGCCCTCCTGAATATCGGAGAACCGGGCGGGCCCATCATCGAGCTGAACTCCCTCTTTGAGACGGTGCAGCACGTCGTCATCGACTCTGCCCATGACACGCACCAAGTACTCTCGCTCTATCGCCGCAGAGGGGTGCATCAGGGCATGAGCCAGATCGCCATCGGTTGTAAATAACAAAACGCCCGTGGTGTTGAAGTCGAGACGGCCCACCGATATCCAGCGTCCACTCTTTAACCTGGGCAGTCGCTCAAATACCGTCTTGCGACCCTCGGGGTCATTGCGCGAACACACCTCGCGCAAGGGCTTGTGATAAAGCAGCACCCTGACCTGTGACGCCGCGTCAAGGGCAACCGATTTGCCGTCCAGGCGCACCGCTTGCCCACCTCGCACCCGATCTCCAAGGCGCGCCGTCAGGCCATCGATGGTGAGGCGACCCTCCTCTATCCAGCCCTCTATCTGACGACGAGACCCCAAGCCAAGATGAGCAAGCACCTTCTGTAACTTCTCACCCTTGTCGGCCTCATCGGGCGGGGGGCGACTAGGGAGTTTCGGCGTCTTCTTCACTGCGCCCACGCGCCTCCTCCTCGAGAGAGTCAGCGTCCTTGTGCTCAGACGACACCTCGGCAGAAACCGACTGCACAGCCTCAGCCATCTCCAGCGCCAGCTCACCAGACAGGTTGTCCAACTCTTTGATCTCGGCCAGTGGCGGCAATTGATCCAGCGACTTCAAATTAAAATAATCAAGAAATTGCCGCGTTGTCGCATACATAGCGGGCCTGCCGGGCACATCGCGGTGACCCACGACCCTTACCCATTCCCTCTCCATCAGGGTTTTGATGATATTGGTACTCACCGCGACCCCCCGGATCTCTTCTATCTCACCGCGGGTAATCGGTTGACGATAGGCAATCAGAGACAGGGTTTCCATTAGCGCTCGGGAATAGCGTGCGGGCCGCTCCTGCCACAGCCGACCCACCCAGGTTGATAAACTCTGCCGCACCTGAAAGCGAAAACCTGACGCGACTTGCACCAACTCGTAACCCCGATCATCGCATCGCTCCCCCACCGTCTTGATCGCGGCACGGATCTCGTCAGTGCTGGGTCGCTCGTTTTCCTCAAACAGTAGCGCCATGCGCTGCACTGACAGCGGCTCTCCTGCCGCCAGTAGCGCACCCTCGAGGATCTGGACCAATCCCTCTGCCATTTCTTCTCCGCCTATTCCGACTTCGCTTTGATATGAATCGGGCCGAAACCCTCTGTCTGGACGATCTCAACCAGAGACTCTTTTATGAGCTCCATCAGCGCGAGAAACGTTACTACCACACCGAGCCGCCCCTCCTCAGGACGAAACAGGGCCACAAATGGCACAAACCCGCCTGACTTCAGGGTCTCAAGGACTTCAGACATTCGCTCGCGGGTCGATAGCGATTCTCGCTGAATATGATGGCTGGCATACATTTCTGCGCGGCGCAGTACCTCGCTCAACGCCAGCAATACTTCTCGCATATCAATGTCTGGCAGGGGTCGCTCTAAATGTAAATCTGGGGGGGCAGCGGACGCTTGCCACAGTTCTCGCTCCATTCGGGGTAAAGCCTCGAGATCCTCGGCCGCCTTCTTGAAACGCTCATATTCCTGCAGCCGACGCACGAGGTTCGCGCGAGGGTC
>VMDB01000006.1 GCA_008081075.1 Halieaceae bacterium
TGAGCACTCGGCTCGTGAGGGGGTGGACCCACCTCGAACGGCAAAAAGGCGGTATTGGGCTGCGCGGCCCGGGTGAAACCCAGTTAGAAACGGACCGCCGACTACTGCGTGTGCGGATCAAGTCCATCCAGGGACGACTCGAACGAGTGCGCAATCAGCGCGAGCAAAGTCGCCGCGCGCGGCGACGCGCGGAGCTACCGGTATTATCGTTGGTGGGTTACACCAACGCCGGCAAATCGACGCTGTTCAATCGGTTAACTTCGTCTACGGTCTATGCCGCTGATAAGTTATTTGCAACGCTTGACCCCACTTTGGCACGGGTCGATATCGAACATCTGGGACCGGTCCTCTTTGCTGATACCGTGGGATTTATTTCTGATTTGCCCACCACACTGGTTGAAGCTTTCAAGGCGACTCTAGAAGAAACAGCGAATGCCAGCTTGTTGTTGCATGTGGTCGATGTGGCGGCTGACAATCGCGATGAATTAATGGCTGATGTTCAAACGGTGCTGGCAGAAATCAGGGCTGACGCGCTGCCGCAGCTGCTGGTTTTCAACAAGTTGGATTTGCTGGAACAGCCTGCGCGGATCTTGAGGAACGATCAGGGTACCGCCGTGGCGGTGTATGTCTCGGCTGTGACAGGCGACGGCATCCCGCTTCTGCTCGAGGCCGTGCGTGAGCGGCTGTCTGTGTCACTCTTTGACGAGGAGGTGACGCTCGATGCAACCCGTGGGCGCCTGCGAGCTGCCTTGTACGCTCAGGGTGCTGTCTGCCATGAGGAGTGGCAGTCGGACGGGAGTTCGCGCCTGCATATCAGGATGCCGCTGTCGGATTGGCGACGGCTAAATCGGTAACCAGAGTGGGTTGAGAGAGTGTTGTGGTGGCTGGTGGTGGCTGGTAATGCCTGTGTCGAAGGAGAGATTTGTGACCGGTCGGTAGAGCAGGGCGCGGAGCCCGTGATAAAGCTCGCATAAAGTCCCGATCTTGCACTGGGGTTTGTTAGACTAGCTGAACTGCAAATGAGGAAATACATTATGTCTTGGAATGAGCCCGGGGGCGGTAACAACGGTCCTCGTGATCCCTGGGGGGGTGGCAATCAAGGTCCACCCGATTTGGACGAAGCCTTTAAGAAGTTGCAGCAAAGTATCGCCGGGCTATTTGGTGGCGGTCGCCGCGGCAGTGGTCCCGCCAAGGGCGGCATGTCCAGTGCACTGCTGGGCATGATCTTGGGTGGCATTGTGATGGTATGGGGCCTGATGGGCTTTTACCAGTTGGATGAGCAGGAGCGTGCCGTGGTGCTGCGGTTTGGCGAGTATCACGCCACCCTCACGCCCGGTTTGCAGTGGAATCCGCCACTCATTGACGAGGTGATCATCGTTAATACTACAAAGGTGCGTGCGGCGGGATTACGCGAAGTCATGTTGACACAGGACGAGAATATCGTTGAGGTCAACATGTCGGTGCAATATGTGATTGATGACCCGCAGAACTTTGTACTCGAGGTACGGGATCCCGAAGTTTCTTTGCAACACGCAGCGCAGAGCGCGCTGCGCCATGTAGTCGGTGGCACCACGATGGATCTGGTATTGACCGAGGGCCGAGCTGCCCTTGCCTTCGAGGTGCGTGACAAGTTGCAGCAATACCTGAATGACTACACCACGGGGATTCTGGTTTCCAAGGTCAATATTGATGAATCCAAGCCGCCCGCGCAGGTGCAGGGCGCCTTTGACGACGTCATTAAAGCCCGTGAAGATGAAGAGCGCGTAAAAAATGAAGCCCAGTCCTATGCGAATGGTATCGTGCCCGAGGCACGCGGCCGCGCGCAGCGAGTGCTGGAGGAGTCCAACGCGTACAGGGACCAGGTTATTGCCAGGGCGGACGGTGAGGCGCAACGATTTAATCAACTGCTTGCGGAATACCGAAAGGCGCCGGAGGTGACGCGGGAGCGGCTTTATATTGATTCGGTTCAATCGGTTTTTGCCAATACCAATAAAGTGATGGTGGACGTCGACGGCGGCAACAATGTCTTGTATCTGCCCCTCGACAAAATGGTGCCTAACGCGGGCCTGCCCCGAGGCCTGGGCGGGGGCAGTGGTATGAATGACCGGGACATGCGCGAAATCGTAGATCAGGTGACAGAACAGTTGCGTCGAGATCTGGATGCCGCTGCAGCACGACGGGGAGGGCGTTAATCATGACCAGACAAACTTTCCTTGGTGTGATTGTTGCCATCTTGCTAGTCGTGCTCTCCAACAGCCTGTACGTCATCAGAGAAACCCAGCGTGGCGTGTTGCTGAAATTCGGGGAGGTTGTGGACCCTGATCTTAAGCCCGGTCTGCACATTAAGGTGCCCTTTGTTAATAACGTGCGCAAATTCGACGGTCGTATCCTGACCGTCGACAGCAACCCTGAGCGATTCTTTACGCAGGAAAAGAAAGCGCTGATCGTGGATTCCTATGCCAAGTTTCGGGTCATCGATACGGCAAAGTTTTACACCGCCACTAACGGCGAAGAGGTTCGAGCGGCGGGGCTTCTTTCCCAGCGTGTCAATGATGGACTCCGGAACCAAGTGGCGGTGCGTACGGTGCAAGAGGTGGTCTCGGGCGAGAGAGACCAGTTAATGCAGGCCATTACCGCCCAGCTCAACGAGGTAGCAAGTCAGGAGCTGGGGGTAGAGGTCATCGACGTGAGGGTAAAGAAGATCGACCTACCGCCCGATGTATCGGAATCGGTTTATCGCCGCATGAATGCAGAGCGTGAAAAAGAAGCACGCGAGCTCCGCTCAGAGGGTAAAGAGCTGGCCGAAGGTATTCGCGCCGCGGCGGACAGAGAGGTCACTGTGATCGAGGCTAATGCTTTCCGCGATGCGGAGATTATTCGCGGTAACGGTGATGCCGAAGCCACGCGCATCTACGCTGATGCTTTTAATCAGGATCCCGAGTTTTACTCCTTTGTCAGAAGCCTCCAGGCTTACAAGGAGACCTTCAATGCGGGCAGCGACGTAATGTTGTTGCAGCCCGACAGCCAGTTCTTCCAGTATCTGCGAGACCCCAAGGCGAACAAATAGGGGTCAATACCACAGAGGGGGCTAAACCAGCCCCCATTGTTCGCGCTTGCATGTGTTATTCTCCCGCAGAGCGCGCTCGGCAACGAATACCCTGACGGAATCACGATGACCACTGAAAATCGCTGGCTGTTGCCCGAGGGTATTGATGAACTCCTGCCTGACCAGGCGGGCTTGCTCGAATCTCTCAGGCGCGACCTGCTCGATCAATGCCGGACCTGGGGCGACCGTGACGGGATCCCGCCTTTGGTGGAGTTCACGGATTCTTTGTTGGTGGGCTTGGGTGCCGATCTTGATTTGGTGACCAGCAAGTTTACCGAC
>VMDB01000106.1 GCA_008081075.1 Halieaceae bacterium
AAAAATCGTACTGCGAATTCTTGACCCCAGTTCGGCGCGCATGGGTATCGACGCGCTGGGCTATGAGCCCGAGCAGAAAGCGCTCTATTTAGAGGCGCTGAAAAAACCCCAGGGCATGATTTTGGTCACGGGACCTACTGGGTCGGGCAAGACGGTCTCTTTATACACGGGGTTGGGAATACTTAACGAACCTGAGCGCAATATTTCTACCGCCGAGGATCCGGTGGAAATCAACATGGCAGGGATTAATCAGGTGCTGGTCAATCCCAAGGTCGGTCTCAATTTTGCCGAGGCCCTGCGATCCTTCCTGCGCCAGGACCCCGATGTGATCATGGTAGGCGAGGTTCGTGATCTCGAAACTGCCGAGATCGCCATCAAGGCTGCGCAAACGGGTCACCTCGTGCTCTCAACCGTGCACACCAACAGTGCCGCTGAGACCGTCACGCGGCTGCTCAACATGGGCGTACCCGCTTTCAATATTGCCGCGTCCGTCACACTCATCATTGCGCAGCGATTGGCGCGACGATTGTGTAGCCACTGTGCCGTACCCGAAACCAGCGTACCCCCTGAAGCGCTTATGCAGTTGGGGTTCAGCGCTGATCAGTTAAATCAGGCCAACATTAAAAAGCCCGTAGGCTGTAAGCAATGCAAGGGGGGCTACAAGGGCCGAGTGGGTATTTACGAGGTGGTCAAGATTAATAAGGCAATCGCGTCGGCCATTATGGATGGTGCTAATTCACTGGAACTTGATCGCACCGCCCGGGAAGCGGGCTTTCATGATCTGAGGCAGTCGGCACTCAAAAAATGTGCCGAGGGCTTGATCAGCCTTGAAGAGGTCAGCCGTGTGACCACGGATTAATGCGCGCTACGGCACAAATGAAAACCCACATCAGTTAGAGAAAGCTCACAGGTATGAGAACAATGGCAGCAGAAAACACCGTATTTGTCTGGAGCGGCATCGACCGTAACGGACGCAAATCGACGGGTGAATTGCGCGCCAGCTCTGCCGCTATCGCCAGAGTGCAACTGCGTAAACAGGGGGTAGCGGCCAAAACTGTCAAAAAGAAATCCAAACCGCTGTTTTCTCTGGGCGCCGCACCAATCAAAGCCGCTAATATCGCCATCTTCACCCGCCAGCTAGCAACCATGATGAAGGCGGGTGTGCCCTTGGTTCAGGCCTTCGATATTGTGGCTGAGGGCACTGATCATCAAAAAATGCGCGAGCTCATCACCACCATCCGCACCGACGTCGCGTCGGGAACGGGGCTCGCCGGCTCTCTGGCCAAGCATCCTCAATACTTTGACGACCTCTTTTGTTCTCTCGTGGCATCAGGAGAAGACTCGGGCACGCTGGAAGTCATGCTGGATCGGGTGGCCACCTATAAAGAAAAAACCGAAGCCCTCAAGGCAAAAATCAAAAAAGCGCTCACCTACCCCGCCGCAGTGATTGTGGTAGCAGTTGTCGTCACGGGTATCTTGCTAATCAAAGTCGTGCCGCAATTTGCCGAGACGTTTCGAGGTTTTGGCGCCGACCTGCCGGGCTTTACGCTGTTTGTGCTGCGGATCTCCGAATGGGTGCAGAGTTGGTGGTTTGTAATGATGCTGGGCCTGTTTGCTGCAGGGTATGCTTTTTCTCAGGCGAAGCGCCGGTCCAAACGATTTGCTGATTGGATCGACAGCGTCTCGCTGAAGATACCGATTATTGGTGACGTGGTTCACGACGCGGTGATCGCACGTTTCTCACGCACGCTTTCCACCACCTTTGCAGCTGGAGTGCCTTTGGTTGAGGCCCTCGATTCCACTGCCGGCGCTGCCGGCAACGCCGTCTACAGCCGCGCAATCAAACGGATCCGCGAGGACGTCACCTCGGGTGCGGCGCTGGCCACAGCGGTGCGCAGTACCGGGTTGTTTCCCACTATGTTGCTACAAATGACCTCCATCGGCGAGGAGTCCGGCGCACTGGATGATATGCTGGGCAAGGTGGCAGATCATTACGAGGCCGCCGTGGATAATGCGGTAGACAGCCTGAGCTCGCTGATGGAACCCATGATCATGTCCATACTGGGCGTTTTGGTGGGCGGCTTGATGATCGCGATGTATATGCCCATATTTATGCTCGGATCCGTGATTTAAGCAGATAGAATCACGCCATCGACCTGATCGAGGTAACAGCTTCTGACCATACCGCCCTTTTTCACTGACCCTGCGGTTTTTACCATGTACTGCGGCGCCCTCGGGTTAATTGTGGGGAGCTTCCTCAACGTGGTGATTTTGAGATTACCTCGCATGATGGAGCAAACCTGGCGCCGGGAATGCTGTGAACTGATGGATCAGCCGGTACCTGAGGAATCCAAAATCAGCCTGTCGTTCCCGGGCTCTCAATGCCCGGAATGTGGCGCTGCGATACGCCCCTGGCACAACATTCCGGTACTGAGCTGGCTCGTTCTCCGCGGTCGCTGTCACCACTGCCAAACTCCCATTTCCATCCGATACCCTGTAGTCGAGCTCATAACCGGACTGCTATCCGCTGCGGCCGCCTGGCATTTTGGCTTTGGCCTGGAAGCGGCCAGCGCACTGGTGCTGATCTGGATGTTGGTGACGCTTACCGGAATCGATCTCGACACCCAACTGCTGCCCGATAGCATCACCCTGCCGCTCCTGTGGATCGGTCTGGGCGTCAATATATTTGACATCTGGACGCCGCTATCGTCGGCGGTGCTGGGCGCCATGCTGGGTTATGGATCGCTCTGGAGTGTTTACTGGCTGTTTAAATTAGCAACGGGCAAAGAGGGTATGGGTTATGGCGACTTCAAGCTCCTCGCCGCTCTGGGCGCCTGGTTTGGTTGGCAAGCCGTGCCGCTGATGATTCTGATGTCCTCCTTTGTTGGCGCGGCACTGGGGATTGCTATCTTGGTAGCGAGGCGACAAGGCCGGGATACCCCGATGCCCTTTGGTCCCTATCTCGCGGGCGCGGGCTTATTGACCCTGTTCTTTGGCGACGATCTGATCAACCAATATTTGGCGATGGTGACACTCTGACATGCTGCGCGTGGGTATTACCGGAGGTATCGGTAGCGGTAAAACGGCGCTCACCGATTGGCTGGCCCAACAACGCATCACAATAGTGGATGCGGATCTCGCCGCAAGGACTGTGGTAGCGCCCGGTCAGCCCGCGCTAGCCGAGATCGCCGCAGCTTTTGGCAATGGCTACCTTTTGCCCGATGGTCAGCTAGATCGAGCTGCACTGCGCAAGGTGGTGTTTGCCGACGCCGACAAGCGCAGAACGCTGGAGGCCATTACCCATCCGCGCATTAGGGAAGAGCTGGTTCGACAACTCTCAGCTGCCAACTCACCCTACGCGGTGTTGA
>VMDB01000043.1 GCA_008081075.1 Halieaceae bacterium
GAGGGGAGGCTGCGCTGATGAAGATGTCCATTCGAGAAGCCATCAACCAGACTCTGCATCAAGAGATGGCCCGCGACGAACGCGTCATCGTTATGGGGGAAGATGTCGCCAGTGGCCAAGGGGGTGTCTATGGCATCACTGACGGTTTGCCCGCAAAGTTTGGTTTACATCGCGTTATCGATACCCCGATTACCGAGTCGGCGATTGTCGGTGCGGCGGGAGGCGCTGCCTTGACCGGATTGCGTCCGGTAGCGGAGCTGATGTTTGTCGATTTTCTTGGCGTGTGTTTGGATCAGATCCTCAACCAGATTGCGAAGTTTCGCTACATGTTTGGCGGGCAGGCGCGCACGCCGGTCGTGATTCGCACCATGATCGGTGCGGGCACGGGCACTGGGCCACAACACTCTCAAATTCTCTATCCGTTGCTGGCGGCGATTCCCGGTATCAAAGTGGTGACGCCCGCCAACGCGGCCGACGCCAAGGGATTGCTTACCACCGCGATTCGCGATGATGACCCCGTGATTTTCTGTGAGCATAAAGCGCTTTATATGGATGAATGTGAAGTGCCAGAGGGTGAGTACCTGTTGCCTTTTGGTCAGGCCAGAACTGCGGTCAGCGGCTCTGACATTACCATTGTGGGCATGTCTCGCACCGCGGTATTGGCCGAAGAGGCGGCAGGCGTGCTTGCGCAGCGTGGCATCAGCGCGGAGGTTATAGACCTACGTACCCTCTCGCCACTAGACGAGGGGACGGTACTCGAAAGTCTCGCCAAGACCGGCCGGCTGGTGGTGGTGGATGAGGCGAATCCCTATTGCAGTATGGCATCGGAGATTGCTGGGCTGGCTGTCGAGCGTGGGTTCGATACCCTAGATGCCCCGGTGAGGCGGGTCACCTCGCCGCATACCCCGGTGCCGGCAACACCCTGCTTGGAGCTGGAGTATGTGCCCAGCGTCGACAAGATTATCGCCGCTGTCGATGAAACGCTGGCGTATTGATAGGAGAGTCTTAATGCAGTGCTTGCGTATTTTTTCTGTTCGCGTCGCCCTCGCTCTGTGGGGATGGTGCGCGTTGCAGGCCAGTGCCGCCGTTGAGGCGCCAACCGCGGATGGTTTGGCGCTTTATCAGGCTAACTGTGCCGCCTGCCATGAGGGCAAGGTTCCCCGCGCGCCGCATATGATTACCTTCTCTATGCTGGGCGCCGAGGCGGTTTTATCGGCAATGAATGAGGGTGTGATGCGCGCGCAGGCGTCCGGACTCACGCCGGCGGAACGTCAGGTATTAGCCAGCTTCTTGGCTGGGGCTCCGGCTGAACCTGCGGCACCTGTTGTGAGTTGCCAGTCGCCGCTGGCGGCAGTCGCGGATGAGGATCCGGCTGCCATGCAGGGATGGGGGGGTGATCTCCGTAACCGGCGCAGCGTAGCTGCCGCGTCAACAGGGCTGACCACTGACAATGTCGGCGCCTTGTCGTTGAAGTGGGTGTTTGCTTTCCCCGGGGCATTGCGGGCCCGCTCACAGCCACTGGTGCATGATGATGTGGTTTTTGTGGGGTCGCAGTCGGGAGAGGTGTATGCCCTCGACCTTGAAACCGGCTGTGCTCACTGGACTTACAGCGCGGGCGCCGAGGTGCGCAGTAGCTTATCGATAGGAACACTGCCGGGCCGTGAAAACCCGGTGGTCTTTATGGGGGATTTCAGTGCCACCGTACACGCGGTGGATGCACTCACCGGTTCACTGGTATGGCGCTCGCCGATTGGCGATCATCCTGACGCCACCATTACGGGGTCATTGAAGGTGCACGAGGGCAAACTCTTCGTGCCGCTGTCTTCTTCTGAATGGGCGACCGCCGCGGACCCGGGTTATGCCTGTTGCACTTTTCAGGGCGGCGTCGTTGCACTCGATGCTGTATCAGGGAATCTCATTTGGCGATCCCATGTCATCGACACGCCCGCAGCGGAAACCGGACAAACCAATCCCCATGGTGCACCCCGCAAAGGGCCCGCAGGCGCGCCAGTGTGGAATAGCCCCACCATCGATGCCGCCCGTGGTGTGCTGTATGTGGGTACGGGAGAGGCTTATACCTCTCCTGCCGCCGACACCAGCGACGCCGTACTGGCATTTTCTCTTGCCACGGGTGAGCGGCAGTGGTCCAAGCAGTTGCTAGGTGGTGATGCCTGGAACATGGCCTGTTTTATTGGCGAGGCGGCAAATTGTCCCGAGGAGGATGGCCCCGATCTGGATATTGGTGCGTCCACCATTTTGTGGTCCGACGCCGACCGCGATTACTTGTTGGTGGGTCAGAAGAGCGGCGACGTCTATGCGTTGGATCCGGACAATGGCGGTGCCGTCATCTGGCATAACAAAGTGGGTCGAGGCGGCTTTTCAGGGGGCGTTCATTGGGGAATGTCAGCTAACCAGCAATCCCTGTTCGTTCCGATTGCCGATACTACCTTTACCGGTCGCTTCAAGGGGGAGGTGTTCCCCGGCGTGCATGCGCTGGACCCGGCCTCAGGGGCGCGCCAGTGGTATACCCCCAGCCCTGGTGATTGCGAGGGCAAGCCCGCACCGGAATGCGATCGTGGCATGTCGGCGCCTGCTACCAGTACAGAAGATTTGGTGTTCGCGGGAAGTTTTGACGGCAACCTCAATGTCTATGACGGGCGTTCCGGGGAGATGTTGTGGCAGTTCGATACCTTTGGTCGCTTCCAATCGGTTTCGGGTGAGATGGCTCAGGGTGGGTCGATCGAAGCCGACGGTCCGGTGCTTTATAAGGGCCATGTGTTGGTTAACTCGGGGTATCAATTTGGCGGCCGCATGCCGGGTAATGCCCTGATGGTTTTCGCTGTGCCGGCGGGAGCTGATCTGGCGCTGGAAACGACCCATGACTGAGGGTGCGCTGGATGCCGTGACGATACCCAAGTGGGGCATTGAGATGACCCACGGTACGATTGTGGCCTGGCATAAAGCGGTGGGCGACTCGGTCTCAGCGGGCGAAGAAATTGTCGATATCGAGACCGATAAAATAGTTAACAGCTTTGAGGCGCGGACCTCGGGAACACTGGTCCGTATTTTGGCCAGCGAGGGAGAAGAGCTCGCGGTGGGTTGCTTGATCGGTGTGATCGCCAAAGCGCCCGTCGACGAGTCGGTGATCGAGGCTTTTGTGGCCAGCCACGATCGGACTGCTGACATATCGACGGAAACCACTGACGCTGCCGCGGCAACGCGCCCTGATCCTCAAGTTGAGGCGCGCATCACGCCAGCGCTCAGGCGGAAGCTGGAAAAAGCTGGCCTCAGTCCGGCGGATGTTTTGGCAACGGGAGACCACGGTCGTATCACCAAAGAGGATGT
>VMDB01000210.1 GCA_008081075.1 Halieaceae bacterium
GTGGCTCTAGGAAATGCTTAGTTTTCAGAGATCTTTGAAGAGCAGTGGTGCCTTGGCCCAGAAATGATCAAGCCCCTGGGCACCATTTAGAGAACCTGCCCCCCAACTGCCTTAAAGATCTCGGAAACTGCTGATGGTTTTTGAACTTTAGGGGGCACATCGTCTCGACAGTAGAATTGCCATCGATCAAACCTTGAGACAAAAAGATGTCAGGGACGCGATGCTTTCTGCAAGGAGCGCTGTTTTTCAGTAGCTAAAACCAAAGCCTTGTCTAGCGGGTTTTTATGGCTCAAGTAGTTTAATCAAAGTATCTGGCAACGCTTTGCCGTACGAGGCGGGGTAGGTATCCATTATGCTATCGCAAACGTGTAGTCCCTGGTCTGAAATCGGTTCTGAGAGCCATTTACACCTAACCGAGCGCGGGACAAGATACTGGGAAAAGGGGCAAGGGAGCGCGCCGCTATGCAGTTTGACCAGACCTTCGAGCAGCACTTCCCCACCCACGTGCTGGTTAGGCAGCACCGGGGGATTGAGGCACTGACGGCCTCATTAGTCGCGGTCATCGAAGCCGCACGCGAAAATGAGGACAACGCTGCTTTATCGACGGAAAACACGACGCAGGGTGGATTTCAAACCGGTGGCGGCCAAGATTTTCTGGAGCGCAACGAGCCACCCCTCAGGGCGCTTAAAAGCCAAATCATATGGCCTGCAGTCGAAACCTATCTTGAGCAGGTGCTCGACTGCAATCCGTTATTAACCCCAGTCTCTCTCGTGAGCTGGGCGGTGTCTCTCGGCCCGGGTGACTGGCAAGCCCCCCATTTTCACCCGAAGGAGTACACCCTTATTTCTGGTGTCTACTACGTCTCTGTGCCGGAGGCCACGGAGCCGGAGGGCTGCCTGGAGTTCGTAAATCCCAATTTAAATGCGGTCAGTATGGGTAATCAGCCATCGAGCCGATTGCACCGCCCGCAGACGGGGCAGATCATTCTATTTCCGCCTTACTACATGCACTTTGTGCACCCACTAAAAGCGAGAGTGAGTCGCCACGTCATTGCCTTCGACGTGCGATTGCAACACAAATAAATCCAGCCATCATCCGTCTTAAGTCTCCGCGCTAGTAGCTAACTAAGCGGTTATCCGCCGATGTCCGAGGCGCGCGAGCCAATTGTTCTGGCGAAGAAGGCCTAGCTTGGTTATGTTTAGCTCGCTCTATATAAGCTCGGTCTCTCAATGAGGATGCGCTGGCCATGATCATGTCTTTTTTACTACGTAAAATTTTCCCGTGGGTGGTTGAAATCGGGCTATGGCTGACGCTCATCGTGGGTGGAATCATGGGTTATGAGTCGGGTTACCTGGATTCCAAAGCGCTGTCGGCGGTCCTCGGGGCACTGATCGGCTTCACCCTAGGGATGATTCCCCTGGGATTGCTACAAATCACTATCCGCAACAATGCGCTACTGGAAATGATGGTGAAGGAAGGGTACGGCAGACCGCGGTTAAGTCTGCATAAAGGACAAGTCGTTGAAATGCCGTACATTGCGTCCGAAGACCAACTGTGAGCGCACTAACGCTCAGCAAGCGTCAGCAGCGCCGCGGGTTACCAGCAGTGAGGGTCGGCGGTAGTCCAGGACCGTTAAGAGGCTAGTCTGTGAGTTTTTCCCAAGTCGATTTGACTGTTTTGGCGTCCTTTACATAGGGCATGCTGTATATCTGGTCGCCCATCGAAATTTTTAGCGTACCGTAGCCGAAAAGCATCCCAAAAAAGGAGGGCCGTACGTCCACTCGATCGATCGTGTCGGCGTATAAATCTTCACGAGGAAAAAAGAACGTCGTGCTCTGGACAACGCGATGGTTGGTAATAAACCGATTAGAGCTACTGACGAATTCGACGGATGCGAACCCCAGCGCCAAAAGCGGATACACGACGCAGCAATAAAAGATGACATCGGCTTCTGCGTTGGCGTTATCGCTCCAAAGCAGGAACGCCACGGCGGCAGCAATGATAAGCGTTGTGCGAGCCGCATGGTCCCAAAGGCATCCGACGGGCCGACCAAGGTTCATGAAACTGTGTTCACCACTCTCGCCGTGCTCGCGAGGCGTGAAGGCGCGCTCTTTCATTCTGGCAAGAACCTGTTTGCGTTCGTTAAGGTGCTCCACTCGCGGTAAGGTGTAAGGTAACGCAAACAACACCCCGAGCAAAGCGGCACCCGTCAGCATAGAAATAATGATTTCCAGTGACGGCGGCGTATCGTCCTCCATCAACGTCTCAAAACCTCTGCTGGGCACGTTGACGGGGGTAATAGTGGGGTCAATCGCTACCACCAAGGCCTTGACGGCACGGGGCGTGTCGCTGATCGAGTCGACCAGTGCCCTTTCATAGCGCTCGATAAAGGCGATGGCGTCTGTTGTCAGCAAATCCAGACACATACCCAGATAGAGCGCATCTCGGGCAAATTCCCAGGAACCGACAAAATCGGGCAGCCCCAAGCGTGCTCTGATGTGATTTACGAGGGTCAGTAACTCGCCGCCGCTCGCCAAGGTGGTATCACCGAGCTGGGCACACCGTGTCTGGGCCAGTAATCCGTTGCCGTCTCTCGGGGCGCAACCGGAGATCGACATCATTACCGCTGAGAGCAGCAGTCCCAGCGCGATCAGTGTCTTCCGCGCGCGAGGACTACCTGTAGCTACCCTGTCTGAGCTCATTGTCCGCCTCTAACCTAACCCCTATATCTAGGGGTTTTCAGCTATGGAGCACCCAAGATAGGAGGCCGATTAAGACAGATCAATAAAGCGTTGCAGTAATTTTTCCCGTAAAAATGACACTTTACAACGTATTCTTGAATCGAATTGTGGGCTAGCGTTTGTGCCCCGTGCGGCGGTTCAAGGGGCCGACTCACCGCAATGAGGACTCGGTCACCCTGGACGCCCGAGCACATAAAATCTGAGGCGCCCCCGGTCGCGTACATCTCTCGAGCCGACCTGAAGAGGCATTGGGCATGGATAATTTGGTTTGGGCGATCCCGGCGACACTATGGCTACTGGTCAGTCTCGACGCCGCTACATGGCAATCACCGCTGTTGTTGCTGGAGCGCACTCACAAACTATGAGGTCAACACGTCGGTCGCCTGGTCAATGAGTTGGTTACTACTCGGATTCTGGGGCTGCGCCCTGATGTGGGTTATTGGCCTCGCGGGTGATCTGGGGCTGGCGAGGAACCCTAATGTGGCCCCTGGCCTCGAGTGGCTGGCCCTCATCTGTGCAATTATCGCTTTTATTGGCATGTGCTATTTCGGACATCAAACGGCCATGTTTGGCTGGTAACCGCCCACAG
>VMDB01000128.1 GCA_008081075.1 Halieaceae bacterium
TTCGCCAGCGCAAACGCTCGAGACTTAAACGGCAACGTCACGTTGAGACCGCGACCGTCGTGCGCAAAAAAATCCCGAACCCAAGTTTCGAATACTTCGAGATCAACGTATTCAGCGCGATAATCAATCGCGTGTCCCGCCTGCTCCGCGAATGCGGCGTGAATCCGGGGTGACAGGCTGTGGGCGATCGGGTTACCCACTACTGCAAATCGGCCGGCGATCATCTTTATCGGCGCCTCCTTTGAATCGACAGATTTCCCGCCGAGAATTTACGGCGCGCCAGAATGTGACGGCGCCTTCTTTGCCTAAGTCAGCGCTGCCAGCCAGTCTCGTGGTGTCAGATAATCTGTCATCAGCCGCGCTTCTGCGGAGCCTGCCTCGGGCTGCAGGCCATATTCCCAGCGCACCAGCGGTGGCAAAGACATCAAAATGGCCTCTGTTCGCCCATTAGACTGCAGACCGAATAATGTGCCTCGGTCGTAAACAAGATTGAACTCAACGTAGCGGCCTCGGCGATACAGCTGCCACTGCCGCTCCGCCTCCGTCCACGGCAAGTCCTTGCGCCGCTCCAAGATGGGAAGATAGGCCTTCAAGTAGCTATCGCCGACGCTCTGCATAAAAGCAAAAGTCTGATCAAACCCCCACTCATTGAGGTCATCGTAAAACAGCCCGCCGATGCCGCGAGGCTCCTGACGATGGGGCAGAAAAAAATAATCATCACACCATTTTTTAAATCGTGGATATACGTCGTCGCCAAAAGGGTCGCAAGCCGCCTTGGCGGTCTGGTGCCAGGACACAGCGTCCTCGTCGTAGCCATAGTAGGGGGTCAAATCGAAACCGCCGCCCATCCACCAGACCGGCGGTTCCCCTGCCTTCTCCGCCATGAACATCCTGACATTCGCATGGGAGGTGGGCGCATGAGGATTTCGGGGGTGGATCACTAAAGAGACGCCCATAGCGCGAAAGCTGCGGCCGGCCAGTTCAGGCCGATGCTGAGTAGCGGATGCCGGCATGCCTGCGCCCAGCACGTGACTAAAGTTAACGCCACCTTTTTCGATCACGTCGCCCTCGGCCAACACCCGACTGATGCCACCCCCGCCTTCTGGCCGCTCCCAGCTCTCGGTCATGAACTCGCGGCCGCCGTCGAGGGCTGAGAGCGCATCGCAGATACGTATTTGCAATGACTTCAGATAAGCCTCTACCGCCGCTGCGTCCATCCAACCCTCCTTAAACCATCGTCAGGCTCGCACTATCGAGCCATCTCCTATGCGACGTATTGTTGACGCTTTGCCGTCTGGGTCAAGCGCCCCCGGCATCACGGGTAATCGGGCGCCAAAATAGCGATGCAACTGCCAAACAGCGCTTGCCGGAGCCAATCCCGCCGGATTGGCACTGGTCGACACCAGCGGCCCACCGACCGCGCGACACAATGCAGCCAGCGCGGGGGCAGATGTGACCCTAATTGCCACTTCATGACTGTCCCCCGTGATCCAATCGGGGAATTGGTGGCGATGTGGCACCAACCAGGTGTTGGCGCCGGGCCAGGAGTCCAGCGCAGCACCCCGCTCAGCGGGAGATAAAGGGTCGAGCAGCGCCGCAAAAACATCCGGCGATGCCGCCACAAGGATGAGCCCTTTGCTGACGTCCCGGGACTTCAATCGCAACAAATCGAGCACTGCGCCCTCGTTATAGGGGTCGCAACTCAGGCCCCAGACACCCTCTGCCGGGCAGGCAATCACTGCCCCTGAACGAAGCTGTGATGCGACAACAGGCGCGCGCCAATGAGCATCGGATCGGGGTTTTTGAGTGCAATTCACAATAGGCGTTATCGGCGACAAAGCGACACCTTACCGCAGGCAGCGACCGCGGAGCCAATCCGGGCGCTAGTAAGTCGCTTGATAACCCGGCCCCCTTCGCTGGAGCCGACCCGACACTTCCAAAGATGACAGAACAGCGAGACAGCGTTCTAGGTCCCAGCCCAGATGCGCTGCCAATACCTCAGGCGGCACCGGGCGGCATCGCGTTAGCGCGAGGATCGCTTTTTGATCGGGGTCAAGCGCGGCATCTATTTGCGCGGCAGATAGCAAATCACCCGCGGTAACATCGAACTGGGGGTAGCCCAGATACTCGTACAAAGCGTCGATTGAGCTTATTAACATCGCACCATCGTCCAATAGGAAACGACAGCCAGCTCCCTCAGGGTGGTAGACCGACCAGGGCAAAGCCAAAACGTCCCGGCCCTGATCTGCCGCCGCAGACGCCGTCAGCAAGGTGCCACTGGGACGGCCAGCCTCAATCACCAGTGTTGCCGCGCTAAAGCCGGATAATGTGCGATTGCGTCGATAAAAATGGTGCTTTCTTGGGGGTGTCCCTAGGGGGAATTCGCTGACGAGCGCGCCGTTTCGCTTAATCTTATTGGCGAGATGCCGGTGGCGGAGGGGATAGAGGATATCCAACCCCGAGGGCAATACGGCAATTGTCTTGCCGCCCGCCGCCATAGCGGACTGATGTGCGAGCCCGTCGATGCCCAGCGCAAGGCCGCTTACCACCGCCCGCCCTGCTCGCGTGGCTACCGAGGTAAATTCAGTCGCAGCGCGCGTCCCGTCAAGCGAAGGTTTGCGCGTGCCGACAACAGATAAGGTGGCGGCTTGTAGCACCTCGAGCTCGCCATGGACGAGCAAAAACGGCGGGCGGTCCTCACACTCAGCGAGCAAAGGGGGATACTCTGGATCTTGCGCAGTAATCAAATGTAGCGGCGCTTCCTGAATAAGGCCTCGCAACGAAGCGGGCTCGCAGGCGGAAGCAATGTCGCGCTGCAAAGACTGCACGCCCAGCAACCGGGCTTCGTCAGAAGAGCATTCAAGGAGTGCATCAGGTGAATCGAAGCGTTGCAGCAGTCCATCTAGCCAGCGAGCACCTGCGCGGACTCCGTTACTCAGCGCGAGCCATTTGGCATCGGCGCCGGCGTCAATGCCAAATTGGTGTGCCATCGCTCATCCTTGAGCCTCCCTCGCGGTCAGATAGCGACCACTGAAAAACCCGTGGTCAAAAGCGAGTCACACTGCCCCGGGGGCCGCTACCCATCGGATTAGGCCTCACGGGCTAACAACGCGATCGCCCACCGACATCGCCCTGTTGGCTTCGAGCACCAGCCCAAAACTTGCGCGCTCATAAACCGCAAAGGCCATCAAAACGCCGGCGCGGATGTCGGGTAAGCGCACCGAGTCCCCTGTCACGGGGTCATCAACCGCCAGGCCAGACTGTTCGATCGCGAGCACATCACC
>VMDB01000236.1 GCA_008081075.1 Halieaceae bacterium
CCGGAGTGACCAGTCCGCGCCATCGGTGATTGGGGGCAAGAACGCCATGGAATCGGCGAACGTTCAGTCCGGACTGTGCTGCGCCAACCGGCCTATACGGTGCAGTATCCTCGTCTATCATGGGGCCGTATCAACCCTTGAACGATTCCGGCCTTGTTCTAAGCAACCCCGTGTCGGCACCGTCACAATGCTATGCTTGGCAAGTCATGCCCGACCTTAGGGTTATCAGCTTCATTGATCATGTGCCGACGGCGCCTGCAACTGCGGCGGCTGGGCAAGACCTGCCGGCCACTCACGCCTTTGTAGGTACTGTTGCTCCCGAGGTACACCTGCGTCTGGCGGGCGATCGCACGCAACTCTGCGCAACGCCGGAAGCCGGACTGCAGAGTACCTCGGCTTGACCACAAATTTTGCTGTGAACGCTTGCTGCAATAAATCAGGACGAACCTATGAACGGTAAGACCGATAGCGCTAGACTGTCATTTGGTGAGAAAGTCGGCTATGGGCTTGGGGACATGGCCTCGAATTTCTACATGGGCTTCTTCGGTCTATTCCTTCTTTACTATTACACTGACGTGTTCGGTATTTCCCCCGCCGCCGCAGCCACTATGCTGTTGATTACCAAAGTGGTCGACGCGATCAGTGATCCGGCAATGGGCTTGATTGCGGACCGCACATCAACGCGGTGGGGTCGGTATCGCCCGTATCTGCTGTGGATCGCGGTTCCCTATGCCTTACTCGGCTACCTGCTTTTTCTGGGGCCTGAATTTTCAGACACGGGAAAA
Source organism: Halieaceae bacterium (assembly GCA_008081075.1). GTDB lineage: Bacteria > Pseudomonadota > Gammaproteobacteria > Pseudomonadales > Halieaceae > Luminiphilus. The sequence goes on from VMDB01000236.1 coordinate 786, forward strand.
CTGGTTTATGCCTATGTGACATACACCCTTGTTATGCTCGCCTACACCGCGATCAATGTTCCATACTCAGCTCTTCTCGCAGTGATATCCCCTGTTTCCGAAGAGCGCACCAAGGCTACACAGTTTCGTTTTGTTTTTGCTTCTCTTGGTACGCTTTGCGTTGGCGCCTTCGCAACCCCCCTTGTCGAGCTGCTGGGCGGAGGAGACGAGGTGGCGGGTTTTCGGGCGACGATTATTCTTTTTGCTGTCCTGTCGGTTCTGATTTTTTGGGTAACGTTTGCCACCACTCGTGAGCGTGTCCAGCAGCAACAGCATCATGGCAGTGTCAGGGGTGATGTCACGGCACTGCTCAAGAATGCGTCTTGGGTTGTGCTGGTTTTGACGGGTATTCTTGTTGTTATCGGGCTTATCGCACGTTTTGCATCGATTGTTTTCTACCTCAAGTACTATGTGGGGGACGCGGGTACCACGGTATTCCTGATTTTTGATCGTACTGCGGTTCTGACCTCCTGTGGATTGATAGGCCAACTATTCGGTGCGCTTATAACACCCATGCTCGCAAGCCGCTTTGAAAAACATCATCTGATGATTGGAATGAATGTTCTGCATGCCGCACTGTTGGCGATTTGCTACTTCATTCCTCCCGACAATTTCGGCTTGATCACGATGGTGCATAGCCTTGGAATAATGACATTCGGTGTTGTAATTACCTTGCTATTTTCGATGTACACGGATTGCTCAGAATACGGAGAGTGGTTAACAGGTCGGCAGACTGCCGGGCTGACGGTTTCAGCGTCGATGTTCTCGCTGAAGTTTGGCTCTGCATTGGGTGGTGCACTTCCTGGCTTTATGCTGGCCGGCTTCGGATTTGTGGCTAACGAAGTACAGTCGGATTGGGCGTTGCAGGGAATCAGGCTGATGTTTAACGGCCTGCCTGCGGTATTTTTCCTCGCGGGAGGCCTGCTGATGCTCTTCTACAAGATTGACCGGGAAACAACTGCTGTTACTGAGCGAGAGCTACACGAGCGCCGAACATCAAGCTGAGTAGCTATGGCTATGTCATGTGCAATGTTGGCGAGGATGATCGTTCACCTTAAACCTTATCTGCGTGCTGCGGCTCGCATGTTGTGTCGGAAAAGCCACTTTCCATTGGAGTTTCAGTTATGTCAATCGCAGTCTTCGGCGAAGCGCTAATTGATTTTATAGAAGGAGCAGATGGAGCTTACAGGCCGCATCTCGGCGGCTCACCTTACAATGTGGCCATCGGCCTGGCACGCCAGGGTGTGGAGACAAGCTACCTCTCCTCTATGTCTGATGACGGTTTTGGCGATCAGCTATACCAATCTTTGGTCAACGAAGGTGTTCGACTGCCGTTCCGACGGCGCTCACTGTGGCCGACTTCTCTTGCGCTGGTAAACCTGGACAGCGAGGGTCAGGCTACCTATCGGCTTTACCGTGAAGGTATTGCCGACAAGGACACAGGCTTTGAGGAAATAGCGGACTGTATTCCAGATGACCTGCGCGTGTTTCATACGGGCTCCCTGGCCATAACGCCCAGCCAACTGCCGAAGATCCGCCAGGTATTCGCGCTGGTAAAGGAGAGGGGTGTTCTGATCAGTATTGATATCAATATCCGCATCAGAGCCAGCATCGACCAGAACAAGTACCTGCAAGGCGTACGCTCCCTACTGTCTCAGGCGGACATCGTAAAAGCCAGCGACGAAGATCTCTTGGCGTTGGGTATTAGTAAGGACATCCGTGAAACCGCGGAGATCGTTCACGGCGAGATGAAAGGGGGCATTCTGGTGCTTACTGAGGGTGATGGTGGAGCCATTGTTTATAGCCCCAAGGGTCAAATAGCGCGAGATTCTTACCGGATTGACGAAGTTGTTGATACAGTTGGCGCCGGCGACACCTTTCACTCGGCCTTCCTCGCTCAACTGTTCTGTGGCCGTAAGCTTACAGATCCAGTAGACGAAATTTCTGCCGAAGATCTCGGTCATGCTTTGAATTTTGCGTGTGCGGCAGCGGCAATAAATGTTTCGCGGGCGGGCTGTTCTCCTCCAACGCGGGAAGAAGTTGAAAAATTTGTTGAGACAGCGGAGTGGGCAAGTGCCGGGGCCTAGTTTGTTGAAGGCTCCGGAGGATTTTTGATCTGGCTACTGACCGCCGCGGAGACTTGATTCCCTCACTACGAGTGACGAGTCGAATATCGAGTCGCGTACCTGCTTGCCAGACAGCATCCCCATCATTTTCTTTACCAGCTGAGCACCCCCAGCCCTGATATCCTGGGAAACAGTGGTCAACGACGGACTCATGCGCGCCCCCACTTCCAGGTCATCATAGCCTGTAACCGCGACGTCGCCCGGAACCGATATTCCGTGTCGCTTGAGGGCTGATATCGCGGAAGCCGCCAGTAGGTCGCTGCAGAAGTATAGGAAAAATAAACGGCCTGTAGAGAGTAGATTTCCTCACTGACACTGCC
>VMDB01000022.1 GCA_008081075.1 Halieaceae bacterium
GTAAAGTATTCGAGGGTCCCCAGCAAACCCGCAATCAATTCGAATGCCGGGGTACCAATGCTAAAGCGCAGCGGTAAGTCATTGGTAGCACAGCGGAGTTTGTAAGCGTGGAGCGCTTCGAGATGCGCTCGCTTGCCAAACACAACGCCCAGATGCGGGCCGTAAAATTTGTAGGGCGAGCAGGCGAGAAAATCACAGCTCAGATCTGACACATCAATCAACCGGTGTGAGGCGTACTGCACGGCATCAACGTACACCATGACACCGGCGGACTGCGCCATCGCAGTCAGCGCTTTCACATCGTTAACGCCACCGGTCAGGTTACTGGCGTAGTTGAGCGCGAGGAGGCGTGTGCGATCCGTTAACAGCGGCTCCAGTAGCGCGGGCTCTACGCGCCAGGTGTCTCGATCAAACTCCAACCACTTCACTATCAAGCCATTGTCTTCGGCCATTTGAAGCCACGGTGTGACGTTACCCTCGTGCTCCATGCGGGAGATAATGATTTCGTCTCCGGGCGCAAATTGATGCGCCAAACTTCGGGATAACTGGTACGTCAGTGTGGTCATATTGGCACCGAGAATCACCTCTCCGTGATCGTCAGTACCCAGAAAATCGGCCATCGCCGCAACGGCCTCTGCATACATGGCATCGACCTCCACCGAGGTCGGATTAAATACCCCCGTGTTGCTGTTGAATCGGTGAAAAAAATCGACCATGCGTGCGATCGTTTGCTGCGGCACCTGGGTGCCGGCCGCGTTATCGAAATAAATACGGCGCTGTCCCTCATCGGTGGTTGCCAGGGAGGGGAATTGCGCTCTTACAGCTTCAATGGGAAATGGCATAACGCGGCTCTTCTTGCGGTCTCCCCGAAATCGCGGGGCGCGCGGCAAAGGTTAATACGACGATCCGTTACAGGGTGTCAGAAAGCGCAGCTGAATGCATCAGACGTTAAGACAAATCACTCTCGGTGGCGCTGGCACTCCCCCACAAAGATCCTGCTCAAGGTCTCTGCTAACGCTCTTCTCCCAGCTTGCCGTGGCCCACCTGCCGTTTTGCGGGTATTTCGCGCACAGATAACCCCATTCTGTGAACAAAATCGCTTAATCGGTGCGGCGTCCATCAGTATAATCCGCGCCTTCGTTACGCCTACAACAATGAGAACGACCCATGTCTTTTAGCGAGCGGCTCAATTTGAGCGAATTCGCGTGGACCTCGCTTGAGTCGAGGAACCGCCCCATGCACGTGGCAACGCTGCTGATCTATGCCAAGCCCGAGGATGCAAACGAGCACTATCTCTCGGAGCTGGTGGACTCCCTCAGGGAGTCGACCGAGTTTGTAGATCCCTTCAACAAGCGTTTTACGGCACCGTCAATGCTACGCCCCTATCCCGCATGGGAGCGCGACTATGACCTCGACATGGAGTACCACGTGCGACATTTGGCACTCCCTGCCCCGGGAGGCGAGCGTGAGCTCGGCGCCTTGATCGCCCGTTTGCACAGCAACCCGTTGGATTTCAAACGTCCCCTGTGGGAGTACCACATCATCGAGGGTCTCGAGGGCAACCGCTTCGCCATCTACTTTAAGATGCACCATGCGCTCGTCGACGGCATCGCCGGCGTTCACATGCTCACCCGTTCCATGTCAACAGATCCCGAGGACAAGCGCGCCCCGGCTTTGTGGTCCGCAGAAGCACCAGCGGTCACCAATGAGGCGGATCCGTCCGTATCGCGAATCAAACGCGCCACGAAAGGCGCCATACGCTCGCTGACTTCGATTAATAATGTCAGTCGCTCTTTGCTCAGTGTCGCCCAGGCGGCGCGCGATGAGAGCGACCCATTTTCGCTGCCCTTTCAGGCACCGAAATCCATTCTCAATGGCCGCATCAGCAGCCAGCGGCGATTCGCTACACAGGCTTACGCTTTCTCACGCATCAGAAGACTCTCAAAAATTGCCGGCTGTACGGTTAACGATATCGTGCTCGCCCTGAGCGCCGGTGCATTGCGCCGGTTTCTCCGGGAATTGAACGCCCTGCCTGGACAGCCCATGACCGCAGGCGTACCCGTATCTCTGAGGCCCAAGGACGATCGGGGTGCGGGTTCCGCCGTGGCGTTTATCATCGCCAATTTAGCGACCCATGTGGCGGATCCACTGCGCAGGCTCGAGGTAATCGCAAAGTCGACAACCCGGGCCAAAACCCTGATGTCAGAACTTTCGCGAGAAGAGATCGAAAATTTCAGCGCGCTGATGCTGACGCCGCAGTCATTACAAACGGTACTCGACCTCGAGGGGTATACCCGACCCGTATTCAATGTGACCGTATCCAATGTCCCCGGGCCCACAGAGACACTGTATTTGCGGGGTTCCCAGCTCGAGGCGATGTTCCCGGTATCTGCGGTGACCCACGGGCAGGCGCTCAACATCACCTGTTACAGCTATGGCGGCAATATCTCCTTTGGCTTCGCCGGGTGCCGCGACAGCGTGCCGCACCTACAGCGAATTGCCGTCTACACCGGTGAGGCGCTGGAAGAGCTGGAGGCCGTGTTGCTACCAAAAGAAGAGACAATCGACACCCAAGCCACTGCACCCACGCGTATCCGGCAATCGAAGAAACGCGGCACCGCCTAGTGCAGCGAAGCATCGCACCCCCGGGGAAGCTGCGCGCGGTATCGGACGCGCCTCGCGCCTGGCTGGAGGCCGGTAGCATCCCGTTCAATTGGTGGTGGCTGCGGCATCTCCCCGATGGCGACGGCCACCCCGTTATGGTCATTCCTGGATTCGCAGGGAGTGATACCTACAACAAGCCCTTACGACGTTTTTTGAGAGAGCGGGGATACCACGCGGTAGGCTGGAAGCAAGGCGTCAATCTGGGTCATAGCCATCTGGATCTGGCGCAGCTCGGCCAGCGAGTGGAGAAGCTACACGGCTGGAAAGGCCGCAAAGTAAGCCTAATTGGTCATAGCCTAGGCGGAATCATTGCCCGGGAAGCCGCACGTCGACATCCAGACAAGATCAGGCAAGTGATCAGCCTTGGCAGCCCTATCGGCGAGGAGCGTGATCAGGCGTCGACCCTGAATGAGCTCTACCGATTGATTAATACCGAACCCGGAGACCTGAACGAGCGGGAGTGGCACTTGGCGCCACCGGTCCCTACCACCGCAATATACTCACGCTTTGACGGCGTGCTCGACTGGCGCGTGTGTTTGCAGGATGACGGCCATGAC
>VMDB01000224.1 GCA_008081075.1 Halieaceae bacterium
TTCAACAGCGCGCCTACCAGCAACAGGGTGGGCGTCAGCGCGGAGCGACCCACGAGCCCTCAGGACTGGATACGGCCTACGCGGCGTTAGGGTTGTCGCCAGACGTACCCAACAGTGAGCTGAAGCGACGTTATCGAAAGCTCATGAGTGAAAACCACCCGGACAAATTGATTGCAGAGGGTGTTCCCGACGAGCTGCTTAAGGTCGCGACCGGGCGCGCCCAGGAAATTACGGCAGCCTACGAAGTGATTCAGCAATCTCGTGGTTTAAAGTGACCCGCCGTTTCGGCCAGCGTGTTGCGCGGCTCAATGACGCCAGAATGCCGGGGTGAACAGCACCAGTAAGGTAAAGACTTCGAGCCGGCCCATCAGCATAGCCAGACAGAGAATCAGCTTTCCTACCTCGCTGACACCGGCATAGTTGCTGGCCACTTCGCCTAACCCCGGGCCCAAATTATTCAGTGTGGCCGCAACTGCAGAGAAGGCAGACGTGAAGTCCAAACCCGTCGCGAGCAGCGCGAGCCATATGGACACAAAGCAGAACATGTAGACCGCGAAAAAACTCCAGACCGCACTGATGATTTCTGTTTGCACCCGACGCGAATCAATTTTGAGGGGGATGACAGCGTTCGGATGTAGCAATTGCCGGAGTTCGCGAACTCCCTGACGAAAAATCAGCAGGATTCTCATCGCCTTCATGCCGCCGCCGGTGGAGCCTACGCATCCCCCCATGAAGCTCAGCATAAGAAGGAGAACAGGCAAAAATAGAGGCCAGACAGAGAAGTCCTGCGTGGTAAATCCGGTAGTAGTAGCGATCGAGATCGTCTGAAACAGACCATGAATCAAACTATCTTCGACGCTGAAAGTTTCGGTGAAGACTAGCAACACGCAAATCACGCAGGTCGCCAGGCCAATCACACTCAGGAAGAAAGCGGTTTCTGAGTCGTGGGTATACAGCCGGATATCGCGACGCTGAATCGCGATGAAATGCAGGCCAAAATTGATCGCTGATATCACCATAAAAAAAGAGCTGATCAATAAAATGCCGTTTTGGTCGTAATAACCGAGACTCGCATCATGGGTGGAAAATCCGCCGATCGCGACGGTTGAGAACGCGTGACAAATTGCATCGAAGGCTGTCATTCCGGCGAAGTAATAGGACGCACCGCAAGCCGTGGTGAGCAATAGATAGATGCCGAAAAGGGCTTTGGCGGTGCTGGTAATCCGCGGCGTTAATTTTCGCTCTTTCGAGGGACCGGCGCTTTCTGCACGATAAAGCTGCATGCCACCAATGCCGAGCATGGGGAGTACTGCAACCGCTAGCACCACGATCCCGATACCGCCGAGCCACTGCAGTAGCTGTCGATAAAGCAGGAGCGACTGCGGCAGCGCATCGAGCCCCGTGATGACGGTAGCGCCGGTTGTTGTCAGTCCTGAGATGGATTCGAACACCGAAGCCGCACCGGAAAGATTGAGCGCGGGGCTGAGCCAGAAGGGGATCGCGCCGAAGCTCCCCAGTACCAACCAAAAGAGTGCAGTTACCAAAAATCCATCGCGAATATTCAGGTCTCTTTTCAGTGAGCGTGTTGGTAGCCAGAGCACCACGCCGGCCAATAGCGTCATTCCGAAGCCGGTAGCAAACGCCGACTCCACACCGTCTTGTTGTGCGAGGGAGAGGAAGAGCGAGGGCAACATTGCGCTGCTAAATAGCATTAGCAGTACACCAATGATCTTAAATGCCATCGCAAACTGCATCAGATAAAGCCGAAACCTACCGCAAACAATTTTTCCACAGCTGGGATTTGCGAGCGGTCAGTCAGGAATAAAATGACATGGTCGTCCTCTTCGACCACGATATGGTCGTGGGCGATGAGCACCTCCTTGCCGCGCAATATGGCACCTACGGTGGTACCCGTTGGTAGCGGCAGTTCGTCGAGACGTCTCCCTACCACCTTGGATGAATTGGCATCGCCGTGGGCCGTCAATTCTATCGCTTCGGCGGCACCTCTCCTCAGGGAGTGGACGTTGCCAATATCGCCTTTTCTCACGTGGGCCAACAGACTGCTGATGGTTATCTGTTGTGGAGAGATCGCGATATCAATGTCGTCGCCGATGAGGTCAATGTAGGCCGCGTTGGTGATGAGTGTGATGACTTTTTTAGCCCCTAATCGTTTCGCGAGCAGGGACATCATGATGTTCGACTCGTCGTTATCGGTGAGGGCACAAAATACGTCGGTGTTTTCGATGTTCTCTTGCTGCAATAACAGTGGCTCGTTGCCGCTGCCGTGGAGGACGAGCGTGTCCTCCAGAAGGTCTGACAGGATTCGACAGCGGTCGTAAGAGCGCTCAATCACCTTGACCTGATAGTGTTTTTCCAGCCGCTCAGCCAGTGTAGAGCCGATATTCCCGCCGCCGGCGATCATGATGCGATGGTAGGGCTTGTCAACCTCTCTGAGCTCGGCAGTGACAGAGCGAATATGCTCTCGCGCGGCAATAAAAAAGACCTCGTCGTCGGGCTCTACCACCGTGGAGCCTTGCGGAATGATGGGGTCGCCGCCGCGTCTGAAAATTGCAGCCACCCGGGTGTCGACCCGCGGCATATGCTCCCTAATTTCCTGCAGTTCACGACCCACAATGGGCCCTCCTGCTAGCGCTCTTACCGCGACTAATCTGATCTTGCCCTCGGCGAAATCCAGCACCTGTAGTGAGCCCGGGTTGGCGATCAGTTGCTCTATGTTTTTGGTAACGAGCTGCTCAGGACCAATGATGACATCTACTGGGATGGCACCCGATTCAAACAGCGCGGCCTGCTCGGAGAGATACTTTGCGGAGCGGATACGACTGATCTTGGTGGGTGTGCGATACAGCGTGAACGCCACCGAGCAGGCGAGCATGTTAATTTCGTCGCTGTCGGTAACGGCAATGAGCATGTCGGCGTCTTCCGCACCCGCATTGAGCAGGGTGGTGGGATGCGCGCCGTTACCCAGAACTGTTCTGATATCAAGTCGTTCCTGCAGGCGCTTAAGTGTGGCTGCATGCTCGTCGACGACAGTGATGTCGTTTTGCTCATCAGCCAGGTGCTCGGCGAGCGTACCGCCGACCTGACCCGCTCCGAGGATAATGATTTTCACCGGCCTGTGGACCCTCTCAACGACCCGGCTACACCATAAACTATGTCAAACCTGACACGCCATGTGGATTAGTCACGTTGGCA
>VMDB01000088.1 GCA_008081075.1 Halieaceae bacterium
GTACTTTGCTGCATATCTCGGAAAATTTGACGCGCCAGATCCACGGCGGCGTAGGCCACGGAAACCGGGTTTTCTCCAATCGCCGTATCGGTACGCACCTTTTTTGCGATGCGGAACGCTTCCGGGAAAATCAGGTTCATGTGGAATCCCACGGCACCGGCTTCCTGGGCTACGGCAAAAGCCGACTTCATCTGGCCAAAGATCTGCGGTTCTCCGAGAACCATCGAGTTCAGTCCCGCAGCGACTCTCACCAAATGAGACGCGGCGGAAAGTCCATGATTGCGATAGACACAGGGCAGTAATTGATTGATATCTACCCCGTGATGGTTTGCCAGCCAGTGCGCTAACTGATCGCCCGCAGCCACTCCATCAGCAGGACTCGCCAAGACGCCATACAGCTCAGTGCGGTTACACGTTGAGAGAATGACCGCTTCGCTCACCGCCGTATCACGGATCAAGGCGGTTAACGACTCATGAACTTTCTCGGGTGCAAACGCAATCCGCTCGCGCAACGCCACCGAGGCCGAGTCGTGATTAACGCCTACTACCACTAATTTGTTTAACATGGCTCCGGTCTGCACCCTCGCCAACCATCACAAGTTGTTATCATAGCACTGTCTCTGCAATAACTTGGCGCCATTGAAATGACCTCTTTTGGGCTCTGTACCCGGTGATGAACAGCTCGCGTCTATTGGCGCTTTGTCTGCTGCCCATGCTGCTCGCGAACTGCGCTTCTCAGCCCGCGGCAACGCCTGCCGTTGCCGCCGCGGTTGCACCCAGCGCACCACAGAGCACCAGCCAGCCTCTCCGGGTCGAGACACCCATTCCCGAAGCGAGTGTCCGGCCGCTTCTGGAGGCGGAATTTGCACTGCGCGCGCGTGACTTTGAACACGGCCTGACGCTACTGAGCGATCAAGCAGTCATTCTCACCGATCCAGCGCTGGCAAGGCGAGCGCTGCGTTTGGCCGAATTTGTCAACGATGCAGGCCGTGCAACCGCCATGGCAATTCGGCTGGCAGAACTCGACCCCTCGGATGGCGCTGCGGCTGCATCGGCCTCGGGTTGGCTCGCCCGAACAGGGAACCCCCTGTTAGCCCTTCGCTATGCGGGTCTGGCGATCAATCTGGGCGTGCAGGTGAACGTGGCAAGTAATCTAGCGGGGTTCGAGCAACTGGAACCCGATGCTCAAGACGCCATTGCAAAAACGATGGGTGAGCTCGCGCAGCAGTGGCCCGAGGATGATCAGATTGCCATTGCGGCAAGCCTCCTGGCCCGGTTGCAAAATGACCCCGAGCAGGCGGCCACTCTACTCAGCCCAGTTTTGGAGCGGGATCCAGAGAATGTCAGGGCGGTCATGCTTTGGACTCAGCTACAACTAGACCAATCGAGCGCGAATCCCTTTCAGCGGCTCGTCGACACGCTGGAAAGATTCCCTGAGAACCAGGAGCTAAGGCTCCAATACGCGCGATTGTTGGGCTCGGAAAGAGACTATGAAGCGGCCCGGACGCAATTCAGTATTTTGCTTGAGCAGGAGCCCGATAATCCTGAGCTCCTCGCCACTGCGGCCATACTCGACTTCGAACTGGAATACTTTGACGACGCGCTGCGGAAATTCGACGAATTGATTGTGCTGGAAGAGCGGCTGAACGAGGCCTACTACTACAAGGGCCGGATAGCCGCTATGCGTGATGAGTACCCGCAAGCAATTTCGGCCTTCGGATCCGTGGGACCCTCTCGCGAATTCAGTGACGCGAAGTCTCGGGCGGCAGAGCTCTTGGTGGATACCGCCTTTGCCAGCGACATCAAAGCTTTTTTTGCTGCTCAACGACAACGCTTCCCCACCGCAGCGGAGCAGCTGTTCCTGCTGGAGGCCGACGCACTCAAAGACTGGACCGGCGAGTCACTACTGGCTTATGACCGAGGGCTGACGGCTTTCCCTCAGTCTTTTTCTTTGCTTTACGGGCGCGCGATGGTCCACGAAGCGACGGGCGCTTTCGAGGCCATGGAGCAGGACCTGCGCAGTATCCTTCTACAAGATCCCGATCACGCGGCAACGCTCAACGCGCTGGGGTACACCCTGACCAACCACACCGAACGCTTTGATGAGGCCGCCAAGTTGATAGAGCGGGCGCTTGAGCTATCGCCGGGTGATCCCGCGATTTTGGATAGTCTCGGCTGGGTTTACTACAAATTGGGCCATTTTGAGGTGTCAGAGTCTCTGTTGCGTCGCGCACACGTCGCATTTCCGGACCCCGAAGTGGCTGCCCACTTAGGAGAGGTGCTTTGGGTGCAGGGACGGCAAATCGAAGCCAGAGATATTTGGAAAGACGGGCTCAGCCGCGTGCCGGAGCACCCCATCATTTTGGAGGCAGTCGAACGGCTCGGTGCTGACCTGCCATGAGCGACTGGCTGGTTGGAAGACCGCGCCTCATCCAAAGAATCCAGTGCCTATTCTGGGTTGTCATTATGCTCTCACACTTGGGGTGCGTCGCCCCCGGTATGGATAAAAATGTGGATCCACCGTTATTGACGACAGCGCCGGCTGATCTCAGCCCCTGGACGGCGACGGGAAAACTCGCTCTGACTGCCGACGGAGAAACGCATACCGCACGCTTCCAATGGGAGCGACACGATGCGACTCACGACACTGTTTCAGTATCGGGGCCCTTCTCGATGAACCGGGTCGTATTGGAACGTGACGGTGCCAATTTCAATTGGCGAGACGGCGATAGCATACGGCCGGTATCAGAGATCGCGACGCTGGCACCACCGCTGCAGCTTCTGACCACCCATCAACCAGAGATCTTCGGACAGTGGTTGCTCGGTTATCCAGCCAATCTTGAGCAGGGACAGATCGAGGTGCTGAGTTGGCAGCCCGTTCCTCCCTGGAGGCTGCCTGAGCAGATGATTGTCTCGGGCGATGGATACACCATGAAAATCCGGATAACAAACTGGGAAATGGGCTCGCAGTGATGAAAATGCTCCGCGCTTGCTCCCCCGCGAAACTCAACCTGTTCCTTCATGTAACGGGACGTCGCGAAGACGGTTACCACACGCTCCAGACGCTATTCCAGTTATTGAACTGGGGCGACGACATGACCTTCGAGAGAAAGGACAGTCCCGGTGTGGAGCTCTCCGGGGATACCGATGATCTCC
>VMDB01000023.1 GCA_008081075.1 Halieaceae bacterium
AATCAGATAGGCTCCCTCACCGAGACCCTTAACGCGATTGCTATGGCAAAAGCCGCGGGGTACACGGCGGTGATTTCTCATCGCTCTGGCGAGACTGAGGACGCCACTATTGCCGACCTCGCGGTGGGAACGGGGGCCGGTCAGATCAAAACGGGATCCCTCTGTCGATCCGATCGAGTGGCCAAATACAACCGATTGCTCCGCATCGAGTCGGAGCTGGGATTGACAGCCCCCTATCCGGGTCGAGATATCCTCATGGGGCGCTAATGCGCTGGCTTTTTGTCTGTTTGTCAGGGTTATTCCTGTTGCTGCAATACCGACTGTGGTTTGCAGAGGGCGGCCTAGCGGAAGCAAATCGCTTGCAGACCCAATTGGAACAAGCCGAGCAAGAAAATCAGAAGTTGCTTGAGCGGAATGCTGGCTTGACGCGAGAGGTGGTGGCGCTTCAGAACGGAGACGAAGCCGTTGAGAAAAATGCCCGGGAGAATTTGGGGCTGATCAAGGACGGTGAGGTTTACTACCAGTTCGTCGAAGAGCAAGCAGCGCAGTGAGCAGCATCTGGGCAGTCGTCCCCGCCGCTGGAACTGGGCGTCGGCTGGGTGGTGAAATTCCCAAGCAGTATCGAGAGATCGCGAGAATCCCACTGTTAGAGCACACGCTGCGAGCGCTGCTGCGCTCCCCAGATATACGCGGGGTTATGGTGGCGCTGGATCCCTCTGACCGACGCGCAGACGGCATTCCGAGTCTTACCGATGTACGAGTAGAGACGACTCCGGGCGGCGCTGAGAGATCAGCATCTGTGCTGGCGGGCCTGAAGGCCCTTGCCGACAGGGTGACGTCGGATGACTGGATTTTGGTTCATGACGCGGCAAGGCCTTGTCTGGACTACCCGTCACTCTGCGCATTGATTGAGCACGCGCGTGGCTGTGGTGAAGGGGTGATTCTCGCGGAACCCGTTGCGGATACGCTAAAACGTGTTGATGGGGAGGGAGCGATTACCGCCACGGTGGATCGGAGTGCGTTATGGCGTGCGCAAACGCCCCAGCTGTTCCCCTTTCACCAGTTACACCATGCCCTTGAAGCGTGTCTGGCTGATGGCGTGAACGTGACTGATGAGGCGATGGCTGTAGAGTTGGCCGGTGGACGGGTTCGGGTGCTGCCAGGGCCACCGAGCAACATTAAAGTCACGCTCGAGGCAGATCTCGCCTTCGCAGAGCTGCTTTTGCATCAACAAAATAGGGAGGACGCGTGATGCGTATTGGCCACGGCTTTGACGTTCACGCCTTTTGTCCCGGTGATCACATCATGTTGGGTGGAGTTCGCATTGACTGTGACCGGGGCTTGGAGGCGCACTCCGATGGTGATGTCGCTTTGCACGCACTCTGCGATGCGCTATTGGGCGCAGCGGCGCTCGGGGATATCGGTCAACACTTCCCCGATACAGATCCCGCGTTTCGTAACGCGGACAGCCGCACACTGCTTAGATCCGTGATGGAAAAAATTAGTCAAGCGGGTTGGCGGGTCGGTAACGTTGACGTGACCCTCGTCGCTCAAACGCCCCGCCTGGGAGATTATTTGCTGGCCATGCGCGCCTGTGTCGCCGCCGATTGTCGGGTCGATGAGGGGCAGATTAATTTTAAGGCGACGACCACGGAGCGGCTGGGTTATATCGGTCGCGAAGAGGGCATCGCGTGTCACGCTGTGGTGCTACTGCAGAATGAGGCCCACGCCTAATGAGTCAATTGGGTATTGGCATGACCTCCCAGCGCACGCGTGAGCGATTGATTCAGCGGCTGATGGAGCAGGGCATTACCCGCTTCGAGGTGTTAGAGGCTATTCGCAGTATGCCGCGGCATCTGTTTGTTGATGAAGCGCTGGCGCATCGCTCCTATGAGGATACGGCATTACCCATTGGCTATGGACAGACGTTGTCGCAACCCTACATGGTTGCGAAAATGAGTGAACTGGCGTTGGCTGCGGGTCGGCCGAAGCGAGTGCTCGAGCTGGGGAGCGGCTCTGGTTACCAGACCGCGATTTTGGCTTCTTTGGTGGATGAGATTTGTGCCATAGAGCGGATTAAACCGTTACTGGACCGTGCGCGAAAACAGTTACGGGCACTTAAGATTCGTAACGTGCGCTGGCGACATGGCGACGGGCTTGAGGGATGGGCATCCGAGGCGCCCTTCGATCTGATTTTGGGAGCTGCGGCGCCCGAGCATCTTCCGCAGACGCTGCTCGCTCAGTTAGCACCGGGCGGGCGCTTGATTCTGCCAGTTGGCGGGCGCAGACAGAAGCTGATAATGGTCACCGCAACCGAAGAAGGCTTCGCGGAGGAAGTGATTGAAGAGGTTAACTTCGTGCCCATGATCAGCGGAACATCTCGTTAGTGCAGGGTCCAACCGGCATATTTCTGCGAGGTTTGGCCATGGGTGCGGCCGACGTGGTACCGGGCGTTTCCGGCGGCACGGTTGCGCTGATAACGGGCATTTACGAACGGCTGATCAGCGCTCTGGTGGCGGCCGACAAGGAAGCGCTTATCCTGTTGTTGCACGGCCGGTGGCGCGCGCTTTGGTATCGACTCGATGGACCTTTTTTAGCGTGGCTTCTGGCGGGCATTTTGACGGCGGTTTTCTCCTTGGCGTCAGCCGTGCATTGGCTACTTGAGTATTACCCGCAGCCGCTGTGGGCATTTTTTTCGGGCTTGATCTTAATCAGCGGCATCGTGCTGGTCAGGGACGAAGTTAACGTCGCGAAGCTTGATCACCTCCTGATATTTACCCTGGGTGTCGCACTGGCAGTCGTTATAGACACCTTACCGCCGTCCGGATTTCTGGCTGGCTTGCCGGGGCTGTTCTTTGCGGGGGCGATTGCCATTTGCGCCATGATTTTGCCCGGTATTTCGGGCAGCTTTATCCTGGTGCTACTCGGGATGTACGCGCCCGTGCTGGCGGCCATCAGGGGGCTGCAGTTCGATCAGCTAGCCGTGTTCGCCTTGGGCTGTGCGCTGGGTTTATTGTGTTTTACGCGATTACTGGGTTGGCTGTTAAAGCGTGCTCGTCTCAGATTATTAGCGCTGCTCAGCGGTATTCTGTTGGGATCGCTGATAACGGTCTGGCCCTGGCAGAGCGCTGTATCCGTTGGCGCC
>VMDB01000062.1 GCA_008081075.1 Halieaceae bacterium
GCTTTCGCCTTGCCGAGGAACGTGGCGACGGCGCCTGATCGTGGTTGATCAAGATCTTTGGAAATGCGGGGGACGCCTGTTAAGTGCGCGGAGCGAGAAGCCCGCGGTCTCGCAATTCTCTCAAGAAATGTCGGCGTTGGGTTAATTCAGTGACGACTGCCATCAGCATATCGGAATCGACATCACGCCTTTTCTGATTCTGGTCAACAAGCTCTATGAGCTTACGACTGGAAAACTCCTCAGCTTTGAAAGGGGTATGATCTGTTTGGACTTTTACCCGTTCTGTTTTACGCATTTTTCTTCTCCCCCCGCCACCCGCTGATTGCGGGATTTCCAATGGGGCGACCACCTGTCACGTAGCCTCATTCCCCCGGCGGTTTTTGTTGTCAGTTTTCGAAGTAGCCGAGTAGTATGCCAAATTTGAGCGACAGCGCCCAGTACCCGCAAAAAAGTGCCGAAAAGGGTGAAACCATGAGTTGGATGGACATGATCTTCAAGACTGAACTACCTGACGCCGCCAGTGCGCTGCCCGGCCGTGACGCTGCCATGCCGGTGACCGACCGTCACGCGGTGCTCGGTCGCACGTTATTGCCTCCTTACCCAGACGGTATGGCCAGCGCAATGTTTGGCATGGGCTGTTTTTGGGGCGTGGAGCGCATGTTTTGGGGCTTGCCCGGGGTTTACACCACAGCGGTTGGTTATGCGGCGGGCATCACGCCCAATCCTACCTATCAGGAGGTGTGTACGGGTCAAACGGGCCACAACGAAGTGGTGCTCGTTGTGTTCGATCCGGCACAGCTTGGCTACGAACAACTGCTCTCGGTTTTCTGGGAGAACCACGACCCGACGCAGGGCATGCGTCAGGGAAATGATCGGGGTACCCAGTATCGGTCGGGCATCTATGTTTTCGACGCGGGACAACGCAATGCCGCGCAGGAGAGCTTAGAGCAGTTTCAACAAAGTCTTACTCAGGCGGGCTTTGGCGCCATCACCACTGAAATTTTGGATGCGCCAACGTTTTACTTTGCCGAGGATTACCATCAGCAATATCTTCACAAAAATCCCGCAGGGTACTGCGGCGTAGGGGGCACCGGTGTCGCTTGCGCCCTGGGCACCGGGGTGCGGGCCTAGGAGCCGGGCAAGGAAGGTTCAGAAGAGTGCTTGGCTGAGCGCGGCGGCCACTGCGGTGTCTACGCTCAGCGTCCGCCCACCCAAGTGTCCCGCGGAGAAACCAGACGTTTGCGCGAGGCTCAGCTCGTACGGCACAAACCCACCCTCGGGCCCCAGCAAGACCAACGCCCCTCCAGCGACTCGAGAGATGGGTTGAGTTGCGGTTTGATGGGCTATCCAGCCTTGGCGGCCCTGGAGTAGGTCAGGTGCAATATCCTCGATAAACGGCTTGAAGAAGCGGTGCAGGTGGATTTGCGGGGGGAGGGTATCGCCCGATCGTTCCAGGCCCGCCTGCAGCGCCTCAGAAATGCGCTCTGGCTGCAATAGGGGTGTCTGCCAAAAGCTTTTCTCCACGCGGGCACTGTGAATCAAATGTAGATGCGTTACACCCATTTCCGCAACGGTGCGCAACACGCGACGCAACATCTTGGGCCGCGGCAGTGCGAGCGCAATATCAAAGGGGTGCCTCGATGCCGGTGGCTGTGTGAGGGTTACAGTCATTTGGGTGGCGTCGTCACTCGTGAGAGTAACGATACCCGTACCGCGATGTCCTCCGATCTCACCGACCTTCAGCGACGCGCCGACGCTGGATTTAAGAACCTTGCGGATGTGCTCGTGCCGCCTGTCCCGTAGCTCAACCGTCGAGGCGTCGAGCCAATCCTCCGGGCGCAGCAAAATGATATTCACAGGTTGTCGCTCGCCGCTTTACACCCAGAGGTCATAGTCATCGGCAGAGGCTATTTCTGCTTCGACCCAGTCGCCGGGTCGAAATTCGGTATAGCCCGGTAAATGAACGAGACCGTCGATTTCTGGTGCGTCTGCCACCGTGCGCCCGATAGCGCCTTCCTCGTTGACTTCATCAATCAACACCGTCTGACAGGTGCCCACTTTTTGGCGGAGTTTATTGGCGCTGATGACCTGTTGTTTTGCCATGAATCGCTCCCATCGCTCTTTTTTCAGCGCGTCTGGAACGGGATTGGGTAACGCATTGGCCGCGGCCCCTTTTACGGGCGAATACTCAAAACATCCGACCCGGTCCAGCTGCGCCTCCTCGATAAAGTCGAGCAGCATTTCGAACTCCTCGTCGGTTTCGCCGGGGTAACCGACGATGAAAGTGGAGCGGATTGTTAATTCGGGGCAAATGCTGCGCCATTGGGATATGCGGTCCAGCGTTTTTTCTGCGGCCGCTGGTCGCTTCATCCTCGCTAACACACTGGGAGCACCGTGTTGCAGCGGCATATCGATATAGGGAAGCAATTTTCCCTCGGCCATTAACGGAATGAGTTGATCGACATGGGGGTAGGGATACACATAATGAAATCTTACCCAGATACCGAGCTCGGCTAACGCAGTTGCCAAGCCCGCAAGATTGCTTTTCATGGGTCGGCCTTGCCAGAAATCGGTTTTGTATTTGATGTCCACTCCGTAGGCACTGGTGTCCTGAGAGACGATGAGGAGCTCTCTTACCCCCGCGCGGACCAACCCCTCTGCTTCGGTCATCACTGCGCCTATGGGTCTGCTGACCAGATCTCCGCGAATGCTGGGAATGATGCAAAAGCGGCAACGGTGGTTGCAGCCCTCGCTGATCTTGAGATAGGCGTAGTGTCTGGGCGTCAGTTTCACCCCCTGGGCGGGGATTAGATCAATGTGGGGGTCAGGGCGATGGTTTCGGGGCAATACCTCGCGCACCGTCGAGAGCACTTCCTCATAAGCGGCCGGACCACTGATGCCCAGCACCTTGGGGTGACGGGCGCGGATACGGTCTGCGTCATCGCCTCGTCCCATACATCCGGTGACCAGCACGCGCCCGTTCTCACGAATGGCTTCGCCGATGGCTTCCAAACTCTCCTCTTTGGCGGCGTCAATGAATCCGCAGGTGTTGACGATAACGACCCCGGCATCCTCATAGTGAGGCGTGATGTCATAGCCCTCCACTCTGAGTTGCGTGAGAATGCGCTCTGAGTCGACCAA
>VMDB01000127.1 GCA_008081075.1 Halieaceae bacterium
AAGGCCAAGGAGTGCAATCTGCTGGCAGACGGCGGTGGCGCGATGGTGGTGACTTCCTGGGAGAAAGCCAAGGAGTTTGGCGACAAAGCGGTGTACAAATTGGGTCACGGTACGCGCTTCATGAGTGCCACGCCGATGCTGCGCGAGGATGTCTTTCATCGGCAGTCTTATCGTGAGTCGAGTCAGGATGCCCTGGCTCAGGCGGGCCTGTCGATACACGACATGGACCTTCGACAGATTTATGGCGCCTACCCCTATACCCAGTGCAGTGCGCTGGAGGGTTACGGCGTGTGTGAGGATGGTCACGGCGCAAAACTCTGGGCTGAAGGCCGCTGCGGTCCTGGCGGGGATTTGCCCTGTACCACGATGGGCGACGCCACCGGTCGGGGCCATACAGGTAGTGGAGTCAGCATGGCGTTTTATCTGGACACCATCCGCCAGTTGCGCGGTGAGGCGGGGGAGCGTCAGGTATCGAATTGCGAGCACGCCATTCTTACAACCTCGGGGGGTTCTGTCATGAATACCTGTACCAGTGTCTTTGGGAGGGCCCCGCGATGAGTGAATATAAAAAGCCCCTGCCGGAGATCCAGCCCTACAGCCAGCGCTTTTGGGACGGCACCCGTGAGCACAAATTACTGGTGCAGCACTGCAACGCCTGCGATACCAATATTTTTTATCCACGACGCGATTGCCCCGAGTGCTGGAGTCAGGATTTGGGCTGGATCGAAGCCTCGGGCCGCGCCACCGTCTACACCTACTCGGTGACTTACGAGGGAGTTGAGGAAAAGTTCGTCGAAGACTTACCGATTATTCTCGCCTGGATCGATCTGCCCGAGGGAATTCGGATGCACACCAATTTGGTGGAGTGTGAGCCCGAAGACGTACAGATCGGTATGGAAGTCGAGGTGGTGTTTCGTCCGATAACCGACGACATTACCCTGCCATTTTTTAGGCCCGTGTAGCGCATGAGCGACGTTGGCTGGGGGCTGTGGGGTAGCTGGGAGCAGACCGAGGCATGTCTGAATACGGTGGTGGGGCAATGGACGGGCCCGGACCCGGTAGAGCGGGGCAGTATCCGCCGTTGGCTCGAACCCAAAGAGTTTGAGTGCGCCATACACACCGATGCCAGCGCTGCCAGGGCGGCGGGATTTTCAGATTTGGTGGCGCCAGCGGCCATGGTCTTTACCTATGGTGTAGCGCCCTATTGGTCACCCGGCGATCCGCCCAAGCGTATCGACGATGAGCCAACTCAAATACAGATACCGGTGATATTCAATGTGCCGGCTCCCTGCAACAAAAGCTTTGCCACCAGTATGGAAATCGAGTTTGCAGAGCCGCTGTATCCGGAGGATATAGTGGGTTGTACCAGCAAATTGACTCGCATCGAGCGTAAAACACTGAAAGTAGGTGCCGGTGCATTTCTCCGACAGGAGGATACTTATACCAAGCAAACGGGAGAGATTGTTGCTGTGGCGCAGCTCGACATTTTCCGGTTTTATGCAGAGTTGGGGGATTCGGCGTGATGGAGCAGCACAACGCCCGAACCACCGTAGGCGACGCCCTGCCGGAAATTCAAATCCCGATCACCTTGCAGCGCCTGGTAATGGAGGCGGGGGCCAATCGGGACTTCTCACTGATACACCATGACGCTGAAGTGGCTCAATCGGCCGGCGCCAGTGACGCCTTTGCCAATACTTTTTTTCTGATGGGTATGTTTGAAAGACTCGTCCGAAATTGGGCGGGGCCTCATATGCGGTTAAAGAAGATGGGCCCTTTAAAAATGCTGAATTTTAATGTGGTCGGAGATACCCTCGTGTTCAAGGGTAGTGTAGTCGCCGTAGAGCCTGCGGAAAGCGGGGAGAAGTGCGTACTGGACCTTTGCTGCGAAAGCGCTCGAGGTCAGACCACAACCTGTGTGGTAGAGCTAATAAAAGAAAAATAAAAAGGGGAATTAATGATGCAGTCACAGACGGAGGTCGCAGTTTCCATTGAGGGTTCAGTGTCGATGAGCAGCATTCAAGGTGTTGCAACGACACTGGACAAGTTGGGTGTCGACACCCGGGGAATCCTTTTGGAGGCGGGCGTGGCGCCTGATGCTGTTGCCCAGAGCGCTGAGCGAGTATCGATTCGTTCGCTGTCGCAAATTATTTCTCGGGCGGTGAGTTCGGAGCTGGGCCCGCTCTTTGGACTGAGGTTCGCCGAGAATGTGCACGCTACAACCTATCATTGTTACGGCTTGATGCTGATTTCGTCGCCCACCCTGAGACAATTTTGCACCCGGCTTGCTCGCTACTATGCTTGGGTTACAACGAACAAGTCAGTGTCTTTCGAAGTGGTAAATGATAAGGCGATGCTGGTTTATCACTGCACCGAGGAAGTTGGCGACAGTCCTGTGGCGCGCCTCGCGCGCATTTCGGGTTGGGCAGCGACCTGGGTCCGAATGCTCAGAATGGTGTCATCACCCAGCTTCGCTCCCGCCGAGGTGAAATTTTCTTCGCCGCCACCTGTGGGGTTTGTCGAGGATTATGAACACTATTTTCGATGCCCCCTGGAATTCGGCAGCGCCATTGATGCCTTGTGCTTTGACGCCGCCGCCTTGGATGCACCGTTGGCCGGTGGTAATGCGGAACTCGCGAGACGGAGTGAGCGGCAGGTCTTTGACCACCTGCAACGGATGGGGTCTGTTGATCTAGAGACCCAGGTCCGCATGGCGCTTTTTGACTTGCTACCCTCAGGTGCCTTCGACAGGGGCAATATTGCCGAATGGTTGGGTATGGAAGATCGACGATTGAAATCGGCGCTGCAGCAAACGGGTTTGAGTCATCACCAGATTGTGCTCAAGACCCGCCAGGAGCTGGCGGCGGAACTTGTGTCCCACTCCGATAAATCGATCAACGAAATTTCATACCAGTTGGGCTTTAGTGATTGCAGTAACTTCGCCCGTAGCTACAGAAAATGGTTTGGTTGTTGTCCGTCAGAGCGCCGAGCCTTGGGAGTGTAATGCGTGCAGGCTGTTAGACGCAGTAATGAAGAGCGACGAGAGCAAAGTGTTCAGCAGGTGCTTTCCGCCGCGTTGCAGCTTTTTGTCTCTCAGGGATATGAAAACGCCACGCTCGATGCTATCGCGGCGAAAGCGGG
>VMDB01000090.1 GCA_008081075.1 Halieaceae bacterium
ATTGCGCCCCGGTTTTTTGCCGGCTGGAGTTTGCCAGAGGCAATCTGCAGCGAAACCAACCTCGCCGCTGCAGGTTATGCCAGCGGCGTACCCATGGGAGGCGTATTACCGGAGGCGCCTAGTCAATCCGCTAAACCGCGATTTGTCATTTCTGCGACCGCCGACCCCGGCACCGCGGACGCCCCTGGACAGCCGCTACAGCGACTACAGATCATTAAGGGCTGGGTTAACGCCGAGGGACAGTTCCGACAATTAGTGGTTGATGTCGCTGGCGACGCCAATAATGGCGCATACGTCGACACCAATTCGTGCCGCGCCCATGGTCAGGGCTTCAGCACCTTATGCGGCGTCTGGGAGGACAGCGAGTTTGATATCAATCAGGATGCCGTTTACTACGCGCGGGCAATCGAAAACCCAAGTTGCCGCTGGTCTACCCGAATGTGCCTCGGATTTGAGACCGAGAACCAACCTGATGCCTGTCAAAATCCACGCATACCCAAAACGATTCAGGAGCGCGCCTGGACGGCACCGATTTGGTTTGAATCAGAGCGCCCCTGAGCTCCGGCGTCAAATAATGCTTTTTGAACAAACCGTGGTCAGCATTCAAGGCCTTGCCATAGATTTGGCGGCGCGACCCGCGGTGCCTGAGCCAGCACAATGGGCTTTGAACGAACTCAGGCATCGTGCTTAGATAAATGACCCTAAATAAGGAACAACAATAATGGCCTTGTCCAACGAATGGTTTTTTGGATTATTTAGTCTATTGATGGTTGCCAGCGTGATTTGGTTTTTGAAAAGTGCAACGGCTTACAAAAAATGGGCCAAGCACCACTACGAAGACCCCAAAAGCCAACTATCAGAAAAACGCACGTAAGCGCCCTGTCCATACCCGGGATTACGGCACCAACCGATATCTTTGCGGAACACTCAGTGGTCAGCCGATGGACGCACAAATGACTACGGTTAGCGTCAGCCAAATCTGCGACCGGCGGGCCGATCGCGACTGATACGAAGAGATTGCATTACGTGTCGTTACTGCTCTATCGAACAACCTGGCTCTTAGCGTCGCCCTTTATCCTGCTTTGGTCTTTGCAGCAGATGATCACCCGTCGTGGGGGGGTGACCTATCTGAGAGAACGACTCGGGTTGGGTTCGACAACTGCAGACCACGCCACACCGATCTGGTTTCACGCCGCATCGGTTGGTGAAGTACGGCTTGCTTCGCCGCTTATAGACGCCCAGCTGAAAGACGGGGTCCTGATTACCTGCAACACGCCCGAAGCAAAACGCCTAGTCCTGTCTACCTGGGGAAATGCTGTCACCGTATGCTACTGCCCTCTCGACTACAGCCCATCGGTTCGAAACTTCATCGCTCGACAAGACCCAAAAGTGATTTTTGTTGTCGAGACCGAGATATGGCCCGAACTCTACGTCCAATGCCACCAACGCGGCATCGCAATCTATATTGTCAACGGGCGTATCAGCGATAAAACCTTCCGCTCAAGACTTGCCAGGCAATGGATCTATCCACCGGCATTGGGACAGGTCACCGCAGTCTGGGCCAGGGAAACGCAGGATGCAGAGAGGTTTATCGCCCTCGGGTGCGCACCCGAAAAGGTCTGCACTGCCGGCAGCATCAAAATGACCCGCCGTACTCACACACAGCGGCCCAATAATCCCCTCCCCCATCGGCGCTTCACCTTGGCGATCTCAACGCACCCAGGAGAAGAGATGATCGTGTCTGAGGTCTGGCGTGAAGTTTCCGGTGGCGACTTGCTGGTCATTATTCCCAGACACCCTCCCCGAGTGTCTGACATCGTCAAAACACTGGCGTCTCGGGGACTGGAAGTAGCCAGCGATAGACATGCAACGGCAAATAGTGCTGACGTTCTGATAGTCGATACGGTAGGCGAGGTCGATGCGTACTGCGCCCACGCAAGTTTTGTATTTGTTGGTGGATCCATGGTCGACGCGGGAGGCCATAACGTCTTTGAGCCGGCGAGCTGGGGAAAATCGATCATCGTCGGCCCCCACACCCGGAACTTCGCGGCAGAAGTCGAATATCTTGCCTCGAAAGACGCAATCAGTATTGTCGTTACCGCTGAACAGTTGCTCGAGTCCTGGCGGGCGCACACCCACAACCACGCCTTCAGACTGCAACGTGAACACAACACGCAAGAGGCTCACTCGGCGCTACCGGATAAAGTCGGGGACTATATCGATCTTGTTGATGAAGCCGTGCAGGCTCATGTTTGATGCTGGGGGGCTCGCTAACAAAAGGCAGCTCCCCACCTCATCTGGTTACAGGCACCTAGCGAGCCCCTGCCCCATCATAACCATCACGGAGTAACCCCCAAGGCCGCTCGAGATCAACTAGCCCGTGGGCCGAAAGTTTGTCCAAAGAGCGCCTCAGGCGTTGTAAGTTTGCCCGCCGCCAATCGCCTCCAAGGCCGCTGGGCCTTATGTGGCTTCGGTCAAAATCGATCAGGTAGACCGCGCTCTCGTCGAGCAGAACGTTGCCAGCATTGAGATCGCTGTGAAAAACGTGATTATCGTGAAACTTCTTGATCATGCGACCTATCTCACGCCATTGGTGATCCTCTGGGAGCTCGCCGCGCGAGACACATAGCGCCAATGATCTTGCATTGTCGAGCCGCTCAGTAATGAGGCTTCCTGAGTAGCTCAGCATTCCCGTTCTGTTGAGACAAGCCGCCACCGGACGCGGAACCGGCAGCCCCAATCGGTGCAGCCGACTTAACAACTCAAATTCTCGAATCATTCTTGCGCGCCGATTTCCCAGAAAGACGTAGTGCTCCCTGATGAAACGGCCAACGAAACCACCGCGCCGAAAGGCCTTTAATACCCATCGATTGTCGCCCTGCTCGACAAACCAGACCGTGCCCCGACCCTCGCTGTGAGGTGTCACGTTATGACCCCACTCCTCGGGACAAAACAACCGGGCAGTCGGCGCCGAGATCAATGCTTCGTCGTAAACAATGAAATCACCGGTTTCTTCAAGAATTGTTTGGTAAGCAGGCGTCATGTAGTCTAATTAGGATACCCGCGCGGCGTGCGGATCACACGCCCACTTATTTGGTCGCATAGTGTATGCCTCAACCCCTCGGGC
>VMDB01000209.1 GCA_008081075.1 Halieaceae bacterium
CGGACACCGGTTGCGATCATTGGCGCAGCAACATCTTCGTCGCAGTCATAGGTGAGTGACGCGGACAACCCCGGACTGGATTCCTGTATCGCCTCAAATTCAGCATCGGCACACGCCGCATTATCCCGTTGTCGCGCAATGGCATAGCTGGTTTCGCTCCACAAGCGCTGCAAAGCGGCGCGACGACTGTCGATCAATTCAAACTGGCGGGTATTCACGACAACGCGTTCATCCAGTCGCGGTCGGCCAACGGCGGTTACCATGCCTAGCAGTCCAAAACGCTCAGCCAGCGCCATGATCTCGGGCACCCGTTGCTGCTCAACCTGAATGACCGCCCCTACCTCTTCACAAAAGAGCCGCGCAGCGGCCTGAGATTGTTCAACATCGATCTCGACATCCAGCCCACAGTGACCGGCAAATGCCATCTCCAACAGGGTCACCAACAAGCCCCCATCGGAACGATCGTGATACGCCAGTATGTAGCCCTCTTTTTTTGATTCATTGAGGAAGGCAAAGAAGGCTTGCAGGTCTTCAGGCGCCACATCCGGGGTGACACTTCCCAAGGCGTTCCAGACCTGTGCCAACACCGAGCCACCGACCCGATCCTGCCCACGACCCAAGTCAATGAGCAACAGTGCGGTATCTTCGCGAGGCACGAGCGTGGGGGTTAGTACTTCTCGCACGTCACCGCAGGGCGCAAAAGCAGACACGATGAGTGAAACAGGCGCCGTCACGGATCGCTGTTCATCGGCCTCGTCCCAGACGGTGCGCATCGACATGGAATCCTTACCGACCGGAATGGTCATTCCCAGGGCAGGACAGAACGTCATGGCAACCGCTTCCACGGTGTCGTAGAGCACGGCATCGTCCCCAGCGAAACCCGCGGCGCACATCCAGTTTGCGCTGAGTTTGATGTCAGACAGCGAGGTGATTGGTGCCGCCACAATATTGGTAATGGCCTCGGCAACCGCAAGGCGACCCGCAGCCGGTCCATTGATGAGCGCTACCGGGGTTCTCTCACCCATCGACATGGCCTCGCCCAGATGAGAATCAAGAGACACTGTGGTGACAGCACAGTCCGCAACGGGCACCTGCCAGGGGCCTACCATTTGATCTCGCGCCACCATTCCCGTCACGCTGCGATCACCGATGGTGATTAAAAAGCTCTTCGACGCCACCGCAGGAAAGGTCAGGACCCGGTGCAAGGATTCTGCAATCGCTACCTTTGCTGCATCGAAACTATCGGCGACTCCCGGCGCTCGTGTCGTCTGCCGGTGCATTTTTGGGGGTTTGCCAAACAGCACAGACATGGGCAAATCCACGGGGTCATTGCCGAACTGTCGATCGCTCACTGTGAGGTGCTTCGCCTCGGTGGCCTCTCCCACTACCGCATAGGGGCAGCGTTCCCGGGCGCAGATCTCTTCGAAAACGGCAAGCTGATCGGGCTCAACTGCCAATACATAGCGCTCCTGAGATTCATTGCACCAAATTTCCAGCGGCGACATGCCGGGTTCGTCGTTCGGTATCTCTCGCAACTCAAACTGACCACCGCGACCACCATCCTTGACCAGCTCTGGCAGGGCATTACTCAGGCCGCCCGCGCCGACGTCGTGTATGAAGGCAATCGGGTTGTCATCGCCCAATCCCCAGCAGGTATCGATCACTTCCTGACACCGCCTTTGGATCTCCGGGTTCTGTCGTTGCACAGAGGCAAAATCTAGGTCTTCGGCGCTATCGCCACTGGCCATCGAAGAGGCAGCGCCGCCGCCCAGTCCAATCAACATAGCGGGGCCCCCGAGCACCACCAGCTTGGCGCCTGCCGAATAGTCGCCTTTCTCAACGTGGCCTTCGCGGATATTGCCGAAACCGCCGGCGATCATGATGGGTTTGTGGTAACCCCTAACGCCGGCGTCGGTAGCTGCTTCAAACGTGCGGAAATAGCCCGCCAGATTGGGGCGGCCAAATTCGTTATTAAAGGCCGCAGCACCAATCGGGCCCTCGGTCATAATCTGTAGAGGGGACACGATCCGCTGCGGTTTTCCGTAGCCAATCTCCCACGGTCGCGGTAGATCTGGAATTTCCAGATGAGAGACGGAAAAGCCAGCCAAACCGGCCTTGGGCCGAGACCCACGACCGACTGCGCCCTCGTCTCGAATTTCACCCCCGGCGCCGGTACCCGCACCGGAAAAAGGGGATATTGCCGTCGGATGGTTATGGGTCTCGACCTTCATCAACAGATGCACGGGCTCCTGATGATAGCGCCAGACGCCGTCGCTCTTATCCGGGTAAAAGCGGCCGGCATGATGCCCTGAGACAACCGCTGCGTTATCGGAGTATGCGGAGAGCACATTATCGCCGCCCACCGCGTGGGTATGGCGGATCATGCCAAACAGCGAGTGGGCCGCCGGTGTGCCATCGATATCCCAGCTGGCATTGAATATTTTGTGTCGACAATGTTCCGAATTGGCCTGCGCGAACATCATCAACTCGATGTCACGGGGATTGCGGCCAAGCCCGCTAAACGCCTCTGTCAGGTAATCGATCTCATCCTCGGCAAGAGCCAGTCCAAGCGAGAGATTTGCCGCTGCGAGCGCCGCTTTTCCGCCACCCAGCACATCAACCTCGCCATAGGATTGCGCGGAGGATCGCGCGAAAAGTGGCGCCAGATCGTCCACCGAACCCACAACGGTTTCTACCATCCTGTCGTGAATCAGGGCATCGAGTTGTCGGTTCTCTGGATTACCAGTCAGGCCATCGATACCAAATACCGTGACGCGTTCAATGCGCTTTACGGTTGTAAAACCACAGTTACGAGCAATGTCAGTCGCCTTGCTGGACCAAGGCGAAATGGTGCCAAAGCGGGGGCTTACCACGCGCTGGCCCGAACGATCCAGCACGGCAGCATCGACGGGTTCTGCGGTACCGGGATGCAAAAGCGCCGCCAACCGCACCTCATCTACACCCTGGTCAGGAGACAGCTCCACGGCATAGGCGTGCGCCACCTCGCGTAAGCGGTACCCCATGCCCAACTGGTGGATTTGAGTCGCCAATAAGTGAAAGCGGGCTTCAGACAAGGCTGAAGAACCGGGCAGGACAAGCATTCGATATTCCCGAGCGA
>VMDB01000132.1 GCA_008081075.1 Halieaceae bacterium
AAGAACGGTTGAAAGTACGGTGGAAAGTACGGCGGAGAGTCCGAAACCACTCAGCACAGACTGAAAAAGCGGATTGATCGACAGCGACATTGACCGGTAAAGTCTGTACCCAGAACCCAGAACACCCATTTAGCAAAACGACGAAATAACCCAGGAACCGATTCGGTACCGAAATAGCAAACGATAAAGGATTCGCAAAATGATCAAACGTACCTTGCAGATTGCATTATTTATCAGCCTGCTGCCCGTGGCGCCTTCCAGCTTCGCGCAGATCGAACGTTATGTTGCCGGCACGCACTACACTGAGCTGCCCAACCCGGTGAATACGCGGGATGCCTCCAAAGTCGAGGTGCTGGAAGCCTTCTGGTATGGCTGCTCCCACTGTTTTCGCTTTGAGCCCCTGCTGACCGCCTGGGAAGAGAGCGCGCCTGACGATGTGGATGTCGTGCGTTTTCCGGCTCTGTGGAACAATCTGATGAAAATCCACGCGCAGGTGTACTACACCGCTGAAGCACTGGATAAGCTGGATGTACTGCACACGCCGGTGTTCAACGCCATCAACCTGCAGGGCAACCGACTGCAGAACGAGCGCCAGATCGGCTCGCTGTTCGCCGAGCATGGCGTGACCGCCGAGGATTTTGAGAAAGCCTTTAATTCATTCTCGGTCAGAACCAAGGTGAATCAGGCTGAGAAGCGCATGCAGGATTATCAGATTCGCAGCACACCCAACATGATCGTGAACGGCAAGTATCTGGTGACTACCGGACAGAATGTGCCGACTCAGGAAGAAATGCTGGAAGTGGTCGAGTTTCTGGTGGAAAAAGAGCGCCAGATGCTTGGCTCTTCAGGCGAATAAGACGCCCGGACGCCAAGAATTGCCGTGAAACAGCCCCGGATAATCGGGGCTGTTTCGTTTGTGGCGAAAGAAACTCCGTTCCCCGTTGCCTTCCTGAGGCCTGCTCACGTCCCTTCCTGCCTCATCCTGCCCCTTCCTGCCCCGTCGTGGCCTATTTCACTCTCGCCCCGCGCGGTGGGCTGATTGACATCGCCGGCCACGACTTTGCCGGCCGCCACAGGTCGAAAAAACCCCGCCTTTGTTAGAACTATTTTCGGTCTGCCTCAGTCCTAATGGCTTGGAATTCATGAATTTTTCAGTCTGCTGGCCTGATCCCGGTACCGGCACAGCGGCTGTCGGGCCTTGGCGGTAATCGCCCCGGGTTCCGGATCGACCCTGGACACAACGCGCACAACCATGACAAGCCTGCTCGATCAGATCAGTCACCGCCTTCCTCGCGGCATCAGAGAGGCACTGCTGGGCAACAGCCGGCAGGACCTGCTCAGCCGTGTAACGGACACGCTGGTGGTGTTCGGTGATGAGCTGCTGCACGCAGAAAGCGGGCGAAGTCACAGAATTGCCCCCGCTGACCGTTCTTCGGCAGAGGGAAACATCGATGCGGCTGCCGTTGCCGAGGCGGCAAAGCACCTGCTTGCGGCAGCTGACTCTGAGTGCTCGGTCCTGTTACTCCTGGCGCCTTCTGAATTTTTAGCCACCGAGCAGCACATGCCGGGCTTGAGCGGGGCCAACCTGATTTCTGCCATTACCTTGCAGCAGGAAACCATCCTGCCTGCCTGTGACGAGGCGCTCGCGCTGGCTGTGTCTGATGGCGGCACTGACGGGAACAGGTTGGCGCTGTGGATCCGGCAGGCCCGCCTGACAGCCCTGTTTGACGCATTTACCAGTCAGGGTCTGGCGCTTGCGGCCCTGGCGCCCAGAACGCTGGCGCTGATGCAGTCTGCGCAGGCCTGCCTGCTGCTGGATGATGACGGCCGTGACACCACGTTCATCCGCACCCGGGGGGGAGTACTGGAACAATGGTTACAGATACAGAACGCCGAGCTTGGCGAGCCTGCTTTTGCCGAACAGTGGCAGGAACAGCTGGCCGCCTTTGAAGCGGAAACCAGGCAGACGCTCACTGCCGCGCAAGACTATGCGGTGGATCAACCCCTGGCGGTGGAGCCGGCATACGGATTTTTCCCTTCAGGTGCGCTGACCGTCAGCAGACAGCGCACGCAGCGCAGACAGCTGAAAATTGCGGCTGGTCTGCTGGTCGGGCTGCTGGGCCTTGCGGCTTCACCGTTTCTGGCCCAGAGCTTTGAGCTGCAGATGGCCAATGCCCGGCTGGAGTCCAATCGCGAACTGTCGGTGGAGGCCCGGCAGGATCAGGCGGTGGTGGTCGAGTTTGAAAATCGCTGGGGCGCCATCAATGAATTCCCTCAGCAGAACGTGGCTGCCGCCATGTTCCGTCTGCAGGAGGTGCTGGCCGGTGAGCAGCTGTCTTCACTTGAGCTTTCAGAGGGTCTGATTCGCATTCAGGGTACCAGCTCCGACCCGCAGGCAATTCTGCAGCGACTGGAACAGGACCCGCTGTTTACCGAAGTGGTGTTTTCGCGGGCGACCAGTAACACCCGCTATTACATTGATCTGCGCTTGGCCACGGTGAACTTCGAGGCCTACCGGGTGCGCCATTTTCCCGATGAGACATAAGGGTTTGAGCGATGGCTGTTAGCGCAAGAGAGCAAAGGATCCTGATTCTCGCCGGGCTGGTGGGGGCGGTGTTTGTGGTAACGCAGATTGTGCCGGCGGTACAGGGGCTGTATCAGCGTCGCAACGCCGAGATTGAAACCGTGCTGCTCGCGGTGGAGCGTGAAGCGCGCCTGATCGAGGATTCTCTGCTGTGGCGCGACCGCCGCATTGAGGCCGAGGTGCAGCAGACTCAGGTTGAAACCCAGATCTTCAGTGGGGCAACCATTCCCCTGGTGGAGGCGAACCTGCAGCGTGACCTGTCCAAGCATGCCCGTGATTCAGGCCTCAGCGTGAGCTCCACCCGGCTGGCGGACAGCCTGCAGGCGGATGACTGGCTGATGGTCAGCCAGGAGATGTCATTCCGGACTGATGATGCCGGTAACACCATCACATTCCTGAGGCTGCTTGAGAACTCTGAGCCCCGTCTGCGGGTCCGGGATTTCAGCCTCAGCCGCAGTCGCAATCAGTACAACGGCTCGATCACCGTCGTGGGGTTTGC
>VMDB01000107.1 GCA_008081075.1 Halieaceae bacterium
ACCCATGATGGCGCCGGCACCCTGATAGCCCAAAACCCCTACGAGCAAGCGAGGCCCGCCGATATCGACGATATTGCCAGCATTGTTGAACTGATTCGGCCCTTGGAGGAGAGCGGCGCGCTGGTAAAGCGCTCCCGTGAACTACTCGAAGAGGAGATCCACCATTTTGTCATTCTGGAACGCGACGGCCGCGTAATTGCCTGCGCAGCGCTATACCCCTACGAGGAGGCCAAGGTCGGCGAAGTCGCCTGCGTCGCCACGCATCCGGATTACCGCGGTACCGGCCGCGCTGAACAGCTGTTACATGAGCTGCTGGCCCGCGCCAGCGCAAAGGCGCTGACCCATGTTTTTGCGCTAACGACCCAGGGTACCCACTGGTTTCTCGAACAGGGCTTCGCGACAGGTACTCAGGACCAACTTCCCGAGGAAAAGCAGCGTTTATACAACTGGCAGCGCAACGCCTCGGTGCTGATAAGGCCTGTCTCACCCTGACGTCCAGCCAGTGTTAAGCTAGCGCCCCGTTTCTTGTACCCCTCGGAGATTTCGATGCCGCAATATCGATCCCGCACCTCTACCGCTGGACGCAACATGGCCGGCGCCCGCGCGCTGTGGCGTGCAACGGGTATGCAGGACAGCGACTTCGAAAAACCCATCATTGCCGTGGTGAACTCCTTTACCCAATTCGTACCAGGTCATGTGCACCTCAAGGATCTGGGGCAACTGGTAGCGAGGGAGATCGAAGCCGCGGGCGGTGTCGCCAAGGAATTCAACACCATTGCCGTAGATGACGGTATTGCCATGGGCCACGACGGGATGCTCTACAGTTTGCCCTCCCGCGACCTGATTGCCGACTCGGTTGAGTACATGGTCAATGCGCACTGTGCCGACGCCATGGTCTGCATTTCCAATTGCGACAAGATCACACCGGGCATGCTCAACGCCGCCATGCGACTCAATATTCCAGTGGTCTTTGTCTCGGGTGGGCCGATGGAAGCAGGCAAAACAGCCCTCTCTGAGCACAAGCTCGATTTGGTCGACGCCATGGTGATCGCCGCCGACAGCAATGCTGACGATGCCACGGTCGAAGCCTATGAACGATCGGCCTGCCCTACCTGCGGTTCGTGCTCGGGCATGTTTACCGCCAATTCGATGAATTGCCTCACCGAGGCGCTGGGTCTCAGCCTGCCGGGTAACGGATCGTTGCTGGCCACCCATGCCGATCGGGAGCAGCTGTTCCTGCGCGCGGGGAGGCTCATTGTGGACCTGGCCAAGCGCTGGTACGAGCAGGACGATGCCACCGCGTTACCTCGCGAAATTGCGAACCGTCGCGCCTTCGAAAATGCTATGAGTCTCGATATTGCGATGGGTGGCTCTACCAACACGATTCTGCACCTGCTGGCCGCCGCGCAGGAAGCGGGCGTGGACTTTGATATGGCCGCGATTGACCAGCTTTCCCGCAAGGTGCCGCAATTATGCAAGGTGGCTCCCAGCACCCCGCTTTACCACATGGAAGATGTCCACCGCGCCGGTGGCGTGATGGCAATTTTGGGGGAACTGGCGCGCAGTGAACTGCTGCATCTCGACTTACCGACCGTGCACAGCGCGACGCTCGGCGAAGCGCTCGCGCGCTGGGACATTATGCAAACTGACTCTGAAGAGGTGAAAACCCTCTTTGCAGCGGGCCCGGCAGGCATACCGACCCAGCAGGCGTTCAGTCAGAATCTGCGCTGGCCCACCCTCGACACTGACCGGGAACAAGGCTGTATCCGGTCGCGTGCCCACGCCTATTCCGAAGAGGGTGGGCTGGCAGTGCTGTTTGGCAACCTCGCCGAATCAGGATGTGTCGTCAAAACCGCTGGCGTTGACGAGGACTCATTGCGGTTCACAGGGCCCGCCCACATTTGCGAAAGCCAGGAAGCTGCGGTGGCAGACATTCTGGAGGATCGGGTAAAAGCCGGTGACGTCGTGATTGTGCGCTACGAAGGGCCCCGTGGCGGTCCCGGCATGCAGGAAATGCTTTACCCCACCAGTTATCTCAAATCGAAGGGACTCGGGAAAGCCTGTGCGCTGATTACTGATGGCCGCTTCTCCGGCGGCACCTCCGGACTATCGATTGGGCACGTTTCGCCCGAGGCCGCTGCCGGCGGCACCATAGGACTGATTGAGCAGGGCGATCCCATCGAAATCGATATCCCGGGACGGCGCATTAACGTTTTGGTCGACGAGGCGACGCTCGCCAGTCGGCGCGAGGCCATGATTGGTCGCGCTCACCCCTGGCAACCTGAGGTAGCGCGTCCGCGACAGGTGTCAACGGCATTGAAGGTCTATGCGAGCATGGTGACCAGTGCGGATAAAGGCGCCATTCGTGATCAGGCATTGATTGCGGGCCAAAACTAACTCAAACCTCAGACAGCGCCGCCAAATCGTCTCGTAATGCGATCAGGCGCGCCCTGAGTTTTTTGTCCTGCTTATCAGAGCGCAGCAGCAGAACATCCCGTGACAGCTGGAGAATCACCTCCCCGTTATGATCGATGCCGTCGCGGTATTCAGGTAACAGCGCCTCGTCACGACTGGCAATCAGCGCCCTCACGGGCTCGACCCAGTTTGGCTCGTCGCTCAACAAAATCTCAGACAACGCCGAGATCCAAACGCGACGGTCTTGCAACCAGTAGTGATCCAATCGCGTCATTGCGGCCACGCCCTGCCTGAGGCGAGATTTTTGCTCATCCGTCAGCGGGCCAAGGTAACGTCGGAGCTGCTTATCAAACCGCGCTTCAAGATCATCGCGATACGCCGCATCGTCCCGCGCCAGCCGGTCCGCTTCAAACTCTTCCTGCTTTGCCCACAGCGTCTCGATAAAACCGGCACGCTGCGCTGGCGTGAGATCCTCACCCGTGCTTAGCAAAAGTTCGAGAAATCGATCCTGCAACCGGATCGCAGCCGACTCAATACGCGCTGCCATGGCACGTGTCGCATCGAGTGACACACCGTTATCGAGAATCACCAGCGCATCATCAAGTAGCACGACATACACCGGCAGTTCCTCCA
>VMDB01000004.1 GCA_008081075.1 Halieaceae bacterium
GGGCGACTTAAGACGCGGCTGAGCGCGGTGGCCATCGGCTTACCCGATTTGATAGCGATATCTCACAAAAATAACGGTGTAGATCGATAATGCTGTTGCCGAGGCGGCTGCGCATAGCATGAATACACCGTCAAAGCCCCAGCCTAAATCCAGCATGATAGATGCCGCAAATGGACCAATTGTCTGACCGAGGCCCTGAGCGCCGGGTATAAAGGCGGCTGCGCTTCCCGAGCGATCGGCCACAGAGACGCCTCCCATTTGGTAAACATCGATGAAAATCCAGAGGAAGTTAAATAGGGCGACGCTAAGGATGAATAATCCCGCTGTCACCTTAACCGCCAGCAAGCCTACCGCCATTACCATGAGCACAAAGGTAAATAAGAGCGGCTTGTCGTAGTCGAACCGTTTGAGCACCCACATTGCGGCAAAGCAGCCGACGAAACTCAGCAATACGCTCCATGCGATCACCTGTGCTGACCAGTCGCTATCGAGACCAGCGGCTTCTGCCGACAGTTCGATGTTCGACCAGTAGGCACCGATGTTGATGTAGGCGATGACGATTGCTCCTATGCCGATCCAGGCGACCAGCGTGGGCCGGGCGGTGACTTCCGCGGCTTCTGCCGCGACTGCGTGAGGGTTCACCGTGGGGATCAGGCGCACAAAGGGCAAAGTGACAACATAGGTACCGATGAAAAATACATAGATGCCATTCATGCTCAGGTGCGGGATCAACTGAAGTTCCAAAAATTGAGATACCGCGAATGCCAGCAGCATCCAGTTGAACGCCTCGCGTGGCTTGGAATGCGCGCCCAGGCCGGCGACTGCGACGGCGGTGTAAAAACCGGAACCAAGACCGGCTATCAGACGAAGCACTAGCGTCGCGTGATAGTCGACATATTGGGTACACAGAGCATTGGCGAGTATCGCCAGAGCGATACCGACATAGGTTAGGGTTTGGCGACTCAAACGTCGGATCAACAGGCTTGTCATGACCGCACCGATGAAGAGGCCGAGCAGATCAGCCGACGCCACACGATTGACCTCGATTTCGCTAAAGCCCAGTTGATCAACCCATGCACCGTTAATGGCGGGCAGAGCGACCAATACGCTGTAGCCAACCAGTGTCATAAAAAGGCTGAGAAGAAAGGGGCCGCGCTGATCAAAAGGGTTGTCGACGGATGAGACGTTCATTTTCTGGGCCTCTGTGGCATTGGCACTCGGTGGCGCGGTTTACTTAACTGTCGCATCCGGGTTGCTCAATAGCAATGAGCAATCGTGTTGTCGCCAATGAAATCTGGCACACTTTGAATGAGCATCCGGTTGTGAACAAAATAACCGGGCATGGGGATACCTTAATGACTGACGATAGTCCCAGAAAAATATACGAGCGAGCAATTAATTTGCTCAAGAAGGGGGAGCGTGAAGACGCAGAGCGGCTGTGTCGCGATGCTTTACAGCGCGACCCCGGGGACATCAATTTTGTTGCTTTATTGGGTTCTATCCTTGCGGGGGCAGGAGCAATGGAGGAGGCAGCTGATCTTCTTGGTCGAGCGGTACGTTCAGCCCCGGGCAGCGCCAGCGCCCGAGAAGATTTCGGTACGCTGCTGTTGAATCTAGACAGACCTGCGGAAGCAGCGGAACACCTCGAAAAGGCCAGGTCTCTTCAAGCCCCCACAGCGAGGTTGCTCAGTAAGCTGAGTGCTGCGTACCAGAAACTTGGGCGTGATGCTGAAGCCACCAGACTTCGAGAAGAGGCCGCCGCGCTGTCGCCATCGGCTGCAAAACTCGATAAGGCAACTCGATTATTTGTAGATGGCAAGTTTCGAGAGTCGGAGGTCTTGGCAAAAGAGCTGGTGCGCGAGAATCCTAACGATGTTAACGCGGCATTGTTGCTTGCCAGACTTGCCATGATGGCTAATTGTTATGAGGACGCTCGGCCGATTCTGGAAAAGATTATTCAAGTGGCGCCACGTTACATGGCGGCCTGGCACGACTTGAGCACCGTGCTGAAAGAATTGCATCGGTATGAAGAGGCGGTCGAGGTGCTCTCCCGAGCGTTGGCCTTGGATGGCGAAAACGCCATGACGCACTACTATCATGGTGCGGCCTTGGCCATGGCAGCGCGCCCTGAGGAGGCCGTAGTCGCTTATCGAGAGGCTGTGGCAAGGGATCCAAAGCTACCGGGCGCTCACATCGGATTGGGGCATGTGCTCAAGACCGTCGGGGATCAGGACGGTGGCATTGAGGCCTATCGCCGGGCAATTGAGTTGAGGCCTGATTTTGGCGAGACTTATTACAGTTTGGCAAACCTCAAAACCTTCCGGTTTTCAGAGGCGGAAGTTGCAGAGATGCAGAAGCGGTTGGCTAACGAATCGCTCCCAGTGGAGTGCCGAGTCCATTTTGCCTTTTCTCTGGGTAAGGCGTTCGAGGATCAAAAGTCCTACGATCAATCCTTTGAATATTATGCGATCGCCAATCAACTGCATCGCGACACGATTGCCTACGACCCTGTGCAAACGGAGGTTGCTCATCAACGGATGCGGGAGGCCTTCAGCGCTGATTTCTTCGAGGGCTTGCCCCGCGATACCGGGTGCTCGCTTCCGGACCCGATATTCATCGTCGGGCTACCGCGATCAGGTTCAACATTACTGGAGCAAATTCTGGCCAGTCATTCTCAGGTGGATGGCACCAGTGAGCTCCCTGATATTTCACTCATCGCGCAAAGTCTGACCAAGCCTCGATCCGGTCAGGTATTCCCCCAATGCCTGCCTGATATTCCCCCTGCCACCTTGACGAAGCTCGGTCAGCAATATATCGATCAGACGCGACGACATCGACAGAATGCGCCTTTTTTTACAGACAAGATGCCCAACAATTTTGCTTACGTTGGGTTTATCAAGGCCATTCTCCCGAACGCTAAAATCATCGACGCCCGGCGTCATCCCATGGACAGCTGCTTCGGTTGTTTTAAGCAGCATTTTGCAAAGGGCCAGACGTTCTCCTACGACCTTTTCGAACTCGGTGAGTTTTAT
>VMDB01000072.1 GCA_008081075.1 Halieaceae bacterium
TGATACGAGTAATAACCCGCGGTGGGGATCATGACATGGGCGCCAGATGTACCCGGGAACATCACATAGGGTGCACCGGTGTTGAAGTCGTCGCTCATACCGTCTAGCGAGGAAGGGTCTTTGGGGAGCAGCATCAGATGCGGCCCAGACTCGATCCACTGAGAGGGATCTTTGGCGTCGGCCTTGTTGAGCACACCCGCGGTGGTGTTGTCCTCACCCACATCGCCATGAAGCATCCACATAAAAGTATCGCGCTCCAGCTCTGGTGCCTCGCCAGCCATAAAACGGCTCATCCACTGCATGCCCACGTCGTCAGTGCAAACCGGCATAGCGGCATGGGCACTTTCCCATCCCCCCTCAGGCGCCGGGCGCGGGTTACCCACCATACAAGTCCACCCGTTACTCCCCTCGCGCAGCACAGAACCGTCGAGGCCCAGCACCGTGGCATTAGCGCCTAGTGGATCAGGTGCCGCCGACGAGTAGGCCCAAATCTGCCACTCTGCTCCGTCATGTGCACCCTCCGGCTCCCCCGCGACTGAGACCGCACTCAGCGCCAGTACTGCGGCACCAATACAACACTGCTTGATCATAAAATTCCCCTTTGCGTATTCGCTCAATTGTTTGTTTTCAGCGCCCACTGTAGCGGGGGCTTACCCCACTCTATGGCAACCGGCCTGCAACAACAAATGGGACCTCGATCAGAACTCGACACAGATCTTGCCAAAATGTTGCTGCGACTCCTGATAACGAAATGCCTCCCCCAACTCCGCTAAGGAAAAGGTCTTGTCGATCACCGGCTGCAGGTCATGGGCCTCTACCGCCGCGATCATGTGGGCCTGATCAGCCTGGCTGCCTACGGTGATGCCGCTGATACGCCCATTTTTGGTCATGAGAGCGGCCGTAGGCACCTCGCCAGCCCAACCCGTGAGGACACCAATCAGGCTGATACAGCCGTCGACGGCGAGAGCGCTGATGGACTGAGGGAGATTCCCGGGTCCCCCGACCTCTACAACCAAATCAACCCCTCGTCCTCCTGTTAGTTCAAACGCCTGCTCGCCCCAATTAGCGTGCGCTTTATAGTTGATCAAATGCTCCGCACCCAGCGCGCCCAAGCGCTCGAGCTTGGCGTCGGAGGAAGAAGTCGCGATAACACGGCAGCCCATCATGCGGGCCATTTGCAACGCCACTACCGATACTCCGCCGCTCCCCTGCACCAGCACCCAATCCCCGGGCTTCAAGTCAGTCTCCACCACCAACGCACGCCACGCGGTTAACCCGGCGCAACTCAGTGTCGAAGCGGCAGCAAAATCAAGGTTCGCGGGCATATGACTAAAGGCATTCGCCGGCATAGTGACCGTTTGCGCAGCAAAACCGTCGATGTGGTCCCCGGGAACACCTATTAACTGAGGCAAAGTGGGACGACCGGCCGGCCAATTGGGAAAGAAGTAGCTGAGCACGCGATCACCTTCTGCGAACTCGGTGACGCCCTCACCCACCGCCGTCACAACGCCAGCGCCGTCTGACATGGGAATCCGGCCATCTTCGGTCGGCAGCAATCCGGTCACGACAGCGTAATCATGAAAATTCAGGGAGGTCGCATGGATTCGTACCTGCACCTCGCCAACCCCGGGTGCACGCGGTTCAATGTCCGCGAGCTGGAGTTTATCGATTCCACCGGGGGCGGATAATTTCATAGCCTGCATACGGG
This sequence comes from Halieaceae bacterium, assembly GCA_008081075.1. Classification (GTDB taxonomy): domain Bacteria; phylum Pseudomonadota; class Gammaproteobacteria; order Pseudomonadales; family Halieaceae; genus Luminiphilus. The sequence goes on from VMDB01000072.1 coordinate 1,709, forward strand.
TGCCTCAACGTGACAACGAGGACCACAGTATACAAGTCAGTCACCGGATTGGCCCCGTCCTCTGCTATGCTCACCGACTGTTTTTTTGCGGTAAGCGATGAATAAATCAAACATGAATAAGCTCGAACAATTGCGCGCCATCACCACCGTGGTGGCGGATACCGGCGACCTCGAGGCAATTACCCGCCTCAAGCCCACTGACGCCACCACAAATCCATCTTTATTGCTCAAGGCAGCATCGCTACCCCAATTCGCGAATCAAATCGCAGCGCTCTTGGGCTCTGGAGACAGTCTCGCAGATAAAGTCGATCGCTTTGCCGTGATGGTGGGGAGCGAAATCAGTCAGGTGATTCCCGGTGTGATCAGCACGGAAGTTGATGCCCGATTGTCCTTCGACACGGCCGCCACCATCGCCAAGGCCGAGAAATTGATCGGGCTATACGCCGATGCGGGTATTGGCGCTGATCGCGTGCTGATCAAAGTCGCTGCCACCTGGGAGGGCATTCGCGCCGCCGAGGTACTGGAGCAACGGGGCATTCACTGCAACGCCACACTCATTTTCAGTTTTGAACAGGCCTGTGCCTGCGCCGACGCCGGCGTGTTTTTAATCTCACCCTTTGTTGGACGCATTACCGATTGGTATACCGCCAACACCTCGCTAACGATAGAAGACCCCAGCCAAGACCCCGGCGTGCAATCCGTCACGCGGATCTACAATCACTTCAAAGCGCATGGGTTTAATACGGTGGTCATGGGCGCAAGCTTTCGCAACACCGGGCAGGTCGAGGCGCTGGCTGGATGCGATCGGCTCACAATCAGCCCCGATCTACTGCAAGCCCTGGAGGCCGACGACGCGGAACTCCCGCAGCGACTCATCGACAACGGTGTGCAGCATCAACGGCCCGCGCCGCTGAGCCACAGCGCTTTTTTGTTTGCCAATAATCAGGATCCGATGGTCACCGAAAAACTGAGTGACGGCATCCGCCGATTCGTCGCAGATCAGGAAAAGCTTGAGGCATTGCTCAGCGGCTGATCGACTAAGCCACCTGCGACGCTGGGATGCGATTCTTCTCGAGCTCGTTCGCCGGGCGATGAATGCACCAGGTACCTGCGGGATGATAAATATAAGCCACGCAACTGTTGCAGTTATCACAGAGTGACGGCTCTTCGGAGTTGCTCTGCCACTTATTGATGAGATCGGGTTCGCGAAGCAACGCGCGGCCCATGACCACCGCCTCGAATCCCGCCGCCATGATTTGAGCCACATTCTCCGTGCTCTTGACGCCCCCGATAAACGCCAGCGGCAGGCTCACGG
>VMDB01000193.1 GCA_008081075.1 Halieaceae bacterium
CCTGCAGCGGGCGACCGGGCATCGTTGTCTGCTGAGGTCAGTCACCTGACTCCCGCGGCGCTCGGGCGCAAGATTGCCGAGATGGAACAGAAAATGCTCGATCACGCAAAAAATCTCGAGTTTGAGGAAGCCGCAGCGCTACGTGATGAAGTTGCCGAGCTGAAGCAAGTTGCTTTTGCAGTCTGACGGCCAAACTCAGCACCCCGGGGTGCGCACGCCGTCCGACTCGCCACAGCCCCAAGGTGCCCTATAAAAGCCATCTTTTAAGGTGATCAGGCAGCGTGCTATTTTTCCTCTTATCTCCCGGGGAGACGCACATGCAGCAGGTTTTAAACCCCAATCTGGCCGAGCTCGCTCCCTCGCTGGCCATGCAATTCCGGTCAGCCAGTCCTTTCCGGCACGTGCTGCTGAAAGATTTTCTTGCGACCCCGTTTTTGGAATCGGTGATAGGCGCGTTTCCCGAGCCCGTGGAAGCCGACATGATCAGCGAATTTGGAGACCGATCCTTAAAACACACGGTTGAGGATATTCAGGGGTTGGGGGATCCGTTTGGCGTCTGGGACGCATTTTTGCAGTCTCGCGATTTCCTTCACTGGCTCGAGACGGTGACTGGCATCAAAGGGCTCATTTTTGATCCACAGTATGTTGGCGCTGGCACTCACAACAATTTTCATGGCCAGAGTCTGGACATGCATGTTGACTTTAACCGGCACCCGCTCACGGGTTTACACAGGCGCCTCAATCTTATCGTTTACCTGTGCCCGGAATGGAACCCATCTTGGGGTGGTTGCCTCACACTTCAGAAAAATCCTTGGGATCGCCACGCCGATCAGCAGGAAAAAATTTTCCCGCCGAATTTGAATCAAGCCGTCCTGTTCGAAACCACCGAGCACTCCTGGCATGGGTTTAACAGGCTGAATTTGCCAGAGGATAAGAGGCATCTCTCGAGGAAGTCTCTGACCGTGTATTACTACTCTCGAAATAGAGAGCAAGCAGAGATTGCAGAAGAGCACAGCACGATCTATGTGCCCGGATGGATACCGGAATCTGTGAAACCGGGCGTTATGCTGTCGGAGGAGGCCTACAAGGATTTAGAAACGGTAATGTTTCGTCGCGATCACTATCTTCAGATTATGTATCGTCGGGAACGGGAGGCAATCAATCGCGCCAGAGAAGCGTTCAAGGGCCTGGCATCCATGCACCGCCTTGCTAAATGGGTCCGTCGACTGACCTTCTGGCGCTACTGGCGCTCGCGCGACTAGACTTTTTCGAGAGTAAATTTGCCCCTTTGATTTTTTCATGTCGTCTGACAAACTCCGGCCCTTCGCACGCGGCCTCTGGTAATGGTCGCCACTGAATGGAGGAACGCTCATGCCTGTTGTTACCCTGCCCGATGGCTCCCAAAGATCTTTCGAGACCCCGGTCTCCGTGTTTGATGTCGCCGCCGATATTGGGCCGGGGCTTGCCAAGGCGGCTTTGGCGGGTGTCGTTGACGGGCGCGAAGTCGATACGTCCCACGTTATCGAGAACGATGCAGAGCTGAGTATCCTTACCGATCGCGACGAGGCGGCGATTGAGATTATTCGCCACTCCACCGCCCATCTGTTAGCACAAGCCGTGCAGCAACTCTTTCCTGGTACGCAGGTCACTATAGGGCCTACGGTCGAGGACGGCTTTTACTACGACTTTGCGTCGGGCCATAACTTTACGCCCGAAGACCTCGAAAATATCGAGAAGCGCATGCTGGAGATCGCCGCAGATGACTTGACCGTTGAGCGCATCGTCAGCCCTCGCGACAAGGCGATCGAGATCTTTCGCAACATGGGCGAGCACTACAAGGTGCAGATCATTGAGGATCTGCCCGGCGATGAGGAAATCACGATCTACAAGCAGGGCGAGTGGATGGATCTCTGTCGAGGGCCTCATGTGCCCAGCACCGGCAAACTGCAGGCATTCAAGCTGACCAAGGTTGCGGGTGCTTACTGGCGCGGCGACGCCAACAATCAGCAATTGCAACGAATTTACGGCACTGCCTGGGCCAATAAGAAACAACTCAAGGCGTATCTCACCCGCATTGAAGAGGCCGAGAAGCGTGACCACCGCAAGATCGCCAAAAAACTCGATCTTTTCCACACCCAGGAAGAAGCCCCCGGCATGGTGTTCTGGCATCCCGCTGGTTGGAGTATTTATCAGACCATCGAGCGCTACATGCGAGACAAGCAGGTGGCTTATGACTATAGAGAGATCAAAACGCCGCAGGTGGTGGATCTCAGCCTCTGGCAGCGCTCGGGTCACGCTGACAAGTTCGCGGAGGGGATGTTTACTCTGGAAGCCGAGGATCGACAGTTTGCAGTCAAGCCCATGAATTGTCCCTGCCACGTGCAGGTCTTTAACCAGGGCCTCAAGTCCTACCGTGATCTACCGCTGCGACTGGCTGAGTTCGGCAGTTGTCACCGCAATGAGCCGTCGGGTTCATTGCACGGCATCATGCGGGTTCGGGGTTTTACCCAGGATGATGCCCACATTTTTTGTACTGAAGCTCAGATACAACCGGAAGTTTCGCGGTTTATCGATATGCTGCACGAGGTCTACGCTGACTTCGGATTCAGCGAGGTGATATATCGCCTGTCTACGCGACCCGCAGAACGCGTGGGTTCTGACGAGGATTGGGATCGCGCCGAGGCGGCGCTGGCTGAGGCGCTCGACGCCAAGGGCTTACCCTGGGAAACCTTACCCGGAGAGGGCGCTTTTTATGGTCCCAAGATCGAATTCTCACTCAAGGATTGCATTGGTCGGGTCTGGCAGTTGGGGACAATTCAGGTCGATTTTTCCATGCCCGGCCGCCTCGACGCCCAGTACGTGGCGGAAGACGGGGCTCGAAAAACGCCCGTGATGTTACATCGCGCTGTTCTTGGCTCCTTCGAGCGCTTCATTGGAATTCTCATCGAGCACTACGAGGGTGCTTTTCCGC
>VMDB01000179.1 GCA_008081075.1 Halieaceae bacterium
CTGCTTTTGGGGACGCCAGACGGGGTCGTCTCGATCACACTTTAGTCCATCAATTTATTTTGATTAATGCTCTGGGCGCTGTTACCCTCCGCGCCCATGCTAAATACCAAACGTATCGTAAACCTGCACCCCCCAACAGATGAGGGGGCGCTCGCCTCGTTACTCAAAGCGGCGGGAGACGAGCTGCGCCTGCAGATCCTGCGCATCCTGGCGCAGGACTCTTATGGCGTCTCCGAGCTCTGCGATATCTTATCGATGCGGCAAAGCGCCCTAAGCCATCATTTAAAGATTCTGATTGATGCCGGTTTGCTCAAGCGCAAAAAAGAGGGCACAGCCGCCTTTTACCGGCGCGCTGTCCCCGAGGGTCCACTGGCTGCGTTGCATCAGGAAATTTTGCTCCGAGTCGACGAAGCCGAACCCGCCACAACGTTGCTGGAGGGCGTAGCCCGGGTACAACGCCAGCGCGAATCCAATTCCCTGGCATTTTTTAAGGGCAACCTGGATCGCTTTCGAGAACAGCAGGAACTGATCGCACCGTGGCAAGACTACAGTGAGGTGACGCTGCAATTACTGGACAGGAACCGTATCGAGCGCCTGTCTCGCATTATCGAGGTAGGCGTAGGCGAAGGTTGGTTGTTACCCGCTTTGCATGACCGTGCAGAGTCAGTACTGGCACTGGATCTGTCAGACGCCATGCTGGCTCGCGCAGAGGCATTTACAGGTCATCTGCCACAGATCGAGTTCGTTCAGGGGAGCACCACGCACGTCAAGGCGATGAAGAATAAAGCCGACGCGGTGATTGCCAACATGGTGCTCCACCACACGCCCGATCCAAAACAAGTTCTCCATGAAGCGTCACAGCTACTGAAGGCCAACGGCAAACTGATTGTGAGTGAATTATGTGCCCACGATCAGGTTTGGGCGCGCGAACACTGTGGGGATCTGTGGCTGGGTTTTACGCCCGAGCAGCTACAAACCTGGGCAGAGGAGGCAGGGCTCACCCTGGGCGCCAACGTGTTTATCGCGCAACGTAACGGCTTCCAGATACAAATTCATCAATTCGAAAAAGCACCCCATCCGCTTTAGAGGACAACTTATGAGCGACTATTCCCTTTTTACTTCGGAGTCTGTCTCTGAAGGGCATCCCGACAAAATGTCGGATCAAATCTCCGATGCCATTCTCGATGCTTATCTGGCAAAAGATCCAGACGCGCGGGTTGCCGTGGAAACGCTGGTCAAGACCGGCATGGTTGTCGTGGCCGGCGAGGTCACAACGTCATCCAATATCACCCCCGGTGACCTGGAGCAGGTGATCCGGCAAACGGTCCTCGATATCGGTTTTGACTCTTCCGATGTGTGTTTTGACGGCAATACCTGCGCCGTGATTAACGCCATCGGTCAGCAGTCGGCCGACATCGCCATGGGTACTCATGAAGCTGACGAAGCCAATCAGGGCGCGGGTGATCAGGGGCTGATGTTCGGCTATGCCTCGGACGAAACCGATGTCCTGATGCCCGCACCCATTTATTTCTCCCACCGTCTCGTTGAAAAACAAGCTGAACTCAGAAAATCGGGGGCGCTCCCGTGGCTACGACCCGATGCAAAAAGCCAAATAACCCTGCGCTATAACGCAGACGGTAAGCCGGAGCGTATCGAGGCAGTCGTCCTTTCGACGCAACACGCGCCTGACATTTCGCAGGATGACCTTCGCGCAGCCGTGCGCAAGGAAATTATTGAGGCGACCTTGCCGGCAGAGTGGCTCCACGCCGACACGCTGTTTCACATCAATCCAACGGGAAACTTCGTCATCGGTGGACCTCAGGGAGATTGCGGCCTGACCGGGCGCAAGATCATCGTCGATACCTACGGCGGCATGGCACGCCATGGCGGAGGGGCGTTCTCGGGCAAAGACCCCTCCAAGGTTGATCGTTCAGCCGCCTACGCCGGTCGTTACGTCGCGAAAAATATCGTAGCGGCAGGCCTGGCAAGACGTTGCGAGGTGCAGGTTTCCTACGCTATTGGGGTCGCAGAACCGACCTCTATCTCAGTCAACACCTTCGGCACAGCGACGCTGTCTGATGAGGCAATTGTCACACTGATCCGGGATCACTTTGATCTGCGGCCAAAAGGACTTATTAATATGCTGAATCTGAAGCGGCCCATATACCGTAACACCGCCGCGTACGGGCACTTTGGCCGCACCGGCGAGAGCTTTACTTGGGAACGCACCGATAAAGCAGACGCCCTCCGCGCAGCCGCCGGGCTTTAATCCACCCATTTATTGACTCAAGAGAAGAGAGCACACTATGAATACTGCCGTTGAACAAACCGTATTCGCAGATTACAAGGTCGCGGATATTCACCTCGCCGACTGGGGCAGACGCGAACTGGAAATCGCGGAAAGCGAAATGCCTGCGCTCATGGCGTTGAGAGAGCAATACCGCGAATCGCAGCCGCTGGCAGGGGCCAAAATTCTTGGCTGTATTCACATGACGATTCAAACCGGCGTGCTGATCGAAACACTGGTAGCGCTGGGTGCTGAAGTACGCTGGTCTTCCTGCAATATCTTCTCGACACAAGATCATGCCGCAGCCGCGATCGCAGCCGCGGGAGTACCTGTCTTCGCCTGGAAAGGGGAGACCGAGGAAGAATATGAATGGTGCATCGAGCAAACCATTTTGGCCGACGGGAAGCCTTGGGACGCCAACATGATTCTCGATGATGGTGGTGACCTTACTGCCATGCTGCATGGGCAGTATCCCGAAATGCTGGATCGCATCCACGGCATTACCGAGGAAACCACCACAGGCGTCCATCGCCTTTACGAAATGCTCGCCAACGGCGAACTGAAAGTGCCGGCTATTAATGTTAATGACGCCGTGACCAAATCAAAGAACGACAACAAATATGGCTGCCGCCACAGCCTCAATGACGCCATCAAACGGGG
>VMDB01000235.1 GCA_008081075.1 Halieaceae bacterium
CAGCGAACGACTACTACGCAAATCGAAGAAGTTGTCGTCACAGCGCAAAAGCGCGAAGAAAACATGCAGGATGTGGCCATCTCCATGTCGGCAATGGACGCAAATGCTATCGAAAAATCTTTTGCGCGGACAATCGACGACATTACTGGCATGTCCCCCAATCTGATCATTAACCCGATCTTGGGCAATGGCACGGTGGGCGTCTCTATCCGCGGTATGCAGCATGCCGAAGTAGAAAAGAGCTTTGACCCGGCGGTAGCGATTTATCAGGACGGTATATACCTCTCTTCCACCACTGGCGCCCTTAGAAATATGTGGGATGCGGAGCGAATAGAGGTGCTACGGGGTCCCCAGGGCACTCTGTTTGGCCGCAACACCATTGGCGGCCTGGTGCATGTGATCCGATCCAAGCCGACGGGTGAATGGGGCGGTAAGGTGGTGGGCACCTTCGCAGAGGACAGTCAGACAGACCTTAAAGGCCTGATCAATCTTCCAGAGATGGGTGGTGTTTCTGTCAAGCTCTCTGCCGCGAGCATCAAAGGTGGTGAGTACTTTTACAACGCCACGCGTAACGAGAAGGAGGGTGAGAACGACCTCTTGATGATGACAGCGGATGTGCTTTTTGCGCCAAACGATAGCTTTGACTTTCGGGTGATCTACGACTACTTCGATGATGACTCTCCCACTCGGCCACTCGCTGCTCTCACTGCGCCGGGTGAGGGCTTTTATGGACTTGCTTGCCTCAACCTAGCCACCGGCGCTCCTACCGGAGAGTGTCTGGGTGGAGTCAATAGGTCGGACGATGATCTATACACGGTTTACACCACTGATGACCAGTATTCTGAGTTGAGAACGGATGCAATCACCATCCACGCTAATTGGCAATTTGCGGACAACCACAAATTGGCATTTGTTTTTGGTGATCGTGAGACAGAAGAGCAGGCCCTCAATGAATTTGACGGCACCTCAAGCAATGTATTCTGGACAGACCGCCCAACACTCGAAAACCAGACCAGCTACGAGTTCAGATTGGAGTCTGACTGGAGCGACAGTCTTCGGTCCACCTTTGGCTTATTTCTGTGGGAGAGCGATTACACCCTCCAACAAAACACAGGAGTTCTTAACAACATAAATCCAATTGCAGCTACAGTTACCAACTACTCGGCGTCGCCTCTTTATCATCAAGAGGTCGAATCGACAGCGGTTTTCGGTCAGGTCGATTGGGATGTCACTGATCGTCTGATGCTTTCTGTCGGAGGCCGTTGGATTGACGAGGAAAAGGAGGCCTGTATGACGGTGACGGGTTATCCGGTTAACCCACTGCAAACATTACTGGGGCTGCCTCCAGGGTCTGTTGCCTATACCGATATCTCTGGTCGCGATAAGACTCTTGACCCATATCCATATTTATTGGGTGGGACGGTGCAAGGGGCCGCATGGGGCGCTAACTGCCCATCATGGGCGGCTTCGGTCTACGATGATTCGTTTGATGGTACGGCTTCTTGGGACGAGTTCACTCCTAGAATAGCTGCGCAATACTCGTTCGATGCCGGTATGGCGTATGTAACGTACTCTGAGGGTTTTCGTTCAGGGGGGTTCAACGGCCGTGCAACGGCGCCAGGAAACACCGGACCTTATGATCCCGAGTCGGTGGAGAGTTGGGAGGCGGGTGCCAAGTTTACTATGTTTGACAACCGCTTTCAGCTGAACTTGGCCGCGTTCACCATCGAGTACAACGACAAGCAGGAGGACATTGTAAAACCCGGTACCGACGGGCAAGCTACTTTGACTGTTGTCCAGAACGCGTCAACCGCGAAGATGGAAGGCCTTGAAATGGACTTTATCTGGGTTGTCACTGAGGGTTTGTCGCTGCGGGGTAACGTGGGGTTGTTGGATGCATCATTTGATGACTTTATGGCTAGCAGCGCGACAGGTATGGTCGATCTGAGTGGCATTGCCCTCAGGCGTGCGCCAGACATGACGGCGGGCCTGGGATTACTTTTTGAACGTCAGATGGCTGAAGGCCACTTCTTCGTGGCAACGCTGAATTATACCTGGAAAGACGATTACTACATCTCAGCCAGTGCGGATGGTGGGGATAAAACTATTCCGGTCGCTGCAGGTGGCGCTGGATATACCAATAACCCATCTCTCGTGGAGGCATTCGGGTTGGTTGATGCATCAATCAACTGGGAAACTGAAAATTGGACTATCTCACTGTTTGGTAAAAACTTAACTGACGAGACTTATCTGATGTCGTTCCTAGACGTGGGTGGCAATAACGTTGCCTCTGGCCCCAATAACACGACGCCTGTTTATGCTCCCGGCGCTTGGTCGTTTGGTACGCCAAACCGTCCTCGTTACTTTGGTGCAGAGATTCAGCTGAAATTCTGATTCGGATCTCAAGCTTAAATAGGGCGCCGGCAGGCGCCCTTTTTTTTCGCTGGGAAGAACCCGCCCTAAATATTTATCTGAGAATACGCTTCCGGTCAGCTCGGTGGGTGCAGCTCACGTCACATCGGGGCTGGCGTGATCAAACAGCGACTTCCGGGTCGCCGACGCGCACCATCCTGACGCCCAGGTTATTACCGAGATAGAGATCTGCTAGCGCGTCTGGCATTGATTCAATGCCTTCCGAGATATCTTCTACAGGATTAAGCGTTTTGTTTCGCACCCAGTTGGCGAGGGTATCGATACAGGCGGGGTATTGGTTTTCATAGTCGAAAACGAAAAAGCCTTCCATCTTGGCGTCCTGACGCCCCAGATTCTGAACGTTTATAAATTTGTGCCGCTTTTCCTTGTCAATAAGATACTCAGAGATCGATCCGCAGATTACGATGCGGGCTCGACGGTTGATGCGACCCAATACGTTGTCGAGCAGCGCGCCGCCGACGTTGTCGAAATAGAGA
>VMDB01000239.1 GCA_008081075.1 Halieaceae bacterium
TCGAGATTGCCGACGTCGAGTGCGACGGCCTAGAAATTGCCTCGTGGCGCGTCGGGGCGGGTGAGGCCTGGTGCGTTTTTGGTCGAAATGGCTCAGGAAAACAGCTGCTAGATCGACTGCTCACCGGCGATTTGACGCCGCGGAAAGGTCAGCTCTCTCTCGCTATTGCGTCCTCCAAGATCAGGTTGGTGTCGTTCGAGACCCAGCAGGCGATTTATGAAGAGGAGCGTCGGTTAGCAGTCGGCGACTGGATACCAGACGATGAGCAAGGTACCCGGGTAGAGGATTTTCTACCCCGGAATAAGCTCGAAGATCCGCTGATCGATACCCTCAGAATGCGGCATCGCTTGAGGGCTTTTTACCGAGAACTCAGCACTGGCGAGAGTCGAAAGCTGTTGGTGTTGAAGGCGATTCTGGAGGATGCGCAACTGCTGTTGTGTGACAACCCCTTTGACAGCCTTGACCAGCAATCCGTGGCTGCGCTCAGCGATACCCTGGCCCAGGCCGTCACCCGCGGTATCAGCGTGGTGTTGTTGCTCAGTAATCGCTCGGATATTCCCGCTTGGGTCCAGTATTTTGCGCTGGTTGAGTGCGGGCGGATGACGCTGATGAATGCCGATGCGGGTCCTCTGCAGCGGGAGCTTCTGGACAAACAGATCGCCGGATTGACATCCGGACAGCCCAGTCTCCCGGAGGACGCGATCGCGCTGGAATCTTATGAGGCTGACTACATTGCCGAGTTGAATGCGTGCACGGTGAGATACGGCGGGCGTCCGGTACTCGATGAGCTGACGTTAAACATAGCGCCGCTGCAGCATACCTTGGTCACCGGCGAAAATGGCGCGGGAAAGTCGACCCTGCTGGGCTTGATCACGGGAGATTGCCTGCAGTGTTTTAGTAACGATGTAACAGTCTTCGGGCACCGTCGTGGCACAGGCGAATCGGTTTGGGATATTAAGCGGCATCTGGGTTTGGTCGGCAGTGACCTGCATCGCCGCTACTCCGTGCGGTGTGACGTATTGTCAGCGGTGTGTTCCGGATTTTTTGATTCTATCGGTCTTTATGACACGCCGTCGGAATTTCAGGTGCGCATCGCGCGGGAATGGTTGGCTGCCATCGAGATGTCAGACAAGGCATCTGTCGGCTTTCAGTCGTTGAGTTACGGTGAGCAGCGTTTGGTGCTCATTGCCAGGGCCATGGTGAAGTCGCCGTTGCTGCTGGTGCTCGACGAACCCACTCAGGGGCTCGACGAGGTTAATCGGCAGCGTATTTTGGGCTTCATGTCGTCGCTAGAGGCGCGCCGTCACAGCACGCTGTTATTCGTGAGTCACCGAGAGGACGAGTTTCTGCCGCTGTTTCGGCAGCACCTACACCTCAAATTTAATCCCTAAAAAGCAGATAGGCCGGTTTGGCTTCGCCCGAGGATGAGCGCGTGGACGTCGTGGGTTCCCTCGTAGGTATTGACCACTTCTAGGTTCACCATGTGCCGCATGATGGGGTAGTCGTCGGAAATACCATTGCCGCCGAGCATGTCCCGAGCGCTACGGGCAATGCCGAGTGCTTTGCCACAAGAGTTCCGTTTGATCAGGCTGATCAGATCGGGTGAGATCGCGCCCGCAGATAAGAGTCGACCGGCCTGAAGGCACCCCTGTAGCGCTAACGCTATCTCGGTCTGCATATCGGCCAGCTTAAGCTGGATGATTTGTTTGGAGGCGAGGGGGACGCCAAATTGAGTGCGATCCAGCGTGTACTGGCGAGCGGTGTGCCAGCATTCTTCGGCCGCGCCCATGACGCCCCAGGCAATGCCATAGCGTGCATTATTCAGGCAGCCAAAGGGACCTTTGAGCCCCTCGACGTTGGGGAGATGGTTCTCGGCGGGGACGAACACGTTGTCCATCACAATCTCTCCCGTAATCGAGGCGCGCAACGCAAGCTTGCCCTCGATTTTTGGCGCGGAGAGGCCTTCCATTCCCTTTTCGAGAATGAATCCTCGAATCACGTCGTCCTCGGTTTTTGCCCAGACGATAAAAACGTCTGCCAGTGGGCTGTTACTGATCCACATCTTTGAGCCGTTGAGACGATACCCGCCGTCCACCGCTTTTGCGCGGGTGACCATGCCACCAGGGTCGGAGCCATGGTCTGGCTCGGTCAATCCAAAGCAGCCAATCCACTCACCGGTTGCGAGTTTGGGGAGGTACTTCTCTCGTTGCTCCTCGGTGCCGTAGGCATAGATGGGGTACATCACCAGCGATGACTGCACACTCATCATGGAGCGATAGCCGGAATCCACGCGCTCGATCTCGCGGGCAATCAAGCCATAGCACACGTAGTCCACGCCGGGGCAGCCATAACCATCGATGGTGGCGCCGAGCAGTCCCATCTCACCCATTTCGCGAAAAATATTCGGATCGGTGCTCTCCTCGCGGAAGGCCTGCTTAACCCGGGGGGCGAGACTGCTTTGCGCATACTGCTTGGCGCTGTCTCGTACCATGCGCTGCTCCTCGGAGAGCTGCGAGTCGAGTTCAAACGGGTCTTGCCAGTTGAGTGGTGTCCAGCGGGTTTTTGCTGCCATGCCGAAGGGCTCCGTAGGGCGGTATTAATATTTTAAGTTTAAAATATTCGAAGACGTTCGAAAAGTCATCTTCGCTTGCGCTTCATCTTTATACATCCATGAGCGAACCGCCATCTTTTGACAGCCGCTCAAGTAGCGGTGCGAGCTCCCAATTTTCCGGCTCCAGCGTTTGCTGGAATTCCTGAATACGACCTACCACTGACTGTAATCCTCGTGCCTCAACGGCATGCATTGGCCCCCCTCGAAATCGCGGGAACCCATAGCCATGGCAGTATACGACGTCGATATCACTGGCGCGTTGGGCAATGCCTTCGTCCAGAATGCGGGCTCCCTCGT
>VMDB01000109.1 GCA_008081075.1 Halieaceae bacterium
TCGCCCGAGCACGCCTGCCTGTACTGCCCGGCGCTGCAGCTGGTCATTGCGGGCGACCAGATTCTGCCGCGCATCACCCCCAACGTATCGGTTTTTCCGACCGAGCCCGACGGCAATCCGCTGGAATCATGGCTGGCCTCCAGTAACCGCCTGCTCAATATGCTGCCCGAAAATTTGCTGGTACTGCCCGCGCACCAATCGCCCTTTACCGGGGTGCGGGTTCGCCTGAACCAAATCATTGACAGTCACCGACTCGCCTTGGCCAAGCTCTATGACTTACTCATAGCGCCGAAGCTACTGCCAGAATGCTTTGAGTGTTTATTCGGGCGGGCCATTGGCGACAATGAAATCCAGATGGCTACGGGGGAAACGGTGGCGCACCTTAACTACCTCTGGCACCGCGGCAACATTCAGCGGCGCCTGAATGACGACGGTCGCTATACTTATCAATCAGATCCGGAAGCGCGCTATATAGACGCCGAATAAATGTTGTGAAGGCACTGTTCAACAAGCTCAAAACCCTCGCTTTCCGCTGGTACTACCGTCGCATGTCCCGGCTGGCCTGGGAGTCCCACCCCCTACCCAATGTCCGCGCCGGCTCAATTCAGTTGGCGCTGGGGGATGTCACGCTCAGTGCACGGATGTATCACGGCCTGCCCAGTCGGCCTCTGATTGTCTATTTTCATGGGGGCGGTTGGGTCATCGGCGACCTGGAGACCCATCACCCCTTCTGCATGCATCTGGCTCACGCGACCCAATCCACCGTCATGTCCATCGACTATCGGCTGGCGCCAGAGCACCCGTTTCCGGCAGCTCATGACGATGCGATGGCGGCCGCGCAGTGGATTATTGACCATCTCAACGCGCTACCCCCCAATAATGGCGAAGTGATATTGGCGGGCGACAGCGCCGGCGGCAATTTAACCTTTGCCACCGCGGCCCGCATGCCCGACGAACCGCGATTGCGCGGCTGCCTCATGATTTATCCGGCAACACAGCACTACCATGCCGAGCTGCGCTCCTACACAGACCATGCCAAAACCGGTCCGCTAACAACACCGATCATGCGCTGGTTCACCGATACCTATCTCAACGGCATGGCGCCCGCTGATCCCGCCATCGAAATCATGTTTCCCGATAAACGCACGTCGCTGAAAGGCTTCCCGAGATCGCTCCTGATTACCGCAGAAAAAGACCCGCTACGAGACGATGGCAAACGCCTCGCACAACGATTAAAAGAGGCAGGGGTGCGAGTGCACCACGAACACTTTGATCAGGAGGCCCATGGATTTACCTGCTCAGAGGGGCCGACCGAAGCGCACCAGCGCGCTATGGCATTGGCGGGAGACTGGATTCGCGATATCAGCCGGCGCTGATCCGCTCGAGAATATCCAGTATCTCCAGTTGCGTGAGCAGGCGCGGAGAGACATAGCCATCGCTCTCATCCATCGCAGCATGAGCCAGTACTGTCCAGTCGGCGGGCTGAATGCGCGCGTCGGTTTCCTGAATACCCACTTTGGCAATCAGGTCGATCACCGCATCCACGAACGCCTGAGCTCTGGCCGCGGGAGATGCCGCGTCCGACACACCGGTCACTACCGCCAACTCTGCGAGGGGCGTCTCGGACTCGGCGATGCATGCTTTCAATACATGGGGTAGCGCCAGTGCATTGGCCTGGCCGTGGGGAATACCGTAGCGCGCCCCCAGTTGATGGGCGATCGCGTGTACGTTACCCACTCCGACCTGATTAATCGCGACCCCGGCGTGATAGGCCGCCAGCGCCATGCCCAGTCGTGCATCCCCGTTCGTGGGCTCCGCCACCGCTTGCTGTAACCAATGGAATACGCCCTGAACCGCGAGGCGGGCATTTTCCTTACGCGTGCCGCGGTCCCACACGCAGATATACGCCTCGATCCCGTGGGTTAGCGCATCGATCCCCGTAGCAGCCGTCACGGCAGTGGGCAGGCCGGTGAGTAGATCAGGATCCAGCGCCACGGCCTTGGGCAACAGGCTCTCGGCAACAATGATGTGCTTCAGTTTGGCAATGGGGTCTTTGATGACCGCACCCATGGTGGCTTCGCTGCCGGTCCCGGAAGTCGTCGGGATTGCGTAGATCGGGAGCACATCCTCGGGCACTTTATTGAGCCCCACCCATTGCTCAGGGGATTCATCGCTTGAGCGGGTGCAGGCAATTACCTTGGCCGCATCCATAGACGACCCCCCGCCTACCGCCACAACCGCCGTGCAACCCGCGGCGCGCAACACCTCCGCGCCCTCGTTAATATGGGTAAATGTGGGGTCAGGATCGACTCCCGCATACCAATGCAGATTCACCCCGCTCTCGACCAGCTTCGATAGTGCCCGCTCCGCCAGACCCAGCTCCTTGAGTGCCCTATCGGTCACCACCAACACATCGGTATGCCCGATATCGGCAATGCGCCGACAGAGATCCTCTGCCGCACCGCGCCCGACATAAGAGAGATGGACTCCGCTGGCCTTGCTTCCCACGAGCAACTTGATGAGCGCCAACTTGAAACCGCGCTTGAGTCGGCGAACGGGCATGGATCTAAGCATCGGAGCACTCCACAGGACAGGCTTATCGGTTAGTCTAGCGGTAGAGCACCGGGGACGACAGCCCATCTATGTTCAGAGCAAATGCCGCTTGAGCCACGCCAGATCGGCACCGTTGTCAGGTGAAAACCATTCACACCATGGGCACCGATGATGGAACGACATTACGTTGAATTCGCCTCGCCAGAGAGCGCTGATCTGGTTCAGGATAATTTGCCCGCGCCGGGTGATGATGAGGTCGTCATTTCCGTTCATCATGCCGGCATCAATCGTGCCGACTTACTGCAGCGCCTGGGTCTCTACCCGCCCCCCG
>VMDB01000122.1 GCA_008081075.1 Halieaceae bacterium
AGGCCGATGACAGCCCAGTGCCATTACACGCGTCGGGTCACCCCTGTCAGGATGAGCTCTGCGATCTCTATCAGATACTCAAACCGGCGCTGGTCATTCCCGTGCACGGCGAGGCGGCCCACATGAAGGAGAACGCCCGGCTGGCCAAGGCGGTCGGCGCCAAGGCGACCTTCACGGGCGAAAATGGTGATCTGTTTTACTTGAGCCCGACGCCGGGTGTCAGGCGCCGATTCGCGCCAGCGGGTCGGTTGCAATGGTGTGAGGAAACGTCGCGCCTGATTAGCGTGGCCTGAGTACCCCGAATAAAATCAGTCGACGCCCGAGGCCTTTCTCGCCGCCGCGCGCTCCGCATCCGCGGCATTGATCCAGCGATAGGTCAGATAGTACTTAAAGATATTGCCTACATATTGCACGGTTTCCCGACCCACTTGCTCGGCAACAACGACCTCGACGTTATCAAACCACAGATTGGGGTCGTAGCCTTTTGCCTCGGCTTCACTGCGAATTCTCCGAATCCGTCCGGGGCCTGCGTTGTAGGCAGCCAGCGACATCAGCGCGCCGTTGAGGTCATCGATCCCGGGGCCGCTGAAATAACGTGACCGCAAAAAGGCCATATATTTGGCCCCGGCTTCTATGTTGGGTTCCACCTCTTCAATGTTCGGTATGGCGACGTTCTTGTCTTTTGCCGTGCTGGGGAGCAGTTGCATCACACCAATAGCCCCGCGGTGGCTGCGCACGCTCTGATCCAGTCGCGACTCCTGAAAACCCTGGGCCGCCAGCAAGGTAGGGTCGATGCCGTAGTTGGTGCCATGTTTCAGGAAGTACGAGGACAGTGCCCGATATCGGCTGAGTTCCTCGGCACCGATGGCATTCTCAGCCCAATCAAAATCGCGGATATAGCGGTTGCGGACGACGTTGCCAAATAACGTCCCTTCTTTGTTGTCTTTGACGAAGGTGTTGAGAAACTGAAGTAATTTTGGATTATCTGGGCGCACTGCCCATGCCAGCCGACCCCCCGAGCGCAGCACGAGATCGTCGCGCACCACCGTACGGGTAAACACGTCTTGCCACATTTGTGGTTTGTAATCATCAACAACCGCCCAAGGGAGTAAGCCCGCATCGACCATCTCGATCAGGTCCTCATCTTCAAGCGATTCATCCATCGGCTCGACACGAATCGGTGACAGGCCTTTTTTTAGCAATGCGGCGCTGAGCGCGCGAATGCTCTCTGCATAACTGCTGGATAACCGCACATACACCGTTTTTCCGGCGAGATCTTCAAGCGTTGCAATGGGCGGCGCGCTGGGTCCGGTGACCAGAATTTCTCTCAGCGGCTTGCTCACGGGCGCCGTAAAGGCGACTTCTTCTCTGCGATTTTCGGTAATGGTGGTGCCTGCCATCACGATATCGCCGTATCCCGCCTTCAATGCCGAGAAAAGCTGATCTCTCGCCACCGGGATCACGGCTACCTGTACCGTCAGCAAACCCGTTTTGTAGGCTTTATTGACGACTTTTTGCAATTTTTGCGCATATTCCTGCACGATGCCCTGGGGGCCATTTTCCAGAAAATAGCGTCCGGGCCCGTAGACGGTCAGGATCCGGATGACGCGGCGATCCACCATGGTATCGAGATCCCCCATATGGGGCATCACGCCAAAACGCTTCAGGCGCCCATTTGCGCCCGCTGCGGGTTGCGTGGAGAGGGGTGCGGCATCTGGCGGTGACTCGCCGTCGGCAAGCGCTATTGTCGCGATTTGCTCCTCCGTGTCGCCTATCGAGGGAGTGGCGCCCACCGAGGGAATCACGGCTTCAGCCGTCGTTTCCTCGGTTGCGCTCTCTGCGCCGCAAGCCATTAGCACCGCGGCGAGCAATCCCGACGCCAGCGTCTGTCTCGCGATACGGACAATGTGAGCTGGAGTGCGAGGCCTAATTTTCATGGGAGATGTTTACGGGATTGATCCGATCCGTGAGTTTTAGGAGTGCTGCTGGCCGGTGCCTGACGATCAGGCAAGCCGACAATCCAGCAGTAACTTACCAAAATGCCCGCCTGACTGCATATGTTGGTGGGCTTCCAATACGGCCTGGAGAGGGTAGCTTGCCTCTACTATTGGCGCTATGTCGCCCGCAATGACCGTGGGCCATAACTGCGTCCGGATTGATTGAAAACACTGAGCGCGCGTGTCGGTTTCCAGCCGTCGCAGGGTGCTGCCGGTTAGGGTGAGGCGTTTCATGAACACGGTTGCCAGATTAATCTCGCTCTGCATGCCCCGCATGACCCCAATGCAAACAATGCGACCGTCCTGAGCCGCCAATTCCAGATTGGTTTGCGTCAGGTCACCACCCGCGATATCCAAAATCACATCGATTTTGCCGGCGTAGCCTGCCTCTTTGAATTGCTCGAGCAGGTCACCTTCCCGGTGGTTGGCGACATAATCGGCACCCAGTTTTGCTACCGCCGCACAGCGCGCCTCTGACCCTGCTGTAGACAGCACAGTCGCACCCATCGCCCGCGCCATTTGAATGCCAATGGACCCGATGCCACTGCTGCCACCATGGATGAGCACCGTTTCCCCTGCGGTGAGTCGGCCGCGCTCGAACACGTTATACCAAACGGTCAGCAGCGCCTCCGGCAAAGCGGCACCTTGCTCGGTGGTCATTGCGTCCGGTAAGGGCAGACAGTGATCGCCGCGAGCGACTGCCACCGAGGCGTAGCCTCCGCCATGGGTGAGCGCGCAAACCCGATCGCCTATAGCGTACGCGGTGATATTTTTGCCAATCGCTGCCACGACGCCCGACACTTCGAGACCGGGGATCGGCGAGGCATCGGCGGGGGGCGGGTAGAGACCCAGGCGCTGCAGTAAGTCGGCACGATTGATGCCGGC
>VMDB01000097.1 GCA_008081075.1 Halieaceae bacterium
CTCTCATCACGGGCCTGAGCATCGCCCTTACCATGGCCTGCTCGTCCTCGTCGGATGAAGCCGCCGAGGCGCCCGCGCCCGCTGCCAGCGAAGCGCCTAACCTCGCTGCAATCCACGCCGATGACACCGGCGAAAAAATTCCTGTGACGCTTGAGAACTACGAAGTCGCCGAGAGCGATCTCGCCTTCTACAACGTCACCAAACTGGTGGGCATGAATACGCTGTTTCACTTTCCCACCGGCGCCTTTGATCTCAACAACCAAACCGTGGTGAGAATGAACCGCGACACCTATTACAGCGGCGCGGTGATCGATACCACGCAGGGTGCGACTATCACCATCCCTGAAACCAATGGCCGCTACCTGTCGGTGATGGTGGTGCAGAACGACCACTACATAGACCAGGTATTTCTCGAGCCGGGCACCCATGAGATCACCAGCGATACCGACTTTGCGATGGTGGCCATGCGCATCCGCGCCAACCAGAGCGACCCCGCAGACGACGACGCGATCGCTGCACTCCGCGCCGGCGTAAAACTGGAAGTCGGCGGCAATGCCAGCCATGTCAGACCCAACTACGACATGGAACAGTTGGTGGCGCTGCGCGATGAGTTAACGGTTGAGGGCACCAAACTGGGCACGCTGATGGGCATGCAAGGTGCACACGGCACCATCGAGCCCATGATGCACCTCTATGGTACGGCGATTGGCTGGGGTCTGTTGCCCGACGCGCAAGCGCAGTATCTGGGATCACCCAAGTTCGCCAATGACGGCTGTTACATGGCCTCATTCGACTCACCCCCTTACAACGAGCCCGGGTTTTTCTCCATCACTATTTATGACGCCGACGGCTGGATTTACACCGAAGATGGCATCCTCAATGAGTTCAACATGACACTGAAAGAGGACGGCTCTTTTGACGCCTACTTTGGCGAATGCGGTGAGGTCGACAACAACCTGCCCACCGTCGAGGGTTGGAACTACATCCTGCGCATCTACGAACCCAGGCTGGACGAATTGCAGGAGTTCCGATTGCCAGAAATGAAAAAAATCAGCTGACGGGCGGCTGCTCTCGGGTTGGGGGCTGAATCCAGCACCCAACCTCCAGTACCCATCGCCGTGTGCACACCTGATGTTTGCCTTCCGTGCAAAAAGGTTGCCTCGGCGAATGCCAGCCCAGCCGCTACATTAAAAAAACCTTCCCCCATAGCCAATCCCGCAAGGAGAGTACCGGTGTCTTATCAACATGTGCCCATTCAAGACAGACTTGATATCGATAATCTCTTCTCCGCCTATACCTACTTGCTGGACGACGGGGATACAGAAGGCTGGATCGCGCTCTACACAGAAGACGGCGCGTTCGAGGTGCCCGGGCTCAACCGCTTTGCTGGAAAAGGGGAGCTGCGTGAGATCGCGCAAATCGTAACCGAGACCAGTCAGGGCAATTGGCGTCATATGGCGACTAATGTGCTCGTCAACCCAGGCTCGCATAAAGACGAAGTTAACGTGCGCCTGCGCACATTAGTCACGGACTGGAGCACGGATCCTGCGGGGCTGCAATTTAACGACTACCGGGGCACCCTGGCACGCATTGATGGCCACTGGCGCATTAAGGAATTGGTCGCAACGCCGACTAAAATTATCGTTTAGCAGCGCGTTATTATGCTCCGTCGAGGGGCGCGCCCGGCTCTCTGCTCGTCGCGCTTCATGACACGGCGGCCTTTTTAACCGGGGCCTCATCGGCTAACCTTCTCTCCTCAAAAAAACTGCGCTACTGCGCAACGCAACGTTCAGGGAGCTACACCGTGACACAGAGTTGGGATCTGCTGATTCAAGGCGCCAAGGTATTCGATGGGAGTGGCGCATTGCCCAATATTCAGGATGTGGCCGTGCGCAATGGCAAGATCGCCGCGCGCGGGCATAACCTGCCTACCGACGCCGCCACCAAGGTGGTCGATGGTAGCAACCAGTGGCTGGTGCCCGGCATGCTCGATATCCACACGCACCTCGACCTCGAGGTAGACGTAGAACCCGCCCTCCCAGAAGTAGTGCGCCACGGCACCACCACCGTGTTGGTGGGTAACTGCAGCCTCGGCACCAGCTTTGGCACCCAGCAGTCCGGTGAGCAAGAGCCCATCGTGGATTGCTTTACCCGTGTAGAGAACATTCCCAAAACCGTATTACGCAAGGTTGCTGAAAAGATCACCTGGGATAACACCGGCGACTACATGGATCACTTTGCCGACATGCCCCTTGGGCCTAACATCGCCGCCTTCGTGCCCCACTCCATGTTGCGGGTGGAGGTCATGGGCCTTGAGGCCAGCGTGACCCGCAAGCCTACTGAAAATGAGCTTTGCAAAATGGAGGCATTACTCGAGGCCGCCATGCAGCAGGGCTACATGGGTTTAAGCACCGACGGCCTGCCCTTTCACTACCTCTCGAACGATCCCAACACCGAAAAACGTATTCCGACCCAGTTCGCCAGTTTTGGCGAGCTCAAGCGCCTGCTGAAAATTGTGCGCAAGTACGATCGCGTGTGGCAGACCACACCGATCATCGAGAACCGGTTGATGGCGCTCTTTTACTTCACGCTCACCAGCGGGCGTTTGTTTGGCAAGCCGCTCAAGACCTCCGCACTCTCTGCGATGGAGATGACCGCCGCACCCAAGACCGCGAAGCTCTTTTTAAATGTAGCGCGCCTGCTCAATACTTGGCTGTTTAAGGGCAAATTGCACTTTCAGGCGCTGGGCACTAACTTTCGCGTATGGTCAGACGGCATTGTTAGCCCGCTCTTTGAGGAGATGAAATCCACCGCGCAGCTTATTGCCAAGGAATACGAAGACCGCGAGGGCCGCA
>VMDB01000094.1 GCA_008081075.1 Halieaceae bacterium
ACCAACGCCTTCCTCGAGAAGCGCGAGCCGGCTTGGAAGAATCGATGAGCGACAGCGTGCTGGTTGCCGAATACCCGGCGGGTGATCGGGTCATCGGTCGTTTAACCCTGAACGTCGAGAAAACCCTCAATTCTTTGACTCGGGATATGGTCGAAGTCATCACCGATTGTCTTGAAACGTGGGCTGATGACGAGCGTGTGGTCGCGGTGCTGATCGATGGCGCCGGTGAAAAAGCCTTCTGCGCCGGGGGCGATGTGCAGGCCCTGCGCAACTCCTGCATCGAAACCCCCGGGGGCCCTTGCGACTACGCCGAGCATTTCTTCGCCCGCGAGTATCGGATGAACTACCTGCTACACACCTACGCCAAGCCGCTGATCTGTTGGGGGCACGGAGTTGTGATGGGCGGCGGGCTCGGCATCCTGGCCGGGTGCCGCTATCGGGTGGTCAGCGAGCGTACCCGCATAGGTATGCCCGAGGTAACGATAGCGCTGTTTCCGGATGTGGGCGGTAGCTGGTTTTTGAATCGGATGCCCGGGCAGATCGGGCGCTTTCTGGCGTTAACGTCCTCGCACATCAACGCCACCGACGCGCTCTATTGCGGGCTGGGTACACACTTTCTTGCCCATGCCCAAAAAGACGCGGTGCTGGAGGCCCTGGCGGGCTTGGCGTGGTCCTCAGATGCTGAAGCGGATGCGGCCAAGGTAGATGCGCTGTTGGTTGGTCTCGAAGCTGAGGTGGAGGCGCCCTCGCCGCAATTGGAGCCACATATGGACGTCATGAATGCGTGGATGGCGGGCGACGATTTGTCAGCAATTTTTGATCGCGTTATGGCGTGGCAGGGTGAGGATGCCTGGCTACAAAAAGCCCAAGACGGTTTTGCCCATGGTTCACCGCTGGCGGCGACATGGATATTCCGTCAGTTAAACGAAACCCGTGATGCCAGCTTGAAAACTGTTTTTGAATCGGAGTTGGTGTTGGGCTGCAACATTATGCGTCACCCGGAGTTTGCCGAAGGGGTTCGAGCGTTGCTGGTGGATAAAGATCGCTCCCCGGCCTGGGCTTACCCTGACCTTGCATCGGTGCCGGCCGAGGTGGTCGATACCTTCTTTACCGCGCCGCATGCAATGCCGGCGCTCGGATTGCCGGAGTAAATCATGGCGACAATTGCTTTTTTGGGCCTCGGTAATATGGGCGGGCCCATGGCCAAAAACCTGATTGCCGCGGGGCATTCGCTCACGGTTTTTGATCTCGTCGAGGCCGCTTGCGCCGCCCTACAAGCTGAAGGCGCCAGCGTTGCGGCATCGGCTGCAGAAGCCGCGGCTAACGCCGAGGTGATTATCAGCATGTTGCCTGCGGGCAAGCACGTGGCAGCCACCTTTCTAGGGGAAGCGGGCTTACTGGCCAATATCTCCACAGAAACCCTGATCCTCGATGCCAGCACGATTGACGCCGCGACTGCGCGCGAAGTCGGTGAAGCGGCAGCGGGGTTGGGCATCGACTTTATGGATACCCCAGTGTCGGGTGGTGTTGCGGCCGCTGCCGCGGGCACCCTGGCCTTTATGTGTGGTGGTAGCGCAGGTGCTTTCGCGCGCGCGCGACCCATTCTTGAGGGCATGGGCAGCGCCGAGAAGATCTTTCACGCGGGCCCCGCCGGCGCAGGTCAGGTCGCCAAGGCGGCCAATAATATGCTGCTGGCGATACACATGATTGGTACCTGTGAGGCACTGGCGATGGGTGAAGCTCATGGCCTCGATCCAGCCGTGTTATCGGAGATCATGAAGGCCAGTTCAGGCAATAACTGGTCACTGCAAGTGTATAACCCGTGGCCTGATGTGATGGCGGGCGTACCCTCAAGCAATGACTACAAGCCGGGTTTTATGGTCGACTTGATGGTGAAGGATTTAGGTCTCGCTTGTGAAGTTGCCGAGAGTGCTGGCGTTGCCAATCAGCTGGGTAAGCAGGCCATGGCTGCTTATGTCGCGCATCAGGGCGATGGCAATGGGCCGAGTGACTTCTCTTCTATCTTGAATTGGGTTAAGCGCCAATAACTGGCTGCAGTCATCTAATTCTGAGCCACCCAGTCAGCACCTAGCTTGGCTTTGAGCGGGCCTAACCAGGGCTCGTAATGTTTCCATTGCTCCAACGCGGTCGAGAAAATCGGCTGTCTAACCTGTTCCGATGACGGCGTTCGCACATTGCGCTCTGTTTTATGGAACTCGAGGCAGGCCTCCTCGAAGGGGAGACCGCAGAAATCAAGCATGCGCCGTACCTGCGTCTCCAGATCTGCCACCACGTCCTCATGTTGCACGCGCAGAACAAAACCGGGAAGCACGGCGTCCCAGTGATCCATCAATCGCACGTAATCTAAGTAATACTGCGCTATGTCTTCAAGGTCATAGCTGAACATTTGTCCTTCGGCGAATAATTGCTTGAATCCCGAGAAGCAGCAGGACAGGGGATCACGCCGGGCATCAATAATTTTCGCGTTCGGCAGCATCAGTTTGATGAGGCCAATATGCCTGAAGTTGTTCGGCATCTTATCGATGAAGAACGGTGCACCCATGCGGTGTATCTGGGTGTCCCGGATGTATTCCTCTCCCAGCGTTTCGAACTGCTCGGCTGACAAATCCGCAAGGTTAAATGGATACTTCTGGTTGTCGGCCCGCTGCCCGAGACGGCGTAATTTCCCGCTAAGGGAGATTACGTGCGGCAATTCCAGCGTGCCGTCCACCAGGCTATGTGAGGAAAGGATTTGTTCGAGTAATGGGTATCCCGCCCGCGGCAGGCCCAGAATGAAAAT
>VMDB01000207.1 GCA_008081075.1 Halieaceae bacterium
GAGGTGGCGCTGGATCTGCGTGAAGGGGCCGACATGGTCATGGTTAAGCCCGGAATGCCCTACCTCGATATTGTGCGCCGCGTTAAAACCGAACTGCAGGTACCCACCTTTGCCTATCAGGTGAGTGGCGAATACGCCATGCATCAGGCAGCCTTCATGCAGGAATGGCTGAGCCACGACGCGGTGATGCTCGAGTCACTGATGTGTTTCAAACGCGCGGGCGCCGATGGCATCCTCACCTACTTTGCGATGGATGCAGCGCGGTTGCTAAACACCTGACGCCCATGGAGTGTAGCTCCACGTCCACGCTTCGGCGCACCGGTCGCAGGCGTATCCAAACGCTGTTGCTGGGGCTCACCCTCAGTGCGATGAGTCTCTCCGCAAGCGCGCAACCCGATGCCATGGGGGCCAATTGTGGTTGCCTGTGGGAGGGCAGCTTTTCAGAAGTCGCACCCGAGACCGATCTGGTGATTCTGGGTGAAGTGCAAAACACCAAAGGCAACGCGGTGGATTTGCTGCCCGAGCGCATTCTTAAAGGGGCTTTCTGGCTGGATTCACTGCGCGTATGGATGCAGGCCCGGGATTACTGCCGGCCGCCGGCTGCGGCCTTCCCTCCCGGCAGTCGCTGGGTGATGGCGCTCTCGCAAATCCGAGAGGTGCCCGAGGACGGCTTCGACCCCTTTACTCCCAATGAGAGTTTTGGGCGCAAAGAAGACTACGTGCTCTCAAGCTGCGGGGGATACTGGTTGCGGGTGACTGGCAATACGGCCACCGGTAATTTAGTGCCGGAGATGCCGCGCTTTTATCACCAACCCGATATGTCGCCCGTGCTGATCGACCTCATCGCGGGCTTTATGTCAGGGACAGTGACCCAGGAAGCACTGGTGCAGGCGAGCCGAGAGCGCCCCGAGGAGGTCGATACCCTGATTCTGGACACCCGCAGTTTTCTTCGCGGTCAGGAGGGTTGGATCCCAGACGACGATGCCGAAGAAAAAACCCCGGCGCCCGACTCACCCTAGTCGATCATTAGCCTGAGCACCGATGCTCGGGATCACTTTCTTCGCCAGCGGCACGGGTTATGGGTTAAGCATCCCGATCATCTCATCGATCATCATGAGCGACAGTCCCCAGATACGATAGCTATCGTACAGATAGGAATCCGTCTCCATCTTCTGGCCCTTCCACTCCCAAGCCAGCGGCTCCCGGTTGCGGTGGTCCATTAAAAAATGCAGCGGCACCCATACCACGTCGTCGACTTCGTGGTTGGGCGTTAACTCGGGAAGTTCCGCCACGCGAAACACAAAGGGAGTGACCAGCATTTCGGGTCGGTCAGCACGCCATCCGGTGTTCACATCAGACAGCTCACCCAGATGGGTGCCCCACTGCCCCAGATCCACACCGATCTCCTCCTCAGTCTCCCTCAGGGCGCAGGAGAAATTGCAGGGGTCGCCAGGATCACGACGTCCACCCGGGAAACCCATATGGCCCGACCAGGGATCTCCCTCCCGGGTCGCGCGGCGGATCATTAGCATCTCGGTGGCATCGAGACCCTCCCGCACCATAATCGCCACAGCGGCGCGGCCGGCACGGGGCTCAAAGTCAGCCTCATCCTTGGCAAAAGTCAGTAGCCGCGATTCCAGTTGTTGGGAGAGATCTCGCATGTGATCCTTGCTGCTGTGGGGTTCGAAAACAGGTGCAGTCGTGCGCGCTCAGCCACGACCTCTCGGCCATCATCAGGCGGGCACATCATAACGCGATACGCACCCTCCTCACCCTTAGCCTTTTATCGCAACACACCCAGCGGCTGCATAGGGCCGCACCGCCCCGCTTGCGGTATCATGCCGCGCTGAATTGGGTTAAATGGACACCGCTTGTGAAATCTTATGCCGCCTATGCCATTGGTGCTGCTTTGGTCGACACCGAAATTCAGGTAAGCGACGAGGAACTCGTTGCCATGAATGTCGACAAGGGCATGATGACCCTGGTCGATGCAGACCGCCAAGCCGAGATGCTCGCGCATTTGTCAGATCACCTGATTCGCGCAAGCCATGCTTCTGGCGGCAGCGCAGGTAACAGCATGATCGCCACCGCGCTGATGGGCGCGCCCACCTATATGAGCTGCAAGGTCGCCAAGGATGACGACGGCGATATCTATCTGGCCGATCTCGAGGCATCCGGCGTTGCCCACGGTCTTTCAAATCAGCGGCAAGACGGTGTCACTGGCAAGTGTCTGGTATTGATTACCCCGGATGCCGAGCGGTCACTCAACACCAACCTCGCGATCTCAGAAACCCTGTCGATTGATGAGGTCAACGAGTCCGCGATCCAAGAATCAGAATGGGTGTATCTCGAAGGATATCTGGTGACCTCCCCCACCGGGCACGCCGCGGCACTCAAAACGAAAGCTTTGGCAGACCAGCACGGCGTATTAACCGCCGTCAGTTTTTCTGACCCGGGCATGGTGAAGTTCTTCCGCGACAACATGGCGGCGATGGTCGAGGGTGGCGTCGAGATGGTCTTCTGCAATGAGGCAGAAGCACTCGAATGGGGGCAATGCGATGACATCGACGGCGCGATCGCCGCCATCAAGCAGGTCGCGCGCCGCTTTGTTATTACACTCGGCGCCGAGGGTGCCATCACCTGGGATGGCACCACGCTGCATCGCACTAACGCGCAACCGGTGAAAGCGGTCAACACCAATGGTGCCGGGGATATGTTTGCCGGCGCTTTCCTATACGCACTGTCGCGAGGGGAGAGTGATTTGCGGGCAACAGAATTTGCCACA
>VMDB01000154.1 GCA_008081075.1 Halieaceae bacterium
ATCCTGCCCCGCCTCTCGGCAATACCTGATGTGCAGCGTGCGATGAATTACGGCCTGCCCCAGGCCATGCGCATCTGGCTCAACCCCTGGCGAATGAGCGCATTGAATGTCGACACCGATGACATCTACGCCACACTCCGGCGCAACAACGTGATCGGCACGTTTGGACAGGCAGAAAGCGCCTCGCAGCGGATCAACCTGCAGACCAACAGCGAAGCGAAGTCGCCCGAGGACTTTGCCAATATGTTGGTTCGGCAGGAGGCTGGCGTAGAGATCCGTCTCGGTGACGTCGCTACCGTAGAAGTGGGAACGATGGAGATTTCCCGGATTGCCAGGTACAACCAGGACCGCGTGGTTTTCATCCCGGTTTATCCCGAACCGGGCACAAGCGAAATTGAAGTTGGCGACCGCGTTTATGAAGCAGTCGAACAGATCAATGCCGCTTTACCGGCTGATCTGGAATTAACGATTCCCTTCGACAACTCCCGTTACATGCGCGAGGCGGTCAGAGAAATCTTCCTGACACTTGGCGAGACGGTCTTTCTCGTAGGGCTTGTGGTCGTGGCGTTGATGGGATCAATGCGCAGCGCCTTGGTGCCTCTTCTTACCATTCCGATCTCGATTCTGGGGGCCACCGCCGCCATGTCCCTCATGGGATTTTCGCTCAACCTACTCACCATACTCGCGGTGGTGCTGTCAGTCGGCTTGGTGGTAGATGACGCGATCGTCGTGGTAGAGAACGTAGCGCGGCATTTGCGCGATGGCATGTCTAGGAGGGAAGCGGCACTGGCTTCCTCGCGACGGTTGCTGTCACCGATCATTGCCATGACGATTACTCTGGGGGTTGTTTATGCACCCATCGGATTCCTGTCGGGTTTATCCGGCGTACTCTTTCGAGAATTTGCGTTCACACTGGCCGTCGCGGTACTAATCTCTGGTTTTGTGGCCATGACGCTGTCCCCCATCATGAGCGCATGGGTGTGCCCCGACAAAGGGCATGAAACCCGAATGAGTCGTTGGGTAAACCGCCGCTTTGAAATCATCTCTGGCCGTTACGGCAAGCTGGTCGACTTCTCGCTACGATGGCGCCATCAACTCATTGCGGCAGGCCTGTTCTTCACCTTACTGATCCCGCCTCTGTATCTGTTCTCGCTCAAGGAACTGGCACCCGTAGAAGATCAAAGCGCCATCAATTTGGTGGTGGATGCGGCGCCAGAATCCGCCATTGAGGAAACCCTTCAGGGTTTTGTGGACGCGGTAACGGTCTTGCTCCAGCGACCCGAGACGACCTATATCTGGCAAGCCATGAGCGCCGCTGGGGGTTATGGTGGTCACGAATTTGTCCCTCCAGACCAGAGAGACAAGAGCACCCAAATGATGCTTCCCGAGATCCGCAACGAGCTGGCGGAAGTCGCCTCGGTGCGAGCCTTTCCGGCGACCAATCCGGCACTGCCAACCGCGGGTCGGTTCGACGTAGAGGTGGTGGTGACGGCGTCTGACAGCGCGGAACAAATGCGGCCCTATGCATTGGCACTGGTAGAAAAAGCCCAGCGGTCAGGGCTGTTTCTGTATTTTGATACCAGCTTAAAACTCGACCTGCTGTCGGTCGAGTATCAGCTGGACAAAGATCGACTCGCAGATTTGGGCATGACCCTCAACGATGTCACCTCCCAGATGGGCCTGTTTGTGTCCGAGGGGTACGTCACGCGCTACGATGAACGCGGACGCGCCTACCGCGTTATTCCCATGCTGGAGCGCGCACTTAAAGTCTCTCCCGAAGCGCTGCTCGACACCCCCATCACGCTGCCCTCGGGTGGGCAGGTACCCTTTGGGACGTTTGCGACACTCGAACGGCGCACCGAACCGCGTGCACTGACCCGATTCCAGCAAAAAAACAGCTTCCAGCTTTTCGGCGGCATTATTCCCGGTTACACCAAAGAACAGGCGTTAAGTCGAATAGAAGCGCTGGCGCAAGAGGTGCTCCCTCCCGGCTATGTGCTCGATTACATCGGGGAGTCTCGGGAAATCCGACGCGAGGGCAATACCATGGTTGGCGTTCTGGGTGCTTCGCTGATCATGGTGTTTCTGGTGCTCGCCCTGCAGTTCGACAGCTTCAGGGATCCCTTAATCATCCTGCTGGGATCCGCGCCGCTCGCCCTCTTCGCCGCGATGGTGATCACCTTCACCGGTTTCACCACGATCAATATTTATTCTCAGGTCGGCTTGATTACCCTCGTCGGGCTGATTTCCAAAAACGCCATCCTGATTGTCGAATTTGCCAATCAGGCGCAGTTGGAGGGACTGAATAAGCTCGACGCTATCAGGGCTGCATCTATGAGCCGACTGAGGCCCGTATTGATGACCACGGGCGCGACGGTGCTGGGCCACTTTCCGCTGGTGCTGGTGGAAGGCGCCGGGGCGATGGCGCGCAACAGCATCGGCTTTATTCTGGTGATTGGTATGGCGATCGGTACGCTGTTCACGCTGTTGCTACTCCCCGCGATTTATGCTCTGTTGGCATCTGAGCATCACGATAGCGAGACACTGGATGCGGATGAGCTGGCCAACTCGGCCGAGCGCGTGGCGTCTGCATGACAACCTTACTTGACGCATGGTGAAGGCACGGGTTTAATACGCGGCCTTCGCGGCGTAAGCCCTTTTATTGCCCAGGTAGCTCAGTCGGTAGAGCAGTGGATTGAAAATCCTCGTGTCGGTGGTTCGATTCCGCCCCTGGGCACCAT
>VMDB01000009.1 GCA_008081075.1 Halieaceae bacterium
AATCAGATTGAAGGCGTGTTTCACATGCGTAATCTGAGTCAGGTGCTCGATAGCGGCCGCTTGGTTCGCTCCAAGCTTCTCGCCGCAGCTGATACCGCGTACTTTATCCCCGAAAATACCCCTCTCAACACGCAGCTACTGCATTTTCAGCGACAAAAAAAACGACTGGGGATGGTCGTTGACGAGTACGGAGACATTTTGGGGCTGGTT
Organism: Halieaceae bacterium; assembly: GCA_008081075.1. Classification (GTDB taxonomy): domain Bacteria; phylum Pseudomonadota; class Gammaproteobacteria; order Pseudomonadales; family Halieaceae; genus Luminiphilus. The sequence goes on from VMDB01000009.1 coordinate 211, forward strand.
GCGCTGGAGGATATTCTCGAGGAAATTGTGGGGGAATTTACCTCCAATCTGGTAGAGCAAAACGAGGAAATCACGCGCCACCCCGACGGTAGCACCACCTGCTCTGGCACCGTCAGTATTCGCGATCTGAACCGCCAACGTCGATGGGACCTTCCCACAGATGGCCCTAAAACCCTCAGCGGCCTGGCCCTTGAAGCGCTAGAAGCATTCCCCAGTGCTCAGGCCTCGGTGAGAATCGAGGGGTATCAGCTGGATATCGAAGAAATTGCCAAGACGCACATCAGTCGATTGCGCATAAGGCCCCTCGATGCGATTGCGCCCGCCTCAGACAAACCCGCAAGCAACTAAGAAATGGCGGACAGTTAGCCGGCGGCGCGCCTTTCCCGCACCGTAACCAAGATCTCGCGCTTGCGTTCATCACTGGCGGAGAACCATTCGATGATTTCGTTGGCGGTTCGATAGCAGCCGATGCACATGTCTTTGTCATCCAGCGCACAGATCTCGACACAGGGCGACTTGACGCGGGTCGGCGCCTGGCTCATGGCAGATCACCCTCTGCCTGTTGGGCATAAAATGACGTTGCAAAGGCATCGAGGGTTCCTGCCTCAATCGCCTGTCGAATACCCGCCATATGGCGCTGATAAAACCGCAAGTTGTGAATGGTCGCCAACTGGGACCCCAATATTTCGTTGCATTTATCCAAATGCGCGAGGTATCCGCGACTAAAATGCTGGCAGGTGTAGCAGTCGCAGGTGGGGTCTAACGGTTCGGTGCTGGTCTTGTGTCGCGCGTTGCGCAACTTGATCACACCCACACTGGTGAAAAGATGTCCGTTGCGGGCATTACGCGTGGGCATCACGCAGTCAAACATATCGACGCCGCGACGCACGCCTTCCAATAGATCCGCGGGCGTCCCTACCCCCATCAGATACCGCGGCGCCTCGACCGGCATGTGGGAGGCAAGACCGTCCAAAACTTTCATCATCTCGGATTTGGGCTCGCCTACGGACAAGCCACCGATGGCGTAGCCGTCGAAGCCTATCTCGACCAAAGCATCAAGCGACTGCTTACGCAGCTCCGGATACATGCCTCCCTGAACAATGCCGAACAATGCCGCCGGGTTGTCGCCATGCGCCGCTTTACTGCGGGCTGCCCATCGCAGTGACAACTGCATCGAGCGCTCGGCCTCGACCTCAGTGGCAGGGTACGGTGTGCACTCGTCAAAAATCATGACGATATCGCTGCCCAAATCGCGCTGAATGCGCATTGAGGTTTCGGGGTCGAGAAAAACCTTATCGCCGTTCACCGGCGACCTGAAGGCAACACCCGCCTCCGTCACTTTTCGCAGCTCATCCAGACTGAACACCTGAAAGCCACCGGAGTCAGTGAGTATGGGTCCCGCCCAACCCATAAAGTCGTGTAAATCCCCATGGGCCTTAATCACCTCAGTGCCCGGCCGGAGCCACAAGTGAAATGTGTTGCCCAGGATGATCTCGGCGCCAATATCCACGATATCTCTCGGGAGCATGCCCTTAACCGTGCCATAAGTGCCAACGGGCATAAACGCGGGAGTCTGAATATGCCCCCGGGGTAACTCAATCTCGCCCCTCCGCGCCAGACCGTCGCGCTGTGACACTGCGAACTTCACGACTGTGCCTCGCTTTTGGTCAAGAACATGGCGTCACCATAACTGAAAAACCGATAGCGATTTTCGATAGCCGATGCATAGGCCCTGCGAATCGTCTCAACACCGGAAAAAGCCGAAACCAACATTAATAGGGTGGACTCGGGGAGATGAAAATTGGTGATCATGGCGTCGACTATGTGGAAGCGGCAGCCGGGGTATAAAAAGATATCCGTGTCTCCTTGGAACGGCGTCAGTAACCTTTCTGCGTTTTGCCGCGCCGCACTCTCTAGAGAACGCACTGCGGTCGTACCCACCGCAATAACGCGCCCGCCTCTCTCCCGGCAGGCATTAACCGCGTCACAGCACCCTTGATCAACCTCCACATATTCCCTGTGCATCACGTGGTCTTTAATGTCTTCAACCCGCACCGGCTGAAAAGTCCCCGCACCCACATGCAGGGTTACTTCCGTCCGCTGTATCCCCACCGCCTCCAGCGCATCAAGTAACGGTCGATCAAAGTGCAGGCCCGCGGTTGGCGCGGCCACCGCGCCCTCACGTCGGGCGTAAACCGTTTGATAGCGATCGCGATCTTCCTGCGTATCCTGTCTATCAATGTAAGGGGGCAGCGGCATATGACCAAAGCGGCGCATCATCTCTTTCAGCGACCCCGATTCGGGAGAGAGCGCATATAAGGCGCCTTCTCGACCCGTGACCCGCAGCGTTAACTCGGAGACATCGCTGTCGTCATCCGGGGTAACCAGCAGCAAGGCACCTGCCTTGGGGCTTTTACTGTCCCTGACATGGGCCAAAGTTTAGCCATCACCGAGGAGTC
>VMDB01000226.1 GCA_008081075.1 Halieaceae bacterium
CCATGGTGTTTCCCCGGGATCCGCTGGCACTGGCGCGTCATCCCTCACAGTTTTACCAGTTCGCGTTGGAGGGATGCCTTCTCTTCCTGATTTTGATTACGTTCAGCCAGCGGCAACGCCCCACCTGGGCGGTTTCCGCGCTCTTCTTGATGGGCTACGGGGCGCTACGCTTCACTGCGGAATTCTTTCGCGAGCCCGACGCACATATTGGATTCGATGCGCTGGGTTGGCTCACGCGAGGACAGATCCTGTGTATACCTATGCTGATCGTCGGCGCAGGTTTATTTTATTGGGCTTATCGCCCGCGACAGCAATGAGGGCACTATGCAGGCTTATCTCGACCTGTTAACCGATATTCTTGAGAGCGGCGCAGACCGGGGTGACCGCACCGGCACTGGGACCCGCTCGGTGTTTGGCCGACAACTCAGATTCAACCTGAACCACGGCTTTCCCCTGCTGACCACCAAGCGGGTCCACTTCAAAAGTGTGGCGAACGAGCTCATATGGTTTCTCAGTGGCGACACCAATACCCGTTGGCTGAAGGAGAACGGCGTCAGTATCTGGGATGAGTGGGCCACTGAAGAGGGGGAGTTGGGCCCCGTATACGGTGCGCAGTGGCACGCGTGGCCGACAAAAGACGGGGGCACCATCAATCAAATTGACTATGTCATCGATTGCCTGAAACATCGGCCGGAGAGCCGACGGATCCTGTTTCACGCATGGAATGTGGAATATCTGCCCGATGAGACTGTCAGTCCTCAGGACAATGCGCGTGCTGGCAAAATGGCGTTGCCCCCCTGCCACCTTCTATACCAGTTCTACGTGGCCGGCGGGCAATTGTCAGCGCAGCTGTACATCCGCTCCAGCGACGTTTTTCTCGGCTTGCCCTTTAATATTGCCTCGGTCGCGCTACTGGTTCACATGCTCGCGCAACAGTGCGATCTCGGTGTGGGGGAAGTGATCGTTACGCTAGGAGATGCGCATTTGTACAGCAATCACCACGACCAGGTGGCAACCCAGTTGAGCCGATCACCCCAACCGCTACCGGAGCTCGCGTTATTGCGCCGACCCGATTCTATTTATGGGTACCGGTTTGAGGACTTCGCTTTGTCGGGTTACGACCCGGCACCGCATATTCCTGCGCCGGTCGCTATCTGATGTGCGCCGACCGAGCGGACAATGACGTACCGGTGGTGCTGGTGCTGGCTGCGGCAGAGAACGGGGTCATTGGCAGGGGCAGTGCCTTGCCCTGGGAGTTGCCGGATGATCTGCTGCACTTCAAGCGCACCACCTTGGGACACCCCATTGTGATGGGGCGTAAAACCTTTGATAGCGTGGGGTTTCCGCTGCCTGGGCGGCGCAATATTGTCATCACGCGAGACCGGTCTTGGTCACACGAGGGCGTACTGACTTGTCATGATCTGGATGAGGCGCTTGAACGCGCGTTCGAGCAAGCGCTGATCGATGGCGCAGAGGCAGTGATGGTGGTGGGCGGCGCTGAAATCTACCGTTTGGCCCTGCCGCGCGCTGATAAAGTTATTTTGACACGGGTTCATGGGGATGTGGCTGGTGACGTAAGGTTTGATCTTGAGTTGTTTGCCGATTGGGAACAGGTTTCGTCCAAGCGATTTGAGGCGGTAGAGGGGAATAGCCATGCGTTCACTATCAGTGAGTTAGCGGCCCCCTGAGGCCTCTCAAACTCAACAATTTAGCCTGCAAACCATTTGCGTTGCTCAAACGTAACAGGTAAATTCGCTCACCCAATAAGCGATGGCGGCCATTAATAGGGATAATAACGCCACGAAATCTTGCTTGAATCGGTTGAAGATCGGTTCAATTCGAATGTGCTCTTGAGAGGAAGTTTCAATCCAATGACTACGACTCGACTGAAAAGTTTACTGTTGGCGATCTGTGTCGGCGGCAGCGCGACCATCGCTGGTGCGCAGTCCATCGACCCCATCGTTGAGGTGGGAAAGCAGCGCACTGCGGCTGCCAAAGCCTCGCAAGCCAAAATCGACCGCCTGGCTGATGAAACGTCCAGCCTGTTGTCTGACTACAAAACGGTCATGAAGCAAGTCGATGGTTTGAAGGTCTACAACGCGCGACTCGAGCGCCAGATCGCCAATCAAGAGCGTCGCATCAAAGATATCGACGAATCGATTGCAGAAGCCTCAGTGATTCAGCGTCAAATCCCGCCATTGGTGGTTCGTATGCTGGATGGTCTCGAGCAGTTCATTAACTTTGACATGCCTTTCGACCTCGATACGCGTCTGGGCAACATTGAGGCGGTCAGGGCCAACATGGATCGTTCTGACGTTACCTCTGCGGAGGCGTTTCGTCAGGTGCTCGAGCTCTACTCCATTGAACTGCAGTATGGGCGAGGCATTGAATCCTACAGCGATACCATCATGCTCAACGGTGCAGACCGGGAAGTGGATATTCTGCGCATTGGCCGCGTGGCGTTGGTATACCAGAGCACTGACGGCGCCGAGACAGGTGCCTGGAACAAAGACTCCCAGAGCTGGGAACAGCTTTCTGCAGGCGATTATGCTGCTGCAGTCCGCAAAGGTGTTCGCATCGCCAAGAAGCAGGCGACGATCGAACTGTTGAACATGCCCGTATCTGCGCCGGAGGCAAACTGAAATGCGTTCT
>VMDB01000073.1 GCA_008081075.1 Halieaceae bacterium
TGGAGATTCGTTTTATCGGTGAGTTCGAGGCCCCCGAGTGGGAGGTGCTACCGCCGGTAGTCTAGCGGCGGCGCGCGATCACCCAGCAGCGGGGCATAGACAAAATCCGGCCCGCGCCGCTCCAGAAACTCCGCCGTGGCAGCCTCGATAAGCGCGGGCGATTTGAGTAGATCGATGGCAGTGGCGGCAAGCACCTCGGCGGCGACCAGCGTGCCTTTGTGGGCCAGCGGTGTTCCGCCCGTGGCGACCGCCTGCCAGGTGTGGAGCCCGGTGCCGGGGACCATTGTGGCGGTGCTCAACCCCACGGTGGGTACGTTCCAACTGACATCTCCCACGTCGGTTGAGCCTTTGCCCTGCTCAACGCTAAAGGGTTCGATCACCGATTCAGACCCGTCCTTGTACTCACCGATGGGTAGCGTTTGCGCAATTTGCCGGGCGAAGGCCCGGTCGGTCTCGTCGTATTCCACGCCCCCCAGCCGAATCAGGTGCTCGTAGGCGACCCGCGCCAGTGCCTCATTGGGTAGCACGCTGTGGTTACCGTGTATCACCTCGTATTCGAGGCTGGTGCCTGTGCCCAGTGCTGCGGCGTCTGCTGCGGCAATCACGCGGTCCCAAATAGTGGCAAGCTCGCCCGCGTTGGGGTGGCGCACGTAGTAAAAACTCTCGGCAAAGTTAGGAACTACATTGGGGGCGATACCGCCCTCGGTGATTACATAGTGGATGCGGGTTTCTTCTGGCACATGCTCGCGCAGCAAATTCACCATGAAGTTCATGGCTTCGATGGCGTCGAGTGCCGAGCGTCCCCGCTCGGGGTTGGCTGCGGCGTGGGACGAAACCCCCGAAAAACGAAATTTTGCAGACTTATTGGCCAGCGTGCTCGACGGGCTTGCCTTGTTCTCATCGCCGGGGTGCCAGTGCAGCACCACGTCGACATCGGCAAAGGCGCCGGCACGCACCAGATAGACCTTGCCTGAGCCCCCTTCCTCGGCGGGGGTGCCATAAAAGCGCACGGTACCTGATTGACCAGAGGCTGCCAGGTAGTCCCTCACCGCCAGTGCCGCCCCCAGCGAACCCGCGCCAAACAGGTTGTGCCCGCAGGCGTGACCCCGGGGTTTGTCATCCATGATCTCGCGGTAGGGCACCGCCGCCTGGGAGATCCCGGGCAAGGCATCAAACTCACCCAAAATGCCGATCACGGGCTCACCGCTGCCGTAACTCGCCACGAACGCCGTGGGGATGTCGGCCAGCCCCGGAGTCACGTCAAAACCGGCATCCGCCAGGGTCTGTTGCAGCAAACCACTCGATTGCGTTTCGAGATAACCCAGCTCGGCTAAGTCCCATAACGATTGTGCGGTGGTGGTTACGGTTTGGGCGTGGGGCGCCACCAAGGGCAGGCGCGTGTCAGCGCTCGCGGCGCTGGCCTCGGCGGTGGCGGCCTGAATGCAGAACACCGTTAAAACGCCCAACAATGCCTGCTTCAGGGTACGGTTGCGCGTGGCACGGATGCTTAGAGAAAAAGGATTGGCGGTCATGGGTCGTGTCTTCATGGGTGAGTGAGATCTTCGGTGATGGCTAGGTGGCGCTGCAACGTCAGAGCATACGCAATAGCGGGTGCTTCTGCATCGGATCGGAGGCGCCACATACCGGCGCACATACCGTATTTACGGTATTGTGTGCGCCCTAACCCATCTTGGCGTTGGCGCCGTATCAACCCAAACGAGTGCCCCGCACCTTTTAATCGCTGATGACGTGGAGACCAGCATGACAATGAATCGACAGTGGCTATTGCACGAGCGCCCCGTGGGGATGATCGGCCCCGAACACTTTAAATACGTGGAGACCACTATTCCCGAGCCGGGTGAGGGCGAGGTGTTGATTCGGAATCTGATGTTCTCCTTTGACCCTACCCAGCGTGGCTGGACGATGGATCGGGAGAGCTACCTACCCCCCGTACAGATTGGTGAACCGATGCGCGCGGGGTGTGTGGCACAGGTGGTGAAATCGAATCATCCGGATTTCGCGGCGGGTCAAATGGTACAGGCCACCAATGGCTGGCAGGACTATGCGGTTGTTGACCCCGCGCACCCGCCCTCAAGCTTGCGACCCATGCCCGAAGGTGCGCCGCCAGAAATGATGCTGTCGGTGTTGGGTGTCACGGGTCTCACGGCCTATTTTGGTCTGTTGGATTTAGGCGACCCCCAGCCTGGTGAAACGGTGCTGGTTTCCGGTGCGGCAGGCGCCACGGGCTCTGTGGCCGGGCAAATCGCCAAGATCAAAGGTTGCCGCGTCGTCGGCATTGCCGGTGGTCCCGAAAAATGCGCCTGGCTCACCGAAGAAGCGGGCTTTGACCACGCTATCGACTACAAGCAGGGCAACCTGAATGAGCAGATCGCCGCAGCCTGCCCCGAAAAGTGGAATGTGTTCTTCGATAATGTTGGTGGCGATACGCTCGAGGCGGCGCTCAATCACCTCAATATGCGCTCACGGGTCGTGATGTGTGGCGGCATTGCCAACTACAACGCCACCGAGCCCCAGCCGGGCCCCACCAACATCATGAATCTGGTCATCATGCGCAGCCGCATGGAGGGCTTCATTGTGCTGGATTACCTGCCGCGTGCCGGCGAGGCGATCAAGGATCTGCTGGGGTGGAT
>VMDB01000002.1 GCA_008081075.1 Halieaceae bacterium
CCGTCGATAACGTCAGCGCTGACACCACGGTTGTCCGCTACCTGCAAACCAGCCTAACGAAACCCAATCAAACTTGGGAAGTTAATCTGGCCACGGGAACAAGAGCGCTATTGAAAGAGGAGCGCGTGCCCGGCGATTTCAGTGCTGATCGCTACGCGACCAGACGGATAGATGTGGTCGCTCGAGACGGGGAATTGATACCCGTCACCTTGGCGTTCCATAAAGACACACCGTTAAATGGGACCGCCCCGGGCCTGATTTACGGTTATGGATCTTATGGTAGCTCTACCCTGCCGTACTTTAATCCGGCGCTTATCAGCCTGCTAGATCGCGGATTTGTCTACGCTATCGCCCACATTCGTGGGGGCCAAGAAAAGGGCCGGGGCTGGTATGAGGCAGGGAAGATGATGAATAAGGTGAATACCTTTACCGATTTTATCGACGCCACTGCCGCGCTACAGGATCAGCAAATATTTGATACCACGCGAACCTATGCCCGTGGCGGTAGCGCGGGCGGGTTACTCATGGGCGCTGTGCTGAATATGGCTCCGGATTTGTATCACGGCGTGATCGCTGCAGTGCCCTTCGTCGACGTGATCACCACGATGCTGGACCCCTCAATACCATTGACCACGGGAGAGTGGAACGAGTGGGGGGACCCTCGGGAAAAGACCGCGTACGACTACATGCTCGCTTACTCGCCTTATGATCAGGTGAAGGAGCAGGCATATCCACACCTTTTGGTCACCACTGGCCTGCACGATTCACAGGTTCAGTACTTTGAACCGGCAAAATGGGTCGCCAAACTTCGGGCCAAGCGCACGAATCGCAATAAACTGATGTTGTATACCGACATGTCTGCAGGACATAGCGGCGCCTCGGGCCGCCTCAAGCGGTTTGATGATTACGCCAGAGAGTTTTCGTTTCTTGTTTCACTGGCGGAAGAGCAGGACGCGAGAGGGGTAGAGAGCCAAACCCCGTAGTCTTCAATCGTCACCGAGCGAGTTAATCAATTTGATGCCGGCGCCCGCTTCGTCAGACAGGGCGCCGTCTCTCACGGACACGGTGCCGCCCACTAAGACGTACTCCATACCAGCCGGTGCCAAAAACGGGCTCTCGTAACTCGCGCGCGCTGCCACTCGAGCTGCGTCAAATAAGACCAAATCTGCATCCGCGCCGACTTGTATTCGACCTTTATCGCGAAACGCTGACGCGAAGGCCTCCATACGTTGTGCGGGCAGCAAGCTAAGCCGGGCAATGGCGTCCGAAAGGGTCAGTAGCCGCTCCTCACGCACGTATTGGCCCAATACGCGGGTCGACGTTCCTGCGCCGTTGGGCACGACCTTACGCTCATAATTCGCAAGCGGCATAGCATCGCTGGCCACCATCACATGGGGTCTACTAATGGCGCGACGATTCCAATCCTCGCGAATATAGTGGTGCATGGTCTGCCCATCCGGCCGCTCAATCCTATAGGTGTTGAAGGTAGCTTCCGTGAGCCATTCGCCGGTTTCCGCCCATTGCACGTCACCATAATCAATCGCAAAAATCTCCCGCCAGTTGCGGGAAAAAACGTCGGATGAAATAGCCGCAGATCCCGACGTCCACGGGAACATCTCTGTCGTTACATCCACTCCTCGCGCCCTGGCCGCGTCAATTTTGTCGAGCCAATCATCCACGCCACTCATTGCGCTGGCATTCAGATGGCAGATATGGAGCGACGCTCCCGAGCGTTCCGCAACTGCCAAGACCTCCTCAAGTCCCGCAGGGTCACCATCGATACCACGACGAACGTGGACAAATACAGGCACCCCAAAGCGGGCAGCCATCGAAAAAATCATGTCACGCTCTGGGTCGTTCACCGCGCGGGTCATGTAATCGAGGAGTAATCCGATACCCAAACCACCGCCAGCGAGTTCCCGCTCCATGATCATCTTGATACGATCGATTTCCTCTTGATTGGCCGGCTGGGTGAATGCCCTTCCCGACATATCGATCCGACCGGAGCGCGCCACCTCGGCTATCGCCTCGGGATCGATAACCTGCATGCGAATCCATGCGTGCCCAACGGAAGCGCCGAAATGCGTCAGCGGTCCTTCCCCCAAGCGCCGCCCGTGCCGAGCGATCGGAAAGGCGCCCGCTTCCAGCTCCAGTACGGTCGTTACCCCGTCCAATAGCTCTAGCCGGTATCCCGATTCGGCCATACTGTGAGAGTGCAAGTTGATGAATCCCGGACTCACCACCAAACCGCTGGCATCGATCGATCGATCGGCCCTCAGCGGCGTCTCACTGATTGCCACTATTTTGCCCTGTCTAATACCGAGGGATCTCATGGCATCTAGCTGGCTCTCCGGGTCAATCACCCGGCCGTGGTTGATTACCAGATCATAGTCGGCATCTGCTGTGACAGCGCCAGCGCCCAAAGCCAGTACCGCGACAGCGGCAAAGCGCAGACCGACAGCTAAGTGCAGTGCCTGATTGAACATCACAGAAGCGCCTTTTAAAAAAATCGGGCTAATTCTGAATCGTGCATCCATCACGGGTCACGCTCGACGACACGGTTACTCGCCCCGGGATCGACATACCGTTTACGCCACCAGGAAGGTCGATCCT
>VMDB01000010.1 GCA_008081075.1 Halieaceae bacterium
TCGCGGATCATCGGCTGCGCCACTCTTACATTGGGATCAGCGTTGTCGAGCAGGGACTGCCCAATGTTTGAGGGCTCCATGTCTGCACTGTAGGGGAGCACGGCGGTCACTTGGCCGTCCCGGGTCGCGACCCGAAAATTACCCCAATGGGAGCAGGTGGGTGAGAGTCGGTCCTGACTCATAGTGAGGTCGCCGCGCGCCTGCGTGCCCAGGCGCGCACCATGGGATGGGCCTCAGGCAGCGACTTTGGCAACCGATGTGCTCCAAGCATCCAGTAGGCCGGCCAGTTTCTCCTTGTAGGCGTCGACGGATGCCAGCTTGATATGGCCATAGCCCCGTACCGACATTGGTAACGCGGCGATCTCTATCAGTGCGTCGGCATTATCCGGGGTCAGTTCTGCAACCAAACGTTCGATCAATCTCTGATAGTCCTCGATTAGCTGGCGCTCGAGTCGTCTCTCGGCGGTATATCCGAATGGATCAAAGCGGGTATGCCGCAAGCGTTTGCCTTTGGCGAGTAGCTTAAAGACATTAAGCATCCACCCACCAAACCGGATTTTCTGCGGTCTGCCTGTCGCTTGGTCAATTCTGGATATCAGGGGCGGCGCCAGATTGAAGGCGAGGCGCACGTTACCCTCAAACTGCTGCTTTATACTTTCCAAAAACGCCGGTGAACTTTGCAGGCGGGCGACCTCGTACTCGTCCTTGTAGGCCATCAGTTTGAACAATGCTTGGGCAATAACATCAGACAGCGGCTGGTTGTGGCCGACCGCCCGTTCAATTTGCTGATCCATTGCCGTCAGCCATTGTGTATAGCCCGCCGCGTAGGATGAATCCTGGTACTCGCACAGCTCGTCTGCCAATCTTTCTGACAACGGACGCTGGCGCTCAGCGTCCAGAAACTTCACCACGGTAGTATCTTTCGCAAGTAGCTCATCGATCAGCGCCGGCTGGTTCGCCAGTGCGCGACCCCACTCAAAGGCGGTCTGATTCCATTCGACAGCAATACCATTAAGCTCAAGCGCGCCGCGGATGGCCTCGCGCGAGATGGGTAACCACCCTTTTTGCCAGGCATAACCCGTGACAATGAGATTCGCTGCGAGGGTGTCGCCCAAAACTGAGAGAGCGAGCTGCGACGCAGGTATGAGTGCTAGCGCTTCCTTGTTTGTGGAGCCGATTAAGCGCGACTGTAATGTATCAATCGGGAAACCGAGGTCTGCATTCTGCGTAAAATCGCCCGTGAATTGATTGGCGGTGTTTACCACGCCAGCGGTGCGCTCAGTATCCAGTGCCGGGTTGATCTTATCGTGGCCCGATACCAGTATGTCGCAGGCCAACAAGGTGTCGGTTGCTGCGCTATTTATGCGTGGGGCATGGATATCCTCACGGTTTTTGGCCAGTCGGATGTGTGTAATCACCGAGCCACCTTTTTGCGCGAAACCCAGCTGATCGACAACGCTCACAGCGGTGCCGTCGATGTGGGCCGCCATGCCCAGTATGGCACCTATGGTCACGATGCCTGTGCCGCCGACACCTGTGATGAGCACATTGAAGCTTCGGTTCTCAGGTAACGGTTTTAGGTCCGGTAAGGGGATCCCGTCTGGGAGTTGCGCACGATCTCCCGAGGTTTGAGCGCCCCCCCGGAGCTTGCCTCCCTCGACCGTAACGAAGCTGGGACAAAAACCATCGACACAGGAGTAATCCTTATTGCAGCTGGACTGATCGATTGCCCTTTTTCTGCCAAAGGGGGTTTCGAGCGGCTGCAGAGACGTGCAGTTTGAGGCAACCCCACAGTCGCCGCAGCCCTCGCAGACGCGATGGTTGATAACGAATCGCTTGGCGGGATCCGGGTACGTTCCTCTTTTTCGCCGGCGCCGTTTTTCCGAAGCGCAGGTTTGATCATAAATGATCAGTGTGACGCCCTCGATTTCGCGACATTCTCTTTGCACCACGTCGAGCGCTTTTCGATGATGGATTGTGGTGCCGCGTGCAAACTGATAACCCGAGCGATACTTTTCTGGCTCGTCTGACACAATCGCAATGCGCTTGACTCCCTCGTGCAGCGCCTGATGCGTAATTTGATCGACGCTAAGTTGCCCGTCGACGGGTTGTCCTCCCGTCATGGCGACAGCATCGTTGAAGAGCAGCTTATAGGTGATATTGATGCCCGCGCTGACAGCGGCTCTGATCGCCAGGGACCCCGAGTGAAAGTAGGTGCCGTCTCCCAGATTCTGAAAAATATGCTGGGTCTTTACGAACGGTTGCTGGCCGATCCAAGTGATTCCTTCGCCACCCATTTGGCAGAAGGTGTAGGTTTCCCGATTCATCCAAGTGACCATGTAATGGCAGCCAACGCCGCCCTGACCACGACTGCCTTCGGGAATTTTGGTGGACGTATTGTGGGGGCAGCCAGAGCAAAAATAAGGAATACGTTGCAGGCTCAGCGGATCGAGGGTGCCGGAACGGGCTGCAGCGCCTTTGATGCGCTCCAGTCGGGATACCGCGGTGGACGCCTCGCGTATATCAATGACTCGCGCCAGAGCGCCCGCGATGTGGTCCGTGGTAATGGGTTGATCGTTGGGCAATAGGGGTTGCCCGTT
>VMDB01000227.1 GCA_008081075.1 Halieaceae bacterium
GTTATCTGGTCGTTGGTCAGCGCCTTTTTACTGTTGCCTTCGCTCTTGATACTGCCGTTCTCCCATCAAGGTTTTGTTGGTAGAGGCAGTATTCCGGGCTACTAAGAACAATCGGGCACTTCCTCCAATACAAACAGGTGCGCGAGTTTACTGCCGGCGGGGGCGATTCACAAGTGAAAAGAAAGGCGACAAATTCGCCGTTTCAGCCTGGATTTATTCCATTTCGCCGGCTGAACGATCGCTGGGGGCACCGCCGAAAAGCGAACGCTAAAAACCGGGAGTAAAAAACGTCGTTCAGGAGTCTAGGGACAACCGGGTCCAGTCGCGGGGAGTGCAACCGAAGCGGCGCTGGAAAAAACGGCTGAAGTTACCTGAAGTGGCATAACCCAGCTGCTCGGCGATCACCTGCGTGGGGAATACCCCACTCTCAAGCAAGGGCAAACACATCTCGGCCCGCACTTCGTCTACCAGATCTGAAAAACGGCAGGAAAGATGCTTCTCGAATCGGCGCTGCAAGGTGCGCTTGTCGCAGTTCAAACGGGAAGCAAGATGGGTCAAGTCACAGTCACCCAAGGGCAAATGACTCCGAATCCAGCTACAGGTGTCGTTTTTCAGCAAGGCTACTGCGGCTTCTTCCTGATAGCGCTCTCTCATCTCAAGCACGTTGGCGTCGCCAATCTGCGCGCGACGATTGGGATTGGCTCTACTGAGGCACTCGCGATCAATGAGCAATTCCGTCTCTGTGGCCGTGCCATCAATCGGGACACCCATAAAGTGATCTGGCCAATCGGTAGAGACCTGGGTCGGTTTGATTCGAATCAAAAACGGCCGAAAGGACTCTCCCAGTACATCTGTCAAGCCAGACACCAACTGCAGCGTGCCCAACAGCACCATCCGCTCGGCCTGCTGCACCGTCATGTTTGCTGGCCTGTCAAACCAACCGGTGAGGGCTGCATGGTCGCCGCGCACACTACCCGTCCAATAAAATGGCTCGGCATGGAGGCAGTTGTACATCAGGATCGTCCTGATGGCATCGGCCACCGTCTCCGCATTTTCTATCAACGACAGCATGGCGCCGGCGCAGTCACGGCCTTGACGCTGCGCCAACTCGAGGAGCGTCACATCCGACTCAGCACAAAGCGCCTCTATCAGTTTGGAGGCGTCCCCCGCGAGAACCATGGGCATTAGCCCGCTGGGCGCGACCGCCGAGTCGATAACTTTCTCAAGTTGAAGCGCATACGCCGGCGTGGGAGCCAATGCTTTGGCGCCCCAAAGAGCCGCTGTGCTGATTGCGTGACCCAAAACTAGCCCAAGTACTTCTTGTTGTTTTATCAAACGTAACAAAAATATGACGCCCTGTCTGCAACTTAAATCCGATGAAAAAGCGGCTATCCCCGGGCGTTAGATCCCCTATTCCGCTCCGTTGAGGCATACTCAGTGTGGTTAAAACAGAGGCCCCGACATGTGTTCGATACCCCACAGGCCAGAAAATGCGCTTGAGCGAGCGCCACAAGCCCAAGGGCTTGCCCACTCCATATCTGGATCAGCGGCGCGTTGGCTCACCAGTACTGCTGTTGCGCTGCCGATGGTGATAACAGTGCTGTCTCTGGGGCTTGCGCAACACGTGAAAAGCCAACCCTCTCCCTCGACGGCTGGAGCCGCGATCACCGTTCAGTACGGGTACATAACTCATCACTATCTCACCGCATGGGAGGCCGACAATCTACCCGCCGGCGTCCTGCGCGGGTTACCGCCGCACTCAGCCCTACGGCAGGACCCAGGGTCAGAAAGTCTGGCGACCGTCCCGCAAACCGACGACACTTCGGCCCCGCCCGGGCTTTCTGAGAGACTGCCGACTCAGGATGCAGCGATTTTGTATCAGCTGGATTTCGGCGAGCGTGGCATGCAAATGATGGTCAGCGCCAAGACCGGGCTCAGGCCCGGACAGTGCGTCGCCCTGGAGCGCGGCGGAGCCATCGCCAACCTGAGGCGGGTCAGTCCGGCATTTTGCGACCCCGAAAATCAGGAGGTAATAGAAACCCTGGGCGCGATAAGAGTCGCTCAAATCGAACATTGCATGCGGTCGCTACAACGCTATCGAGAGCAGGCAGATGCGAACGCGGCGAATGAGGCCCTGGCCGAAGTGGCGATGCTCTGCGATGGCGGCTGAGCACAGTGTGTCTCTGCGACCCCAATGAGCGCTTAGTGCGTGCTCAACCGCCCTTTTCTGGAGACTTCCTCTGAAAGTGTTTGCATCAGATCCTCAAGGCTGAGCGATCCGAGGTCGCGTCCGTGCCGCGCTCTCACCGACACACTGCCGGAGGCCATTTCTTTATCCCCTACAACAACCACATAGGGAACTTTCGCCAATTCCAGCTCGCGGATCTTGAATCCAACCTTTTCATTCCTGAGATCTGCTTCGACACGAAAGCCCGCCGCGCGCAGCCCCTCGGCCACCTCACTGGCATAGCCCGCTTGCTTATCAGTGATATTCACCACCACCGCTTGCCGGGGCGCCAGCCACAGCGGAAAAGCACCCTCGTAGTGCTCGATGAGAATTCCAATGAAGCGCTCGAAGGA
>VMDB01000205.1 GCA_008081075.1 Halieaceae bacterium
CCCATGAGCCATGCCCCCAACTTGTAGGCACCGTAAAAAATGGCGGGCATTGTCAGGGGGTTTGTGATGAAGATCAGCGCGAAGCTCAGGGGCAGATTGGCAGTAAAGATGATTGCCAGGGCCACAGCGATGAACATCTGTCCGGGGATCGGCAGCATTGCGCAGTAGAGGCCTATGGCAAATGCCTTCGTCGCGCTGTGGCGACTAAGTTGCCATAGCCGAGTTTCCTCGGTCCAACTGCCAAAGATTTTCAGCGATTGGTGCTGTCGCAACTTTCCCGGCGTTGGGATCCATTTGCTGAGGCGTTTCTTGAGCATTTGTCCGGTCTGGCATCCAGGTCAATACAAGACGCCTATCTTAATCTTTTGGCGCTCCGATTTGACCAGTGATGTTGGCGTAAGAGGAGACTCCCGCTCCAATGAGGCCTCGTCAAGACGAGTCTCTCCAGTGTGCGCCGCCTGAGAACTTTCGACCACCAGCGTGACTCCGTGGGCGCTCTCAGAACCAAAGATCTCCTGGCCATGATGGCGGGAATTCTGATGAGTCTTGCCCTTCCTGACCCTCGCTGGGGATTGATGGTCGCTGTGCTTTTGCCAGCGCTGTGGCGTTTGCGACAGGTGGCGATGGCATGGGCGCTGCTTGGTTTGATTGTTGGTGCGGTCAATGGGGTTCTCTGGCTGGATACCCGGTTGCCTGGGGCCTGCCTTGGTCAGACCCTGATAATAAAGGGGCGTATCGATACCTTGCCAACTACTGAGCTCGCCGTGTGGGGAGGCTGGCGGGTGCAAGCTGAGCTCGTAGTGCAGGGGCTGTCAGATGATCAATGTAAAGGCCCTAAACGGATCCGGGTTAGTCAGCACCTAGATGCCACGCAATGGGATCAATCTTTGCGATACGGCGCGACGGTTTCAGGACCCATGCGACTCAGGTCCGTCAGCAGTCAATTAAATCCGGGCACGCTCCCTGATCAGGCGCGTTGGGCCGCCCGAACCGTGGATGCAGCCGCCACCGTGATGGGGCCACTTGATCAAGTCACTCAGAGTCATTGGCTGGAGCGTTTTCGTCTTCGGCTCCTCGATGAATGGTCGCAGCGAGAGGGAGAGGGTTGGGCTGTTCTTCGAGCCTTACTCTTGGGCGACTCCCGGGGGATTTCACAGCCACTCTGGTCGGAGCTGAAGCAACTGGGCATCGTGCACTTGATCGTTATCAGCGGCTTGCATATCGCGCTATTGGCTGGATTCGTCGCGCAAATCGCTCAGCTTCCGCGCCGGCTTTGGCGGGTGCCGCGTGATCGTGGCACGGATACCCTCGCGACGGCGAGCGTTTTAGCTGTCTCGGGACTTTATGTGCTCCTGATTGGCGCACCGTTACCGGCGCAAAGGGCGCTTTTGATGCTCCTCGCAGCTAAAGTACCGCACCTTCTGGGGTGGCCGAGCGAAAATCGACGCTCACTGCTACTCGCCATGGCGGTGATGTTGCTCTGGGAACCGCACATAGCGCTGGGCCCCAGCTTTTGGCTGAGCGCCGTGGCCACCTGGATTTTGGTGGCCGACACCAGCAATGGCCGTTCCGTCTCCGGTCTGTTGTTGATGCAGCTCAAGTTGGTATTTCTGATGGCGCCGCTGACGCTTTTTTGGTTCGGCGAGGCGAGCTGGCTAGGTATCCTGACAAATATCGTCATGGTTCCTGCCGTCACCATGATTATGGTGCCTGCGGGATTTGCCGGGGCGTTATTGAGCGGGTTTTTACCCTCGGTCTCAACGGTCTTCCTGGAAATGAGTGTCTGGCTCTGGGAATTTTTGATGCCCTTTGCCACTGGGCTGCTGGGAGCGTGCGATTTTTGCACGATGGTGCGACAGCCCTTACCTTTGGCCGGCTTTATTTTGGGATTGGCGAGTGCATTTTGCTGGATGAGTCACAGGCGGTCCGCAGTTGCGGCTTATCTGGTGACGATGGCACTGGCGCTCGCAATGCCAAGAACAGACAGCGAGACAGTGGTAACGCTTCTCGACGTTGGTCAGGGACTTGCCATCGTCATAGAGACCCATGGAAAAACTATGCTTTATGACACCGGGGATGGTTACCCCGGGGGCTTCACCCAAGCGGAGAAAATACTGCTGCCTTACCTCAGATCTCGGGGTATCGACGTCATCGATGTGTTGTTGGTCAGCCATGCCGATCGAGACCACAGTGGTGGCGTATCTTTTTTGTCAGAGCGCATGCCGATAAAGCGGCATCTGGGTTTCGCCGGTGAGCCTTGCAGGAACGGTGAGCGCTGGCGATGGGCCACAGTAGAGATCATGTTGGTTAATGGTTCGGGGCAGGGCGCCTTGAATACCAATGATCAATCCTGTGGCTTTATGCTCAGTGTCAACGGGCATCAATTGCTGGTATTGGGAGATATGTCTGCGGCGCGGGAGCGTGAAGTGGTGCGATATTGGCGGGCCGCGCTTTCCTCGCATGTCTTGGTTCTCGCACACCATGGTAGTGCTTCATCGAGTAGTTATGCCCTGCTTAAATGGGTCGCTCCCCAATGGGCGCTCATCAGTGCCGGTCG
>VMDB01000112.1 GCA_008081075.1 Halieaceae bacterium
ACCGTGATCTCGGGATGGTGCCCGTTGTGCATGCCAAACGTTGTGGGCGTGAAGGACTTTTTATAAAAAGCTTCCAGCGCTTGCCAACCATTGAGCTCGAACTCGTAATCCGCACCCTTGAAATGTGCCGTCGCATCGTCGGTAAATACCGAGCGAAGCCCCTCCAGATCCCGGGTATCGACAAAGCGAAAGTATCTCGCTTTGAGCTGCTTGATGTATTCAATCGCCTCTAAGTCGAGCATCGTGAGCCTCAATCCTGAAATTGGTTCATATGCTTGGCGGCCTGATACGCCATGGTCATGGCCGGCCCCAAGGTCGCGCCCGGGCCCGGGTAGGTCGGCAATATCGCGGCGGCGCAGTTGCCGATCGCATAAAGCCCACTGAGCGCCTCGCCACTTTCATGCATTACCCTTGCGTGGATATCCGTATCGAGCCCACCCAAAGTGCCAAAGTCACCCGCCTCAATTCGCATCGCGTAATACGGCGCCTGATCAATGGGCGCCAGGCAGGGATTCGGCTTGATCGACGGATCAGCATAGTACCGGTCATAAGCAGAATCGCCGCGCCCAAAGGCCTCGTCCTTCCCAGAGACCGCATACGCATTCATGTCGGTAATCGTCTGCTCCAAGCCCTCGGGGTCAATACCCAATTGCTCGGCTAACTCCCTGACGGTATTCGCCTTGGCCACAAAACCTGTCTCGAACCACTTCTTGGGTATTTGCCAATCGGGTTTCATGGCCTCAGTCATCATGGGGCCCACCATATAATTTTTCCTAAATCGCGCATCAAAGATGTGCCATGCAGGCGCATTGGGGGTCTCTGCCGTATGCGTTTTAAAGAGCGCCTTCTGAAACGCCATATAGTTCTGCGACTCGTTCGCGAAGCGTTTTCCCGCTCGATTCACCACACAAGATCCTGGAAAGGATTTTTCCATGATGGCGAGCCTCGGCGTCGGCTCATCGGGCACCACCAGCGTAGTCGTCCACCAAGCATCCCCCATTAAACGGGTTCTCGCACCCAACGCCAGGCCCGCTGTGAGGGCATCACCTTCGTTGAGCGGATTGCCAGCACTCCACTCCGTATTGGTGGGCGCTGGTAAGTACTGCTCGCGCAACGCCTGATTCTTTTCAAACCCGCCGGCTGCCAGAACGACGCCTTTGCGCGCGCGAACGCGCTCGGTGCACCCACCCCTGACTATCTCCGCGCCGATAACGGCATTGTCTTCGGCGATGAGCCGCGTCATGCGCGTGTTGAGCTCAACGGGAATCTCTCGCTTCAGCACCGACAAGTAAAGTCGGGCAACGCCTGCTGAGCCGCAGCACAACCGGCGCGAAATCGACGTCTTTAGCCGCCACGGAATATCCCGGGCGTAGTCCCAGATCATGCCAGCAAGTAGTCGCTTCCAGCCTGGCAGCTGCACCATCAGCGTGTGGGCTTCTACCTGCGTAAAGTGAATGCGGTTAAACATCCGCATCATGTGGTGCGTCCACGTCATATTGCGCCAGCTAGGGCCTAACTCCGAGGCCATCACCGGCGCGGGCTCTAGGGAGCGGTGCCCCGCGCGCGCGCCTTCCATGTTGGTGTAGTAATCAGGGTAATGCTCGAGCGATTCGTACCTGACATCCGAACAATCGTGTAAAAAACGCAGCATCTTGGGGCCATTCTCAAGATACGTATCGATCAGCGCCTCGGGTACGTCCTCACCAAAGAGGGTATTCATCAAGTAGGTTTTGGCGGCCTCTCGTGAATCCTCGGCACCCGCGGCTTGCGCATAATGGCTATTGGGGATCCAGATACCACCGCCTGAAGTGGCGCTGGTACCACCGACTTTGTCGCCTTTCTCGATCAACAAAATATCCCGGGCACCCATCTCCCAGTTACAGATCGCTGCGGTCAAGCCACCGTTGCCCGAACCGACAATCAACACATCGACTTCACGATCCCATTTACCCTCGCTCATGACCACTCCTCTGTGCGTCGTGCGTCAGGTCCAGGCATTTCACATCGTGCCCTAGTCCTTTCATGGATGTTGGCTCGATACCGAGATGACCTCACCCGTCATATAGCTCGCATAGTCCGATGCCAAAAACATCATTACGTTGGCGACCTCCCAGACTTCCGCGGCCCTACCAAACGCCTCGCGTGCGGCCAGCTCCTCAAGCAACGCCTCCGGCGTGGTTTTTCGTAAAAAATCGTGTAGCGCAATGCTGGGCGCAACCGCATTGATCCTCACGCCGAACTCGGCGGCCTCCAGCGCAGCGCAGCGGGTCAACGCCATTACCCCCGCCTTGGCCGCCGCGTAATGGCTTTGTTCCTTTTGGGCGCGCCACCCCAGAACCGAAGCATTGTTCACGATCACACCGGCTCCCCGCGCCTGCATGGGCCTCAGCATGGCGCGCGTCATGCGCATGGTGCCGGTTAACGTGACCTCGAGCACTTGCGACCAGGCCTCGTCCGTCATGTCGAGGAGCGAACAAGTACCCCCCAGCCCTGCATTATTAATCAGGACATCGACGCCACCCGAAAA
>VMDB01000093.1 GCA_008081075.1 Halieaceae bacterium
AACTCTTGCGTGGGGTGTCCGATGAGCACTGCGTGTCTCCCCGGGATTCTGCGCTACGAAGCGGAACCGTGGTGTTGCAATATCCAGAAGAGCAGTTGCAGCGGATAGCCGGCGCAATGCGAGAGTCTGACATTGCGTTTGATCTCAGGCGCACCGGCATGCGCCTGAGTCCTCACATCTATAACGAGGGTGAGGAGATCGCCGCGGTTACGGCGTGTCTCGCCGGATCTTAGCCTTGGTCGAGGCGGTTAAGGCTGCTAAGCGTGCAATACCCCGGGCGTAGAGCCCGCGGCGAGTGACGTGTTTAAAGGCGATGACAACATTGCCGAACTAGCGGACACTTCGGCCTTGTAGAACAGACATCACTGGGGCACCGACCGACCTTAACTGACTGAGGGATCGGTGTCCCTTCGATTACCCATCCATGGGCAGAGGCACTCTAATAATGAAAAAATCTTTGATTGCGATCGCGGCATTTATTTTGTTGGGCTCTGGCTGCGGCCAGAAGGCAGCGCAGACAGAAGTTCAGGAGGTCGCCACTTACCCAGCCTCGACGTTCTTTCAGACGACGCGCTTTTTTTCTGCGCGAGACCCGAGGAACGCGTTTTCTGCGCAGTCTGGTGACTTACTGATCAGCAGCGACGAGACGGGTATTTTTAATGCTTATCGCGTCGACGTGAAAAGTGGCGCGCGAGAACCACTGACGTCCTCTACAGACTCCGGTATTTACGCGGTCGGCTGGTTCCCAAGCGACGATCGTTTTTTGTATACCCAGGATGGGAATGGCGACGAGCTCACACACGTTTTTGTTCAAACCGCTACCGCTGAATCCCTTGACCTCACGCCAGGCGAGCGGGTCAAGGCAGGCTTTGTGGGGTGGTCGGCGGATAGTGCCGCTTTTTTTGTTTTTACCAACGAACGTGACAGCGCCGCGTTTGACGTTTATCGCTACAGCGCAGATAACTACCAAAGACAACTGATTTACACCAACACCGAGGGACTCGAGCTTAATGATGTCAGCGCCGACGGCAGATGGGTCGTGCTTACGCGCAACAACAGCAATACCGACAGCGACCTCTTTTTGGTTGATGTAACGCTGGATACCCCTGAACTGGTCAATATCACGCCTCATGATGTGCCAGTAAGTCACTCGGTGTTTGGGTTTTCGCCCGATAGCAAAGCGCTGGTTTACGCCACCGATGAGTTCGGAGAGTTTACTCAGGCCTGGGCGCTGGATCTTGAGACGGGAGAGAGGGCGCTGGAGTACGCGGCCGAGTGGGACGTGGTGTCAGTTGATTTTTCTCCTTCAGGGCGTTACCGGGTGGTTGCTATTAACGAGGATGCCAGAACAGCCCTGAGGGTGCTCGACCGACAGGCAGAGATAGAACTTGAGTTGGGTGTTCTCCCCAATGGCGATATCTCGCAGGTGCGATTTAGTCGTGACGAGGCATCACTGTCGGTTGGCGTTGATAGCGATACCTCGCCAACGGATCTCTTCTATATGCCCATCGGTGGCGAACCTCTGCGACTGACCAGAGCGCTCAATGAGGCAATCGATCAATCGCATTTGGTCGCCAGCGAGGTCATTCGATTTCCCAGTTTCGATGGGCTCGAGGTCCCCGGATTGCTATATCGGCCCAAAAAAGCGAATGCCGAACAACCGGTGCCGATGATGATTAATGTCCATGGCGGTCCCGGAGGTCAAAGCAGGAAAGGTTACCGCGCCGAAATTCAGTACTTGCTCAACCATGGGTACGCGGTTTTCAGCATCAATAACCGCGGGTCGAGCGGTTACGGCAAAACCTTTTTCCACCTCGACGACAAGCGGCACGGTGAGGACGATCTCGACGATGTGGTCGCGGCCCACGGGTATCTGGGTGGCTTGGACTGGGTAGACGGCGATCGTATAGGGGTGATGGGGGGATCCTATGGCGGCTATATGGTTGCCGCAGCGCTGGCGTTCAGACCCGATGTGTTTAAGGTGGGTATCAATATTTTTGGTGTGACCAACTGGCTGAGGACGTTAACCTCCATTCCCGACTGGTGGGGTTCGTTTCGTACGGCGCTGTATGACGAGTTGGGAGATCCGGCGACAGATTCCGATCGTTTGACTCGCATTTCACCGCTCTTTCACGCCCAAAATATCACCAAGCCATTATTGGTGGTGCAGGGCGCCAACGATCCTCGGGTACTGCAGGTCGAGAGCGATGAGTTGGTAGAAAAAGTGCGCGAAAACGGTGTGCCGGTGCGTTATGTGCTGTTTGAGGATGAGGGGCACGGCTTTCGCAAGCGTGAAAATAGAATTACCGCTGCGGAGGCCTATTTGGCGTTTCTGGACGAGTATTTGTGATCTGGAATGGACGTCTGAGTCCGAAGTGTGTGGTGGCTTTCTTTGGCGGGTTTCTCCGCGACTACTTCACCGGTAATGCTTGACCGGGCACTTTGACGCCGCCCTCGAACGTGGCCCAGGTCAAGGCCGATTGGCACCAAATCTGAAACTGCGGTGTGAGCTCATGT